>JAIRQF010000068.1 GCA_031256635.1 Treponema sp. | reverse complement strand
GCTGTAATTTCAGGAACATCAATCCCTGTTGTAAGCAAATCAACAGTTACGGCGATATTCGGATGCGATTCATTCTTGAACCTCTTAACCGCTTCTGAAACTTTCTTTGGATTTCCTCCGCCTACGCTTCCTGTGATCTTCATAATCGCATCGCTTGGAATTCCTTTTTCTTTATAAATCTCTCTTATAATTTTTACGATTAAATCGGCATGATCATCATCTACCGCATAAATAAGAGTTTTACCCTCTCCCTCAGGATTGATATACTGAGTTATTTCTTCAAAAACCGTCCTATTAAAATTTTCAGTGATTACCTGCCTGTTAAAATTCTCAATATCAAACTTTAGCTCGTCTTCCAGTACAGCGTTATTGGTAATTTCTCCGCTGATTGGATCCAAAATAGCAATCGTTTCACCCTGCTTGTAAGTAATACCTTCATTGCGAAGCTTTGTTTTTATTTCATGAGGAGCATCATGATCCACCAAATATCCTTCAACTACTGCACGCCGATAATTGTAATTAAAAACAGGTTCGCTAAAAATATTGGTTGTATGCAGCACCGGAGTCGCAGTCAAAGCGATCTTTACAGCATCAAAATATTCTATTACAGTTCGATACTTACTGATAAAATCAAGTTGATCGCGGTAAAGCTGTTCATCATCGCTCATTTCCTTGTCAAAAATATATCCGCGATGAGCTTCGTCAATAATAATCAAATCATAATCTGTAACTGCAGGTATTGAGTCTTCATCATTATAAAGAATTCTTTTAACAAGACTTTGAACAGTCGCTACATGAATTTTTGTTTCCTTTTCAATTTCTTTATCTTCAAGTTTCTTAACCTCGTAAATTTTATCAATAGGCATTAAATCTTCAATTCTTACATCATGAAAAACATCCTGCGCCTGCTCGCCCAGTGTATTTCTGTCTACCAAAAATAAAATTCTCTTAAACCGCTTTGATTCCAAAAACCTGTAAATCATTCCAAGAACAGTTCTTGTCTTGCCCGTTCCTGTCGCCATTGCAAGCAGCACAGTCTGCCTGCCTTGTACTATTGCAGCTTCTGCTTTTTTTATCGCTTCAATTTGATAATCACGAAGGTTGAGCCCATCTCTATCACACAGTAAGTCATACGGAGTGTTACAAAGTTCAACATTTGCATTAATAATATCCTTTTCGAGCATATCACGCAAACCCTGCGGACTAATCCATCCTTGCAAAGCTTTTGGAATATTTGTATCTATTCTTACATCACGAAACCAAATACCGGATTTTGTTTCATATTGTTTTTGATAACGCCTGCCGTTAGTTGCAAATAAAAACGGCACTTTATAATCGCCACATGTACCAATCAGAAAAGAAGCGTCTTCCTTGCGGATACCAATACTGTATTCACAGCATTGATTATCAATAACCGCCGAAACATCTTTATTGGCCGCCTTCGCTTCCACAATACCAACCAGTTGAAGATCGATAAAAAGCGCCTAATCAGCTTTCCCGAATTTACAAACAACAGAATCTGTCGGCCATTCTGCAATAGCCATATTTTTTCCCATCTGCGGACGAGTGCATTTGTCATATTTTAAATTTTCACTGTCAACTCCCCAGCCCACCCTACGCAGCTGCTCGTCAATAATAAAACGGGTTTCTTTCTCTGAAAGATTAATATTATGCGAAACTCTACCAGCATGTTTTTTCAATTCAGATTTATATGAATGATTGCCATAAATTTGCATAAACCATATTGATAATGTATGCATCATCTGCAGAAGCGTTTTACAATCTTCTGATGAATCGTATTCTTCATGTACAGCTAAATTTCGTTTTTTTCGAAGCGCGTAAAGAATATCATCCATTTCCCGGTTAAGAATTCCTTCATATCTTAATTTTTTAATTTTATTAGCAAATGAATTTTCTTCATGAAGCAACTGAGGCAAACCGTTAAGCTCATACATATAATTGACTATTGTTTCTGCAAAGGAGCCCATCTTATACAAACAGGAATTGAGGTCAGTGTACAGGTAATTTTCAGCCAATATGCCAATTTTTTCGAGAGTAGGAAACTTATCAGCTAAAAATGAAAATTTGCTGCTCAATCCAACCAACTTTTTTACAATGAATATATATATATTGTAGTATATTATTTATTCCTTGACCATCCTCCGCCAATTCCATAAAATAATCACATGGGAATGCGAATCAAGGATAAACCGGCTTCGAAAATTGATGACAAAGTAAAAGAACCTGAACAGTTTAAAGTGATTCTGCTTAACGACCACTATACGACAATGGAATTTGTTGTTGAAATACTGATGGCCATTTTCCATAAAAGCATTGAAGACGCAAGCAGGATAATGCTGGATGTTCATAAAAAGGGCAAGGGGCTGGTCGGAGTTTATACATGGGATATCGCTGTTACAAAAACAGAGCAGGTGCATGCGGCGGCCAGGGAAAATAATTTTCCGTTAAAATGTATTGTTGAGAAAGTTTAAGATTGAACTACCGTGAAAAAACACAGCATCAAATCGTTAATAACCCATATGATTTATTACCTTTCTTTACACTGATAATTGTGTTATAATTAAATATAATGAGAATTTCCGGGCATGTGCAGGCAATAATTGACGCCGCGTATAATGAAGCTAAAATTCGCAACCATGAGTACCTGACGCCGGAGCACATTCTGTATGCCGCGCTGGCTTTTGACGAGGTTCAGGGAGTGCTTTTCTCGTGCGGCGCTGATTTGGAACAGATAAAGCACGGAATGGAGAATTTCTTTGAGCAAAAAATGCCGATTGCGGCGGGTGAACCCACAAAAACAGTAGGTTTTCACAATATAATAGAGCGGGCTTTGGTTCACTGCAGGTCAGCGCAGAAAGACATGATCGATGTGGCGGATATTCTGGTTTCACTATATGACGAAGAAAGATGCTACAGCGGCTATTATCTGCGCAAGGCGGGAATCAGGCGGCTGGAGCTTTTGCAGGTGCTGTCCCACAGTTACGGAAATGAGGCTCCTCCGGAAACGGAAAAAAACGGCAAGTACGCTGATGAAGAATCCGATACCCAGAAAAAAGCGGGGAAAAAAACCGCGCTGGATCGTTATGCGATCGATCTTACCGCTCTCGCGCGGGAGCATAAACTTGAGCCTGTAATCGGCAGGGAAGAAGAGCTTGACCGCACGGTTCAGGTGCTTTGCCGCAGATTGAAAAATAATCCGATACATGTCGGGGATTCAGGCGTAGGAAAGACGGCAATAACAGAAGGCCTTGCGCAGAGAATAATCGCGGACAATGTGCCGCCAATCCTTCGCGGCTTTTGCATTTTATCTCTGGACATGGGCGCTCTGGTTGCGGGAACAAAATACCGCGGCGATTTTGAAGAGAGAATCAAGCGAGTAGTGGAAGAAATTCTGAAAAAAGAAAAAGCGATTCTTTTTATTGATGAGATTCATACAATCGTAGGCGCCGGTTCTGTTTCAGGCGGTGCGCTGGACGCGTCAAATCTGCTTAAACCCGCTCTGGCTTCAGGCAGGCTGCGCTGCATCGGTTCAACAACACATGAAGAGTTTAATAAATTTATTGAAAAAGACCGCGCGCTTTCGCGGAGATTTCAGAAGATCGATATAAACGAGCCCTCAGAAGAGACGGCTATCGACATACTCAAGGGAGTCAAAAGCCGTTACGAAGATTATCACCATGTTCTTTACAGCGACGAAGTTGTAGAAACCGCGGTGCGTCTCTCCGCGCAGTTTATAACAGAACGCCGTCTTCCCGATAAAGCGATAGATGTAATTGATGAAGCGGGCGCGTACGCGCGTATTGAAGCGTATAAAAAAGAAGCGGCGCAGGGACTGATCGTAAAAGAACCTGACAGCATGACAGCTAACGAAGCCGCGCCGGCGGCGGAAGAAAAAATTTCTTCTACTGTTCAGGACGCGCAAATGGAAAAAATTGAAATCAGCCTGCCTGTTATCGAAACTGTTGTTTCAAAAATCGCGCGGATACCTCAAAGGTCTGTCGGTGAAAGCGAAAAAGACAAACTTAAGGAACTGGAAAAAAGGCTTAAAGAGCGTATCTTCGGACAGGACGACGCTATTGCCGCTGTTGTAAAAGCGGTCAAAAGATCAAGGGCGGGATTCAGGGCTGACGGAAAACCTGTAGCGAACTTTCTTTTCGCAGGCCCCACAGGCGTCGGAAAAACAGAGCTTGCCCGCCAGCTTGCCGATATACTCGGCGTCGCGATGCTGCGTTTCGACATGAGCGAGTATCAGGAAAAGTACACTGTATCGCGCCTTATCGGCTCATCTCCTGGTTATGTCGGTTATGAAGACGGAGGCCAGCTTACTGACGCAATCCGTAAACAGCCGCACGCGGTTGTTCTGTTGGACGAAATTGAGAAAGCACATTCGGATATTTTTAATATACTCCTGCAAATAATGGATAACGCGACGCTTACCGACAATCAGGGGCGCAAGGCGGATTTCCGGAACGCGATTCTGATAATGACAAGCAATGCCGGAGCAAGGGAAATCGGCAAAAGCCTTATTGGTTTTGGAGATCGCGTTCATGATGACAGCGCCGTAAATGAAGCAGTTGATAAAATCTTTGCCCCCGAGTTCCGCAACAGGCTTGACGCGGTAGTGCGCTTCGGACATCTTTCGCGCGATATAATGGTTTCCATTGTCCGCAAAGAACTTGATTCATTCACGGCGCAGCTTGCGGAAAAGAACGTTACCCTTACCGTTACGGGATCATGCGTGGATAAACTGGCGGAAGAAGGCTACAGCCGCGAGTTCGGCGCAAGAAACGCGGGCCGCCTTATCGAAGATAAAATAAAAAGTTTTTTTGTGGACGAAGTTCTTTTTGGCCGTTTAAGCGAAGGCGGCAGCGCTGTTGTAGACTGGCAAAGCGATTATTTAATGGAAATAGTATAGCTTCTCTCTTTATGTTAACTTCATACAGTGTAACAGGAAGTGAGGAGTGAAAGCGTTCAAACCGGGGCCCGATCCGGATTTTCCCTATCTTGATGAAACAATCCGTTTTCAGTTTCCCGATCCGGAAAAATGGGATGATGATATTGTTTCCATCGGGGGAAATCTTTCGCCGGGTATGCTTTTATCCGCGTATGAACAGGGTATCTTCCCGTGGTACAATCCGGAAGATCCAATTATATGGCAGTCGCCGGATCCGCGCTGCGTAATCTTTCCTGATAAACTGCATGTTTCTTCATCAATGAAAAAAATATTAAAAAAGCAAATTTTTAAAATCACATATGACGCGGACTTTGACGGAGTAATCAGGGGATGCGCTGAAAAAAAACGCCCAAACCAGAGAGGGACATGGATTACAGACGATATTATTAAGGCGTATACAAAATTGCACAAGCTTGGATGGGCTCATTCGGCGGAAGCCTGGCAGGACGGAGTGCTTGCAGGCGGCTGTTACGGCGTATTGCTCGGTAAGGCGTTCTGCGGAGAGTCAATGTTCGCGGACAGGGAAAACGCGTCAAAAGCGGCATTTTTAAGCTTTGCGCAGCGTCTTTTTGAAAATAACACCGCGTTTATTGACTGCCAGGTGCCGAACAAACATTTACTGAGTCTGGGCGGCGAAGAAATGTCGCGTAACAATTTTCTTAAACTGCTGGAAACATACAGAGTGTTCCGGTACTAGAGTTTCAGCCTACTGTCCGTTATCTTCGGTATAGAAAACAACACAGTTACGCCCTTTTTTCTTGGCCATATAAAGCGCCTCATCTGAATGTTTTATGGCTTTGTCAAGATTATAATCGTAAATATGCGCTATTCCAAAACTGGCGGATGAATTAATGCTGACCTTGTCATATTCATACTTGCTGTCGCATAAACTTGCCCTGAGGCGTTCTGTCATATCTTTAACATCGGTCTTAGAAATATCGGCTGTAAAAATAATAAACTCTTCTCCGCCGTAACGCGCGAACAAATCATACGGGCGGATATGGTTTTTAATTCTGTCTGTAACTTCAATCAAAACCATATCGCCTATCTGATGACCGTATGTATCGTTTACCTGTTTAAAACCGTCAATATCAAACATGATAAAATAGCAGTCTTCATTTTTACGGCGGGCTTTTTCAATATTGATAAGCATTATTTCCATAAAATGCCGCCTGTTAAAAATACCGGTCAGCGGATCGCTTATTGCCATCTGTTCAAATATTATCTGCATGTTTTTCATTTCAAAATTATTCTGCATAACAAAGAAAACGATAAAACTTATACAGATACCAGCGATAATCAGAACGATATTTTCAGGATGATTGTACCACATGCGCACAGGCGATATTCTTATGAACCACTGCGCGTTAAGAATATTTACAGACCTCTCAATATAATGCGAATCGGGCTTGTTAAAATTACCGGCTATTACCTGTCTTTCTCCGCTGTCAGGATTAATTCTCCACAATTCATACGAATAGCCAAACTCGTCAAATATATCCAAATCCGAATGATCCAGCACCTGCGGGAAATTCAAGGTAACAGAGACAAGCCCCCAGAATTCCTGCTCATCATCGGGCATATCAATATAAACAGGCAATCTGCCAACAAGCGCCTGTCCGCCCTGAACCAAATTAAAAGGGCCGCCCAATACAAGATCACCCAATTCCCTTGCAAGCAATGCTTCCCTGTTGCCCGCTCCTTCCGAGAAAAAGTTTAGTCCTATAACAGACTCATTTCCGGCGGCGGGATATACTTTTGTAACAATGCCATTGGGGGCAATAAGCACGTTTCTTATGGATCTGTCATCTACAATGGTAGGCGCGATAACATCAAAACCTTCTCCGTTATCGTGAACAACCAGCGCCGCTAATACATGTGTTTTAAACAACAATTTGGTAATGGTTTCGCTGATATGATGGGCTTTTTCCATTATTCTCTGTTCCAGCTCCATATTGGCCACTTTTGTTCTGTCCATAATGGTTGCGCTGATAATAAATGAGCAGAAAATTAGCGCTGTTATTAATGAGCATAACGCAATTGGGGAGACTTTCTTTAATCTTTGCTGCGGCGTATTATATGACTTCATCATTTTCCTTTGATAATACAAATATAATATAAATTTGAAGACAAAGACAGTGAAAACTTATAAATTCCCGTATTATGCTTCACGTAAAAACGCGATATAGCCCCTGTATGTCGTATATAGATCGATTTTACTTATAACCTCAAAAGGAGAATGCATCGAAAGAACAGGCACTCCGCAGTCGAGGACTTCTATTCCTAAATTTGCGGCATGAAGGGCGATTGTACCGCCGCCGCCCTTGTCTACTTTACCCAATTCGCCGAACTGCCACTGAACATTGTTCCTGTTAAGGATTGCCTGTACTTTTGCGCAGAATTCCGCGTTGGCGTCGCTTGCGCCGTATTTACCGCCTGTGCCTGTGTACTTGCTCAAAGAAAGCCCTTTCCCGATATATGAACCGTTCTTTTTATCGAATACGCTTGCATATGACGGATCGAAGGCCGCGTCTACATCAGCGGACAGCATGGATGAGTTAAGAAGACATTTTCTAAAATCCGCTTCCCCGCACAGGTACGCAAGAAATTTTTCAAAATTAAGCGATCTTGCGCCGGTATTTCCCGCGGAGCCGATTTCTTCCTTATCTGATAAATAGCAGACTAGCGTCTTGTCCGGTTTTTCCTGCGACATTGTGATAAGCGCCTGCAGCGCGGGATAAGCGCAGCAGCGATCGTCATGTCCGTATGCGCCGATCAAACTGCGGTCAAGGCCGACATCGCTTGCTTTAAAAGCGGGGACAAATTCAATTTCCGCGCTTGCGAAATCTTTTTCCGTAATACCGTATTTTTTATTAAGAAGGTCAAGGAGCGCAAGTTTAACTTTTTCTTTTTCATCCTTATCTTCATAAGGACGCGAACCGGCCAGAATATCAAGATCCTCGCCTTCTACAACAACCGACGCCTTTTTTTCCATTTGTTCTTTGGCAAGATGAATTAATAAATCGGTGACAGTAAAAACAGGATCACCCGGTTCTTCGCCTATTCTTATTTTTATTTTTTTCCCGTCGTCCTTAACAAATACTCCGTGCATGGATAGAGGTATTGTCGTCCACTGGTATTTCTTGATGCCGCCGTAGTAGTGAGTGTCAAATAACGCAAGGTCATTGTCTTCATAAAGGGGGTTTTGTTTAAGATCGAGGCGGGGAGAGTCTATATGCGCGCCGAGAATGTTAAAACCTTCGGCTGCGGATTTTTTCCCGATGACGGCGGCAAGGACGGATTTACCCTTAATATTCTGATATACTTTCATGCCCGTAACAGGTTTCTTTTCTTTAAGGGTATCAATATTTATAAATCCGTTTTTCTCAAGCTGTTCGCATGCCGCGTCAGTACATTCGCGCTCTGTTTTTCCCTTGTCCAGAAACTGTTTATAAGAAGCGGCGAGATCCTCAACTTCCTTCTCGGTCTTTTTATCAATTCCTTCCCAGCAGTTTTTAAGTTTATAAAACAATTTGTCCGAAAGTTTGTCTTTTTTGCTTTTCTCTTTTGCCATAATGCCCTCCTGCGAAGCATGACACCAATTATACTATATGATACTATATTTCTCATGAAAATTCGAGTACGCTACGCGCCTTCCCCGACAGGTCTTCAGCATATCGGCGGAATACGCACCGCCCTTTTCAATTATCTTTTCGCGCACTCCCTGGGCGGAAAATTTATACTGCGGCTGGAAGATACAGACAGAACCCGCTTTGACGAAAGTTATGTAAAAAACCTTTACGATACATTTAACTGGCTTGGATTTAAATGGAACGAAGGCCCTGATACAGGCGGCCCCTGCAGCCCGTACATTCAATCGGAGCGCACAGATCTTTATAAAAAATACGCGCAGGAATTACTTGATAATGGGCAGGCGTATTATTGTTTCTGTTCATCAGAAAGAATCGAAGAAGTGCGAAAAAAAAGAGAAGCAGAACGCTCCTCAGAGACAGGTTATGATCGCCTATGCAGAAGTATCGATCCGGATGAGGCTGCCAAAAGAGCCGCCGTAATAAAAAGCGGCGCAGGAAAAACAGGCGAGAGCTGTACCGTAAGGCTGAAAATCCCGCTTGGAGAAAAAACAATTTTTCAGGATCAGTTGCTTGGCGATATTGAATGGCTGAACGATGATATCAATCCTGATCCTGTACTGTTAAAATCAGACGGTTTCCCTACTTATCACCTTGCGAATGTAGTTGATGATCATTTAATGGAAGTGTCCCATGTTCTTCGCGCTCAGGAATGGCTTGCCTCCACTCCGCTGCATGTGATCATGTACCGCGCTTTCGGCTGGACGCCGCCTGAGTTCTGCCACCTTCCCATGGTGATGGGGCAGGATGGAAAAAAACTTTCTAAACGCCACGGCGCTACAAGCATTGATGAATTCGCCAAACAGGGGTATCTTCCCGAAGCGCTGCTTAATTACATCGCGTTACTGGGCGCTTCCTATGAAGAGAGCTCTGATTCAAAGCATCCGGAAATTTACACGCTTGATGAACTTGCGCGGCTCTTTAGTTTGAAGAAACTGAACAAAGCACCCGCTGTGTTTGATTATAAAAAATTGGAATGGTATAACGGACAGTACATCAGAATGAAGAGCGATGAGGAACTTGCACAGCTTTGTCTGCCGTACGCGATAAAAGTCGGATTATTCGGAGGAACACTGCTAAAGAATAACGAAGATGGAGAAGAGCTGACAGAACAGCAAAGAAAGATGTTCCTTGCTTCCATGTCACTGGTAAAAGAGAGACTTGTCTTTTTGAATGAAGCGCCGGAGAAGATCGCGTACTTGTTCAAAGAACCTGTGATTCCGGCAAAAGAAGAGTTTATTCCAAAAAAAGCTGACCTTGCAAAAACGATTGAGCTTTTACAGATTGGAAAAGAAATTGTAAAAGAATTGGCGCAGGCAGGCAGTGATGAACAGGCGGAAAATTTTATTAAAGCCGAAGCGGAGAAGAGGGAGATAAAACTTGGAGACCTGATGATGCCTCTGCGCGTCGCAATTACTGGAAGCCGCGTAAGTCCTCCGCTTTTCGGATCGCTTCGTATCCTTGGAGAAGAATGTTCACTGCGGCGGGTGCAAAGATCGCTTGATTATTTAACTTCTACTCATTAAGCAAACAGGAGTTTAACTCCTCAAAAACTGAACCCAGATCATCGAAATGAAGATATGACCTGTCATCCAACGGGGTCGGCATGTTATTTATAATCACGATTTTACCGCCGTTACGCAGGGTATACTCAGGCATGGAAGCAGCAGGATACACGGTCAGGCTTGTTCCAAGCACAAGCATCAAATCCGCCTGCTGAGACTCAATCACAGCGCGCCTGAGCGCTTGCGCGGGAAGACTTTCGCCGTAAAATGTGATTGCGGGTTTCAGCACTCTCCCGCATTCAGGACACTTCGGCATCTCTCCCCTGAGAACAACTGCCGCAGCGTCTTTATAACTGACCCTGATTCCGGCGCAGCGCAGACAGTAATGCGTTTCAGGCGATCCGTGAATCTCAATCACATTTTTACTGCCGCCTTTCTGGTGGAGAAGATCGATGTTCTGCGTTATCAGCGCTTTTAAGAATCCGCGCTGTTCAAGCCGCGCAAGAACGGTATGAACAATTGAGGCTTCCTTTTCATCAAGATTATAAATGAACGATCGCGTCCGGTTGTAATAAAAAGACGGATCAGTCTCAAAATAATTGATATCAAAAATTTTTTCGGCGTCCATATCATTGTTAAGACCGTCCCTGCCGCGAAAGTCGCGAATCCCGGAAAGCGTACTCACTCCGGCCCCGGTGAAGGCCACAAGATATCCGGCTTCCTTAACAAGAGAAAACAACTCTTTAACATTTTTTATTTTTATATCCACGGCGTTATCTGCTTTTTAACAGCGCGTCAAAGGCGGCGATCATCCGCGGAGAATTCCAGCTGATACCGCCGATCACTCTTGCGATAATTCTTCCCTCGCGATCCAGAATAAATGATACCGGTATTGAAGAAACTCCGTATACCGCGCCGGTTCTGTTAAGCCGGTCAAGCATTACAGGAAAGGTATATCCGTTATTCGAAATAAACCGGCTTACAGTTTCGGTGTCTTCCATCATATCAACCGCGACAATCTCAAGCCCTTCATCCTTAAAACGCCGGTACAGGCTTTCCATCGAAGGCATTTCTTCCCTGCACGGCGGACACCATGTAGCCCAAAAATTAAGAATAACAACCTTGCCGCGAAAAGAAGAAAGGGATGTATTTTCTCCGCCAAGAACCGGCAATGTAAAATTTCGCGCGGCTTGCCGCTGTTCAAGGATTCTGATGCCCGCGCTGCCAAAAGCCTGCGCCGCTTCGGGAGAAACCTGAGTGTGAACTTGCTGCGTAAAAATAAAAAAATATAAAACAGCCGGGAAAAACAACAAAAACTTTTTCATATTTATTCTTTCTTGCGGCATAACTTAATTATACACTAAAAATTTATCCAGTTTAACCATTGCGCGATAATTCTGAAAGGCAGCGCTTTATCTTCAGCCCAAAAAACATACTGATACTGCCATCTTTGAAGCGCTATATTTAACGCGGAAAAACGGCCTGTAAGGATTAAAAGTCCCATTATTATCAGTATAATGCCGCTTATTTTTTTTATTACCGGCATTTTATCGCGAAACCATTTTGCGGGAACAAGGAAACGGTCAAAAAACAAAGCGGCTAAAAGAAACGGAATGCCAAGCCCAAGCGAATAAAGCAGCAGATAAAAAGCGGAAACGCCTGCCATACCGCTTTGCCCCGCAAGAAGTAAAACGCTTGCGAGAACCGGCCCTATACAGGGAGTCCACCCTGCGGCGAAAGCGGCTCCCGCGATAAATGCCCCAAAAAAACCGCGCGGTTTTTTTTTTATGTGAAAACGTTTTTCGTAATTAAGAATCGCAAGAAAATCAAAAATAAAATTTAAGCCAAGTATGATGACAATAGCGCCTGCGGTGGTATTTATGTATGCGGAAATTCCCCCCATCAGCAAGAACGTAGTTGAAATAATTATGCTTAATATGATAAAGATTACAGTAAACCCAAGAATGAAAAAAAGAGCGGCGCTAAATAAAACTAGGCGCTTTTTATTGGCAGTCCTGTTTTCCTGCGCTATTCCGCCCAGTATACCAAGATAAGACGGTATAAGCGGAAAAACACACGGGGAGAAAAATGAAAGTAATCCTGCCGCAAAGGTGAGCAGGATGGAAGGATATTCATTCATATGCAATATGGGATTAAACTGACTTCCCGCTCTCCGTTTTCTTTCTCTCAATCCTCTTTTCAAGCATCATATATACAACCGGAATAAAAAACAGCGTGATAAAAGTAGAGCTGAAAAGCCCGCCGAAAATGCTTTGCCCCAAAGGAGCGTAAATTTCAGAACCTTCGCCTGTCGCCATGGAGAGAGGAACAACCGCAAACAGCGTTGTGATGGTTGTCATCAGGATAGGCTTAAGGCGGGAGACCGCGCCTGTAATCACCGCTTCCTCCAGGGGAAGGCGGTACTTGTCACGGAGCAGATTGGTGTAACTGATAAGGATTATTGCGTTATTCACGACAAGGCCAGCCAGCGTTATAACGCCTAAAAGAGAGATAAGGTTAAGCGAAGAATTAAAAAGCAGAAGCCCTGCCGTTACGCCGATTAAGGTAAATGGAATTGAGGACATGACGAGTAACGGCTGGGTAAAACGCTCAAACTGGATAACCATTACCGCGTAAATTAGAAAAATGGAAACTGCGAGTATAACAATAAGCGACTGGAACGAGGAAAGCATTTCTGCGGCAGTTCCGCCAAGCTCCCATGAAGCGCCGGGCACAATTCCCCTTTCGTTTAAAAGCGTTTCCAAAAGGCGGGTGCTTTCGCGGACATTTGGGTCTTTAAGAGCCGCGCTTACGGTAATGGAGCGGGACTTATTCCTATGGTTGATTTGGGAGAGAGTCTCTTCTATATCAATGTCGGTGAAAGCGGCGTAGGAAACCTGTCCGCCTGTCATTGTGTTTATACCGAGCGAGTAAAGCACATCGTCCGGGACGCCGCCGCCGCCAAGATTTGTACGCAGCTCTATCGGATAATTTTTATCATGCCCGTAAAACGTGCCAAGTGAAATGCCGTTAAACACAATGCGGTTAGTCAGAGCCGCCTCATAGGAAGAAAGGCCCAAAAGACCCATATATTGATGAAGGAGGCGCGCGTTCATCTCCCGCTGGTTAAAACGGATATTAAGGTCGGCGCTTGCGACATTCGGATCCTGCAGCATATACTGCCTGACCTGTTCAGAAGCTGTGATAACGGTATCAAGGTTTTCTCCGTACACGTTGACAACAAGCCCCTCGCCTCCTGTCGCCATCGACAAAAGATTCGATAATCCTCCGTTGCTGAAATCGGCTCTGACATCTGGAATCATTCTTCTTGTTTTATCCTGAAGCTCGTTAACAATTTCAACAACATGCCTGCGCTGCGCGCCCGGCTGATGTTTTCTTTCCCTGAGCCGCTTTAACTTGATAATTCCGTAAGCGCGGTTCGGCTCGCTTCCCATATCAAACGCGCCGGACTGACCGACAGTAAAATAAGAGGCTTCGATTTCACCGGGAATAAGATCATTGATGGTTTTTTCAAGAAGCAGAACTTTTTCACGCGTCATTTCCAATGTATAGCCGCCTGGCGTTTCAACGCTTACGGCAATCTCCGCCATATCTGTCTGCGGAAGAAATTCAAAACCTAAAAGGCGAAGGGAAAACACGCTCAGTACAAAAAGAATCAGCGTCCCCAGAATAAATGAAAACTTATTGTTAAGCGCGCTTATCAGCAGTTTCTTATAACCTCCGTTAAGGCCCTCCATAAACTTTTCAACTGACGCGGAAATTCTTTTCCCAAGTCCGCCTTCTTTTTCCATTTTAAGAAAAACAGAGCAGAGAAAAGGAATGACGACAATCGCGGCAAGTATCGAGAAAAAGATCGCGAAGATAATCGTCCACGCGACATCTTTTAAAATAACTCCGGCAAGCCCTGTTAAAAAAAGAACGGGAATAAAAGCAGCCAGCGTCGTCGTCATCGAAGCGATAAGAGCCTGCCCTGTCTCCTGAACGCCTGTGGAGGCTGCCTCCGCCGCGTTTATTTTTCCTTTGTTGAAATGACGCTGTATCATTTCCAAAACGACAATGGATGCGTCAATCACCATGCCAATCGCGGTTGTTAATCCTCCAAGCGTCACAAGATCAAGGCTTGAACCTTTGATCCATAAAGCAAGTAAAGTAAAAAGGATTGAAAGCGGTATCGAAAAACTTATCATCAATGTTGTGCTTGAGTTGTGCAGGAAAATGAACAAAACCAAAACAGCAAGAAGCGCACCTAACGCGGCGGAACGCAGGACGGAGTTTATCGACATGGAAATATTTACGGCGTCATCGTTGATATATGTAAACAAGAGAGAGCCGCCGTATTCTCTTTCCAGATTATCCAGAAAGGAGCGCACCTCGCGGCTTATGATCACCGCGTCTCCTGATTGCAGCTTTGTTACAGAAATAGCGAGAGAGTCTTCTCCGCCCGATACCACATAACTATTTCTTCGGTCTTCTTTAATTTCTATATCCGCCACGTCTTTAAGCCTGATAAATCTGCCGTCTTTAAAAGCGATTACCTGATCCTCAAAATCCTGAACGGAAGTGAATCTGCCATCCGTTCTTATATTGAGATTGTACCCGTGAAAAATACCATCTCCGCCGGGAAGCGAAACGTTTGCCGCCGGAATTATCTGCGCGATATCAAGAAGGGATATTCCAAGAGCGCCTAAACGGTCAAGGTCGACATTAATTTCCAAGACTTCATTTGAGCCGCCTCTCATTCTGACATTGGCGACTCCGGAAATACGAGACAGCGCAGGGATTATTTCGTCATCGCAAAGAGCGGATAGATCGCCGCGGCTGCTGTTTGCGCTTACAATGATATTCATCATGGGAAGCTCGGCCGTGCTGAATTGTAAAATGCCTGGAGGTGAAGGAAGATCGGAGGGAAGGTTTCCCATGGCGCTGTTTATTTTTTCCCTGATTTCATAAAGCCTGTCTTCGGCCTTTTCATTATAACCCAGCTGAAGATTAATGACAGACACGGAATTTCTTGAAGTGGAAGACATCAGGTTAAGCCCAGAAAGCGTGCCGAGCGCTTCTTCCAGAGGGTTTGTTATTTCGCGTTCAATATCGGCAGGACCGACTCCCGGCCATGTTGTAATAACGACCAGAGTCGGCATCGCCATATCCGCGATAAGACTCCGCCTTAAATTAAACACCGACATAATTCCGAACACAAAAAGGATGATGAGCAGCATCATAATAATTTTTGGATGTTTTATTGCGAAATCCGAGATTTTCATTGTGAAAGCGCCTGAGCTTCGGAGAGAATATTAACGCGCTGGCCTGCGTTTAAAAAATGCTGCCCTTCAAGAATAAATATCCTGTCATGTAATTCCGCCGGTATTTGAAAATAATCGTTATTTGAAAATTCCAGCGCAATATCTACCGGCTGCGCTTTCCCGCCTTCACCGGCATACCAAAGCCTATTTCCCGATGTTAAAGCCTTGAACGGAAGGTAATAAATATCGTCTCTTTTATCCAGGGTGAAAATCACATTTACAAACATACCGGGACGCAATCCCGATGCCGCTCCCCTTGGAATTTCGTATTCAACGATAAAGCTCCTGTTCTCAGGCGATACATACGGAGCGAGGCTTAGCGGTCTTAGGCTGATGGATGTTTCTCCCAACGCGGGCGCATGGAGGCGCACGGGCATTGTCCGCCAATTGTCCGCGAAAAACCTGTAATGAATTTCCGGGATAGCGGCTTTAATGCGCAAATCGCCGAGATCGCCCAATGTGACAAGAGGCGTTCCCGCCGCGACAAGGCCGCCTTCAGTCCCGTGGCGCATAAGGACTGTCGCGTTCATCGGAGATCGGATTCTGGTGTAATCCATGTTAAGCTGCGCAAGTTCATACTGCGCTCTTGCAACATCAAAGGCCATTCTGGCTTCTTCATAATTCTGCCGGGATACCCCCTGACTCTGATAAAGTTCGCTGATCATTTCAAATGTCGAGCTTGCGGTCAGGTAAGCGGACTGCGCCTGCGTGAAGGTAAGTTCATGGGGAGCGGAGTCCACAATCGCAAGAAGCTGGCCTTCTGTTACATTATCGCCGGCTCTCACGCCAAGCATGATAAGTGTTCCGCCCGTGCGGGGAACCACTGTAATAAGGCGGCCAGTTTCCACATGGCTTGTTATCCGCAAAGTTTTTTCAAGGCTGCCAAGAGCCGGTTTTATAGTTATTACAGGAGCGGTAAACTCATCGTCAATTAAATTTTCCTTTCGGATTACAAGAAAAACTATCACCGCAAAGAGAAACACAAGCGCGGCAAAGATTGCGAATTTGGCAAGGGAGTGTTTATTTTTCTTTTCGGAACTCATCCTTTTATTTTCCAGTAATTCTCTACACGTTCAAACCGGCAGGCGGGAACATAGATTTGCCTTCCGTCGTCATGTGTTAATCTGATCTGGCAAGTGATGGGATTTACTTCAGTAACCCTCCAGTTATCATTTTCATAATTTATCCGCATCCCCTCCTGCGGAAGATTGCGCTGCTGCTCGCTGTAAAAACCGTATTCGTAAAAGAGGCAGCATAAAAGCCTTCCGCATGGGCCGGATATTTTTACGGAATTAAGTGAAAGTTTTTGATCTTTTGCCATCTTTATGGAAACAGGTTTTAATTTATCGGAAACACAGTGACAGCAATAACCTCTTCCGCAGACTCCAAGGCCGCCTACAACCCTTGCCTCATCGCGAACGCCAATCTGGCGAAGTTCAATTCGCATTTTAAAAACGCTGACAAGGTCTTTAACAAGCTCGCGGAAATCCACCCTGTTTTCCGCGGTAAAGAAAAAAAGAATTTTGGGTTCTTCCAAAAGATAATGTACAAGGACAAGCTTCATTTCCAGTTTATGATTTTCGATTTTTTTTCTGCATATGTCAAAAGCGTCCGCTTCCAGCTTGTTGTTGCTGCGGGATTTTTCCAAATCTTCGGGAGCGGCCGCTCTTACTATCCAGGCA
>JAIRQF010000061.1 GCA_031256635.1 Treponema sp. | reverse complement strand
TCATGTCTTTAAAAGCTGATACGCCGGAAAGCGCAACGCTGGCGATCGGTATTACCTTGGTTCCCGCGGACTTTGCAGCCAGTTTTACCGCATCTGTTTTCAATCTTGCCGGTAAATACCTGAGCAATGCTGTTTTTAAGGCAGCTCCTTGTGCATTCAATTTCGCATATATTTGCGTTCTTTTGAAATCGGCTTTTATTAGTTCTCCTGCCTGCTGCCTGGCAGCTCCCTCAACTTTACTTTGCACTCCGCTTAAAAACTCTCTAAAAAAAGTCTTTCCCTGAAAAAGAATGTATAAATCAATTTTGAAATCATTTCCTGACGGCGACAGCCCGTAAACATTCGCAATAGTATACGCCAGCTTTGCCTTGGAATGATATGTCTTAACTATAGCGGCCGCAGACGCAGGTATGGCGAAACTGCCGGTAAATCCAATTAAACCATTTAACATGCCATGAAATCCTGCTGTATCGTGTATTAAATTATCAGCAACCTGGTGGCAGCGGTTAGGTGATTTAAGATTCATGTTAGCGTCATCAAGGTCCTTCTTAAGAGTTTTATATAATGATGTAGTTTGAAAAGTACCGTCCATTGCCATTACACCCCGCTCAACATTATATTTTTGCTGAGCTTCTGCAATCTGCGATTTATACAGGTTGACTTCCCATTCTTTCGCTTTTTTAACCCAATCAGTAATATCTTTCATTGATAGTTTGGTCAATTCTGCCATCAGCGAATCCACAAATTTTTCGGTAACTCCAGCGTCCTGTTCATACTCCGCCGCTGTTACCGCTTTTTCCGCCGCTTTAATGGCATTATCCGCGGCTGTTTTTGCGTTTCTGGCATCTGTTAAATTTTTCCTTGCAAGATTCAGTTCGTTATTTACAGATCCCTGTTTCTGCTGCGCTTTTGCCAGATCTGAGCTTTTTATGCTTGCTATTTTATTATTTTCCGCGGTTAATTTATCCTCCTGCTTTTTAATCTCTGCTTTCTGGCTGTCTGTCGGTTTAGCACCACCCTCTCTCTTAAGCTGCGAAATAAAATTTCTAAGACCGTTTATAGTGACATTTATTTCGCTGATTCTTTTGTTTACGTCAGAAACCGCCTGACCGGCAGTCTTTTGGGAAGCCAATAAAACATTTACCTGCTTCTCCCACGCGGTTATATTCGCTGAAGCATCCGCTGACGCTTTTATCTGTTTCTCCAGTTCATTTTTGGCATTTTGTACTTCTGACATCTTCTTCTCCTTAATTGGACTTGTTCGACAACTGCGAACCTTCGGTTCGAGGTTAGATGTCCTCGGACTAAAGTCCGGCAAGTCCTGCCATACGGCGGCTTTTCCTTAAAACGGCCGCCCGCAGGTTGGGCATACCGCTCCCTGCTTTGCCCATGTATTGCTTCCCTTGGGCCGCGTGTAGGTTCCTGCGCCCCCTGCCTGGTATTTGGCGCATAAATCGCCGGGGAATACATTCATATTTTGAAAATTTACGCCCGCTTCACTGAAAACGGCGCTGGTAAGGTTTGTACAGCCTGAGAACGCGTATGCGTCAATATAAGTATTCGTAGGGGAGCCAGCTTCTCCGAAAGTAACGCTTGTTAATCCTGTGCATCCGCTGAAAGCGTAAGATTTAACAGTATGTATGCTGCTTGGAATAGATACACTGGTAATACCGGTTATGTTCTTAAACGCGTTATTTGCGATAAACATCACCAGCTTATTTTCGTAATCACGGGGAATAACAACATCTCCGCTTATTGTATTATTTGCCGCCGCGGTTTCTTTTTGCATACCGCCTGAGACATCGGAAAATTTTAATTTATTTAGAGACGGCTGTAATGCGGAAAGAATACTGCCGCCGTTTGCAAGCGCATTCATCAGCGTTTTTAGAAGCCAGTTGTTCTTCGCTGTTGAGCCGTCCGCGTCTTTCCCGTCGTAATTCAGTTCGGCGGCAAGTTCCCTGCGTGACGCGACGCTGCTGTCCAAATCCAGCGCTTTTAAAAAATCGACAATCGAGGTGCGCCAGTCAAGTTTTCCGCCTTTTGCTTTTACGGCGGCTTCCATATAGGCTTCTACGTCAGCGGGAACTGCCGCTGTTCCTGATACTGTTGAACCGGCCTTTGTCCAAGTATTGCTTCCGTTGGGCCGCGTGTAAGTTCCGGCACCTGCGGCTCTGTACTTTGCAATCAGATCCCCGGGGAGCGCTTCATTTTCGATGGTAGAAATTCTTGCCGGTTCAAAAGTAACCGAGGTAAGAGGAACGTTATGAAACGCGCCTTCATTAATTCTTATAACTTTGGAGTGGATCAAAACTTTCTCAATTACAGTGTTCACGAACGCTTTAGGGCCGATAGTGGTTACGTTTGCGCCTATACTCTCGTTTTTAAGGGTCTTAAGGCTATGGCAGTCGAAGAACGCGCCGTTTTCGATAGATGTCACACTATCGGGGATGGCAATTTCCTTAAGGCTGGTACAGTAATAGAACATGGAATCTGAGATAGCGCTCAATCTGATTCCGCTCGTGAAGGTGACTGCTCTAAGGTCTTGGCAATTAGAGAATACGGAATCGCCGAAAGACTTTACGCTATTTGGGATGGTTATGCCTGTTAGGCCTGAGTGGCTAAACGCTGCCCAGCCTATAGACGTCACACTGCCCGGAATTGTGACGCTGGTAAGGCCGGGACAGTAACTGAACGCGTCATCGCCGATAGACGTCACGCTGCCCGGGATGGTGAAAGTCCTAAGGCTGGAGCAGTTATTAAACATAGAACGTGAGATAGCGCTCAATTTGATTCCGCTCGCGAAGGCGACAGTTCTAAGGTTATGGCAGCCAGAGAATGCCCCTTCGCCGATAGAAGTAACGCCATTGGGGATTGAAATGCCGGTAAGGCCTGCACTGGAAAAAGCGCAATTGCCTATAGACTTCACGCTGCCTGGTATTGTGATACTGGCAAGGTTCGTACATTCAGAGAATGCTTGTTCACCGATAGATGTCACGCCAATGGGAATGGTGACTTTGGTAAGGTCCGTATATCCGGCGAAGGCATTATCAGCGATTGCTGTTACTGGTTTGCCCTCGTGGGTAGCGGGAATTATCACCATAGCGGCATTTGCCGTACCCCTCGAAACAGACCATTGTTTTCCATAAGCGATGGGGTCAAACTGAAGTCCGATTGTACTCATTTTTTACTTCCTTTTTAAAAGACGGATGACAGACTGCGGCATTTACACAGCCGGCGCAGTCCAATTTTCTTTAATATTTTCCCGCGCACGGTACATCGCGTGATGCAGCATTTCTTCGCAGTTATTAAAAGGTGAAGTCTTATCAAAGCCGATCAACGAATAGTTGTCGTAACGGCGGTCATAAAAGTACTCCCCGTGATCGCATCTGCCGAGTATGAGTTGAATGGGGTAGGATTTTTCAAATTCTCGGTGATATGAAGAGGCGCGGCCTGTTACAACCCTTTCGCGCACGCTTGGCCCCGCTACATTGGGAATAACCTTATCTCTGCCGACTTCATTGTATAAGAAATCTTTCCCAAGATTAAAAAGCTCCACGCTGCGGCAGCTAAAACCTCCGATAAGAAACAAAAAGGTAAAGTAAGCTTCGGGGACAGAGGCTGCTTCATGATTTATTAATCGCGGCGGCTCCATCGGACTTGGATAATCATAATCGCCGTATCGTATCGTTTGCGCCCTGTTATTCAGATCAATCTCGCTCAATCCGTCTTCCAGAATCGTTCCCGGAATTTTGGAAACTTTGCCCTTCTTTCTTGCAGAGAGTTCAAGCGCCGCGATACTTTTCGCCTCATCGTAAATTGAACGCAGCCAAGGATTGTAATTAAGATGGTTTTCAATCCTGTCCATATATGTTCCTTTAAATGCCGCAGCATCGAACCAAAGGTTCGCACTAATCGAGTTTTGCATGCGGTTAAACAAGCTGTATATTTGGTTTATTATAACATATTTAATGGAATTTTACAAGTAATAAAATAATTTTCACCTAACTTACCTTTATGTTAATATTTTCCGGCTGCATATTTTAATTGGAATTTCTGTACATAGAGTCTCTTGCAAAACTTCAGTTTTGTAAGAGCTTCCTTTAAATACTGCAGTTTTGCAGAGCGTTAGCCCGAAAAACTGCTTAGCCGCTTGTAAAACTAATCGAGTTTTGCAAGCGGCTGCCTATACAAAAACAGAAAATAATTAATAAGATATATAAAACTGAGGCTATTACAAAACTTCAGTTTTGTAATAGCTTTGAGGATGAAAAAATTATGGCAAAAATAACATTTATGGGAGCGGGAAGCACAGTCTTCGCGCGGAATGTCCTGGGAGATTGCATGAGCTCGCCTGTTTTGGCTGACAGCGAAATTGCACTTTACGATATAGACGCTAAACGTTTAAAAGAGAGCGAGACAATTTTGTCTGCCATCAATAAAGGTTTCGGTGCAAAAGCAAGGATTTCATCTTATTTGGGAGTTGAAAACAGAAAGAACGCATTGCACGGCGCTGACTTCGCTGTTAACGCGATACAGGTCGGGCTTTATGATCCTTGCACCATCACCGACTTTGAAGTGCCAAAAAAATACGGTCTTCGCCAAACCATAGCTGACACAATCGGAATCGGAGGAATAATGCGCGCGCTGCGCACAATCCCTGTTATGAAAGATTTTGCGCGCGACATGGAAGAAGTGTGCCCGAATGTCTGGCTCCTTAACTACACTAACCCCATGTCGATGCTTACAGGGTTTATGCTGCGTTATACGAATATAAAAACAGCCGGTTTATGCCACAGCGTACAGGCATGTTCCGGCAATCTGCTTAAGGACCTTGGAATGGAAGATAAACTGGAAGGACGCAGAGAGCTAATCGCCGGTATAAACCATATGGGCTGGCTCCTTGAAATAAAAGACAAAAACGGCGCCGACTTATACCCTGAAATTAAAAAACGCGCAGCCGCGAAAAACGCCGCCGGAAAACACTATGACATGGTGCGTTATGACTATATGGATAAATTAGGCTTCTACTGCACTGAGTCAAGCGAACACAACGCGGAGTATAACCCGTACTACATTAAATCCCGTTATCCGCAACTTATTGATCAGTTCAACATCCCGCTTGATGAGTACCCCCGCCGCTGTATTGAGCAGGCGGCAGGCTGGACAAAACAGTACGAAGAGATGACCTCATCTGATGTCATTAAACATGAGCGTTCAGGAGAATACGCGTCATACATAATGGAAGCGCTGATTACAGGCGTCCCTTATAAAATTGGCGGCAATGTATTAAATCACGGCGGCCTTATCGAAAACCTGCCGAGTGAAGCCTGTGTTGAAGTGCCATGTTTAGTTGACAATTACGGCGTCAGCCCGTGTTATGCGGGCAGGCTTCCTGTCCATCTGGCTGCGATGAACATGACGCACATCAATGTTCACCTAATTGCAATAGAAGCGGCAGTAACGCTGAAAAAAGAACATATTTATCACGCCGCAATGCTTGACCCGCTAACCGCAGCCGAACTCTCCATCGACGATATCCGCTCAATGGTAGACGAGCTAATCGAAAGACACGGCAGTTGGATGCCGAAGTATAAATAATTTTAAGGAATTATTGCATGGTATTTAAAACAACAATATCCGCCGGGATATCTTTCCCCGATGACTCAACAGCGGTTGATACAGCGTTAACAATCCCGGAACAGCAGGGTACTTCCATTCTTGCAGCAATTACAGATTTGATATTGTTACCAGAAATTATTTCTGTCAGTTTTGCGGTGTAATCAATATTGTCAAGTTTCGGGCACCCGATAATGGTGATTTTGTTTTTCATATACTGCCTGTGGAAATCTCCGCACGCGTACGCGCAGCAGTCTGCGGCTACAAGCAGATCCGCTTCATTAAAAAACGACGCGCTTACAGGCACAAGTTTTATCTGAACGGGCCATTGGCGCAATTCGCTCTGTGACAACTCTTCCTGTTCCGCTTCATATTTTTCATATTTAATAGCGCGCGACATGAGGCCCTTTGAGGCATTTTCGCTGAACACCCTTTCCTCAAGACTAATCGCGCCTGCAGGACAAACAGGAAGGCAATTACCCAATCCGTCGCAGTAAACATCGCGGACAAGACGTGCCTTATTATCAACCATCGCGATCGCGCCTTCATGACACGCGTTTACGCAAAGTCCGCACCCTGAGCATTTATCCTCATCAATTTTAATTATTTTCTTTATCATGATATCAATATTCGTATAGCTTCGATTGCTGTTTTTATTCCGGGTTCTGTGTCATGGCAGCGCGGATTATCAAGACCGGCTTTTTCGCGTTCCTGATTCCACACAACATTCAGCACGCATCCCGCGCGTGCGCCGAGCATCTGGCTTACGATGTAAAGAGCTGCGCTTTCCATTTCCGAGGCAAGACATCCCGCTTTAATCCACGCGTCCCATTTATTTAAAAGTTCGTAACCTGCGGGCATTCGCTGCGGATCATGCTGTCCGTAAAAAGAATCCTTGCATTGAACAATACCTGCATGCCATTTTAAATTGAGTTTTTCCGCGGCCTTTACAAGCGCGTTCGTTACTTCCAGATTGGCGACAGCGGGAAATTCGATTGGAACATACTCGCGCGTTGTTCCCTCCTGACGGATTGCCCCTGTTGCAATAACTATATCTCCGCCTGTCACAGGAAGAGCCATCCCGCCGCAGGTACCCACTCTTATAAAATTACTCACACCGGTTTTAAAAAGTTCTTCCACTCCAATCGCGGTGGACGGCCCGCCCATTCCGGTTGACATAACCATTACAGTCTTACCGGCAAGCTCGCCTAACCATGCCGTGTATTCGCGGTTTTGGCAAAAAAAACGCGGGTTCTCAAGAAAAGCGGCGATTTTTTCTACACGGCCCGGATCACCGGGAAGAATTGCGTACTCTGCGCCGTGGCTGTCATCAAAGCCTACATGATATTGTTTTTCCATACATCAATTTTATCTTATTAATTCATTATTAACAAATCAATTTATAACGCTTTACCTGTGCCCTTTGTCATAAGGTATTCCTTCCGCTCTTGGCGCTTGTGAGAATTTTGAACTGAAGGCGAGCACAATAAGAGTCGCTATATAAGGAATCATTTTGTAAACATATGCGGGAATTGGAACCGCTCTCATGAAATCAATTCCGGAGTATGAGGATGAGATTGCTTTCATAAAGCCGAAGAAGAAAGCCGCGGCAAGGATGCGCCCCGGTTTCCATTGACCGAAAATTAATACAGCGAGCGCAAGAAAGCCGTATCCTGAAACTTCAGGGTTAAACTCTATTGAAGTTGGAATGACAAACACCAACCCGCCAAGGCCTGCGAGCGCGCCTGAAATCATGACTCCCGCGTAACGCATCGCGTACACATTAATACCGGCGGAATCGGCGGCCTGGGGATGTTCGCCGCAGGAGCGAAGGCGAAGGCCGAAGCGGGTTTTATAAAGAAAGAATGCTGAAAGCGCGAGAATAAGAAATCCGATAAAGGTAGTTATGTACGTGTTTGAAAAAAACATGGGGCCGAGAAAAGGAATGTCGCCTAACAGAGGGACTTTGTCGATTCTGAACTGGTTTACAAACGGAATCTGCTGGACAGTACGGATTGTCCTTGCTATATAAATCGCGATTGCGGGAGCCAGCATATTGATCGCAGTTCCGCTAATTATCTGATTGGCTTTCATGTTTATCGACGCGTAGGCGTGAAGAAGCGAAACCGCGACTCCCGTAAAGGCGGAAACAAAAACCGCCATCAGCAGCGCAGGCTGCCCCGGAACAATACTCTGAATGACATTGATAAACAAAATACCGGAAAACGCGCCCATGATCATAATGCCTTCAAGAGCGATATTGATTACGCCAGAGCGTTCGGAGAACATTCCTCCAAGAGCGACAATTAAAAGTGGTATCGAGAAAAACATTGTCTGCTGAACAAGGAAGTACAGTAAACTCATAATTCACCTGACTTCCTTTTTTTAATTGAATTGAAAAATCCTTTGACAATGAGAGCAAACGCGCTGAAATAAATAATTACGGCGATTATAATCTCGATAATCTGCGGAGGAAAATCGAATAACTGCATATTAAAGCCGCCGACATTCAAATACGCGATTAAAAGACCGGAAAAAATAATTCCAATCGGATTATTTAATCCCAAAAGAGCGACGGGGATGCCGTTGAATCCTTCCTGCGCGAGTATATCTACAACGGTTATTCCCTTTCCCGAACCCGCAAGATACAAAAGCGCGCCGCCAAGACCCGCAAGAGCGCCTGCGATTATCATCGAAAGAATAATGCTTCGTTTTTCATTTATACCCGCGTACCGCGCGGCGTCGCGGTTAAAACCGCAGGCTTTAAGTTCGTATCCGAAAGAAGTTTTTTCCAGAATAAAAAATATAACCACAGCGAAAATAACCGCTATAAAAATACCTGAGTTTGCGCTTGATACGATAAAACCGTCGCGGAACACCTGATTCATTCCCATCTTGGGAATGTTGGCGGAAGATAACACGCGCATACTCTGGTTGCGAAGCGAATCATAAATTGTCCGCGTTACAAGAAAATTTACAAGATACATGCCTATATAATTTGTCATTATGCATGAGATAACTTCATTTACATTAAACAGGGCTTTGAAAATTCCCGGGATCGCACCCCAGAGCGCTCCGGCGATAATTGCAGCTAACAAGGCTGTGATCCAGTGAAGATGCCCCGGAAGAAAACCTCCCCTGACTCCTACAAGAACCGCGGCGTACGCGCCGACAATAAACTGCCCCGCGGCTCCAATATTGAAAAGCCCTGTTTTCATCGAAAAGCCGACAGATAACCCCGTCATAATAATTGGAGTGGCGAAATATAAAACCTGCCCCAGATTATTAAGATCGGAAAAACCGCCTGTAAGGATCGCCCCAAAACCGAAGAAGGCCTGGGGAGCGTTAGTTGCAAATAAAATTACAAGTCCCGCAAGGAGGCCTACAATAATTGCCGTAACCGAAGACAGCGCGTCTACGACAGGATCTGTAAGAAGCGCCCTTATGTCCGGCTTCATGCGATTTCCCGTTTTTCTGTCTGCCGTGCGGAGCCTGACATATAAAGCCCCAAATCCTGATAAGTCGCCTCTTTGGGCCGGACATCCGCGACAATCTCCCCTTCGAAAACAACAAGTATTCTGTCGCTGACATCCATTACTTCGTCAAGTTCAAGCGAAACCAGAAGCACTCCCCTTCCCCTGTCGCGCTGCGCGACAAGCTGTTTGTGAATATATTCGCACGCGCCGACATCAAGCCCCCTTGTAGGCTGAACCGCGACAAGAAGACTTGAATCGCGCGTTATTTCGCGCGCCACAATCGCCTTCTGCTGATTGCCGCCCGACATGCTTCGCGTAATGGTCTGGGATCCTTTTCCGCAGCGGATATCAAAAGTTTCGATCATGTTATCCGCGAATTTATTAATTTCGCTGAATTTTAAAAAGCCTCCCTTTTGAAACCTTGGCGTAAAATAATTCTGAAGCACAAGATTAAAAGCGAGTGTGTAATCAAGCACAAGACCGTGTTTATGCCTGTCTTCCGGAATATGCGCGAAACCTCTTGCGCGGATATCGTTATGTGTAATTTCCTTTCCGTCAAGAAAAATCCGGCCGCAGGATGTTTCAAGCATTCCGGCAAGGGCGAGGACAAGCTCCTGCTGGCCGTTTCCGTCAATTCCGGCGATGCAGACAATTTCACCTGAGCGAACTTCAAAACTCGCGTTATTGACATGCGCTCTGCCCGCTTTGCCGCCGACAGTAAGGTTCTCAACTTTAAGAATTACATCCCCTGCCTGTTTCTCGCTTTTTTCCACGGAAAGATTAACTTTTCGGCCTACCATCATTTCCGATAAATCTTCTTTTGAAACGGATGCGACATCAACCGTTCCTATACATTTTCCCTTTCTGAGAACGGTGCAGCGATCCGCGATTTTTTTTATTTCATCAAGTTTATGCGTAATAAATAAAATTGATTTGCCTTCGGCGACAAGGTTTTTCATTATGTGCATTAATTCGTCAATTTCCTGCGGAGTAAGGACTGCGGTAGGCTCGTCAAAAATTAAAATTTCATTTTCGCGGTAGAGCATTTTCAATATTTCAACCCGCTGCTGCATTCCGACAGTTATATCGGAAATGAGAGCGCCGGGATCAATGTCAAGTTTATAGCGTTTAGATAATTCAATTACCTGTTTTCGGGCGTTATCAAGTTTCAATATTCCGTATTTAACGGTTTCAGCGCCCAAAATAATATTTTCTAGTACTGTAAGATTATGCACAAGTTTAAAGTGCTGGTGAACCATACCGATTCCCAGTTTTTTGGCGTCATTGGGTCCGTGGATACGGACCTCTTCTCCGTTTTTTCTAATAACACCCTTTTCAGCCTGATAAAGGCCGAAAAGGATGCTCATAAGGGTGGATTTGCCGGCCCCATTTTCACCTAACAGCGCGTGGATTTCGCCTTTTTTAAGCTGGAGCGTAATATCGTCGTTGGCGACAATGCCGGGAAATACTTTCGTAATCCCGGCCATTTCAATTAAATACACTGTTTTTGTTTACATTACCTGATTTCGGTAATTCTTGTGATGGTAACAGGCACAACCCTCGGACTTCCGTCATCGGCAAGATTTTCCATTCTTGGAATGGTGCCGTTCGCGAGTCTTCTAAAAATAGCATCGTAATCCGCTCTGCTGAAAGACTGGAATCTGGATGTTGCCATAGGAAGGCCCACGCCGTTATTTGAAGCTGTAAAAGTCAGAGTCTGTCCTCCCGGAAATCTGCCGGCGTAAAAGGCGGTAATACAGTCATAAACCGAAGCCTGAAGCCCTTTCATCGCGGAAGTAATGACCGTCCTGGATTCGCCTGATTGATCTACGTCAACGCCGATAACCTTTTTCCCTGTCTGTTCAGCCGCGGCCATTACAGAGTTACCGACCGCGCCGCCGCACGCGAAGATTACATCGACGCCCGCGTTATACCAGGAAGCCGCCATCGTCTGAACTTCGGGTGTCGCGCTGAAGTGGCCTGTGTAATGGTAGTTAATTGTGATATCTCCGGCCGCAAGTCCGAGTTCCTGGGCCGCAAGTTCAGCGCCCTGAACAAATCCGTAACCGAAACGGACTACCGCGGGAACCGCCATACCGCCCATAAACCCGAGCCTTCTGTTTCCGTCTTTAACAGCCGCGTATCCTGCAAGGAATCCCGCCTGATCTTCAGCGTAAAGAACGCCCACCGTGTTGTTGGATGTTTTAAAAGTTGAATAATCTTCACTGTGGGGAGTGCCGTCGATGAGAATAAATTGTACGTTAGGATACCTGTCCTGTGCGATATAAATCGGAGTTTCAAAGAGGAAACCCGGAGTTACAATTACTTTCGCGCCGCCTCTGACCGCAAGGTCGATTGTAGACAAATAGGCGTCATTGCTCTGTTCAGCGGGCTGATAATACCTGTGTGTGATGTTTTTTTCATTTGCATACCGTACAAGACCTTCCCATGAACCTTGATTAAATGACTTATCGTCAATTGTACCAAGGTCAGTAATAAGAGCAAGCTCAAATGTTTGCTGAGTTGTTGCCGTACTATTCCGGTTACCTCCGGCGAAAGCGCTATAGGTTCCTAAGAACAACATTGCGGCGGCAAGAAAAATAATACCGATTTTTTTGGAAATTTTCATAAATTATCCCTCCTAAAAGAATTTTATATTAAGAACAGAATAAAGTAGAAATTTTCTTATGTCAATTGAAAAATGGGAGTAAGAAATACTACATTTCCGAAATTCTTACTATTGAAACAGAGACAGCTCGCGGGCTTCCGTTAGCGTCTATAGCCTCTATTCTGGGAATAGTACCGTTGGAAAGCCTGCGGAATATGCTGTCATAGCCGGTTTTATTAAAAGATCTGAATCTTGATGTGTCCATGGGCAGTCCTATACCGTTATTGGCGGCGTGAAAAACCAATGTCTGCCCGCCCGGGAACCTGCCTGAATAAAAGGCGGCAATACTGTCATATACGGAAGACTGGAGCATCTTCATGGCGGAAGTGATTACAGCTTGAGATTCGCTTGATTGATCAATATCGACGCCGATTACCTTCCCTCCTGTCTGTTCAGCTGCCGCCATTACGGAATTTCCCGCTGCGCCGCCGCATGCAAATATTACTTCAACTCCGGAATTATACCAGGAAGAGGCAAGGGATTGAATTTGAGGTGTAGCGATAAATTGACCTGCGTAATGGTAATTTAAGGTAACAGAACCGGAGGCTAATCCCAATTCCTGAGCGGCATATTCGGCGCCCTGTATAAAACCGTAACCGAAACGGATTACAGAACTATTCGCCACACCCCCGATGAAACCGAGTCTCCTGTAGCCGTCTGCGACAGCGGCGTACCCTGCAAGGAATCCCGCCTGATCTTCGGCATAAAGAACGCCGACAGTATTATTACCGGTTTTGTAAGAAGGTCTTCCGCCCGACATATCGCCGTTATTGGGAATACTATCCACAAGAATAAAGCGCACAGACGGATAAATATCCTGAGCCCTGTAAATCGGCACTTCAAAAAGATAACCCGATGCTACAATTACCCTTGCGCCGCCTTTAACGGCGGTATCAATAGCGGACAAACGGGCTTCATTGCTCTGCCTCTCGCTCTGATAATGTTTATAGCCAATTTTATATTCTGCCGCAAAACGGACAACGCCTTCCCATGAACCCTGATTAAAAGATCCGTCGTCAATTGAACCGATATCAGTAATAAAAGCGATTTCATATATTTGCGGCACTGCTTGAGTCTGAACCGCCGCGCTTTGTTTTTTACCGCCGGCAAAGATATTATTAACCGCAAAAAGCGAAAAAATAACAAAAAATATTATAATGGTCTTCTTCATTAAAAATTATTCTCCATAATACTTATTATAATTGATTTTAAATGAAATTAAAATAAAAAATTACTTCTAAATTTTTCCTTTGAAAAAATATATTAGAGTTGACAAAGAAAAATTAACTTGGTAAAGTAAAATAAATATCGGGGTGCTGGATAAATCCGGCTGAGATTGGGCATTCGCCCGGAACCCTTGTCTGACCGCTAGATCTTCAATTTGGCAGTCAGGCGAACCTGATCCGGATAATACCGGCGGAGGGAAATGTTTTAAAGAGACAAACACCTTGTTCCTGTCTCCCGGAAAAACGCCTTCGCAGGGATATCCTGCGGGGGCATTTTTTTTAAGGAGACAGATATGAGACCCGAAGCAAGTATTGCAATTCAAACATTGCCGCAATTTGTATCAGGAGACGATGTTTTAAGAATTGTCGATAAAGTGATCGATTACATTAAAAGCACAGGATTAAAAACGGTTGTAGGCCCGTTTGAAACTGTAATCGAAGGCGAGTTTGATAAATTAATGGACATCGCAAAAGAATGTCAGATGATTTGCATACGCGAAGGAGCTGTATCCCTTTTAACATACATAAAGGTTGCATATAACCCTAACGGTGGGACGTGGTCTATCGATGAAAAAACCGCAAAACATATTTAACAGACTTAACTGGCTGCCTGTCATTCCCATTGTTTCAATTCTTCTTGCATGGCAAATCTTAAGCGTCAGCGGAATTGTCCCGCCTTATATGCTGCCCGGCCCCATGCAGGTAATAAATGTTCTTGTCAGTGATTTCTCCCTTCTTATGACTCATCTTCTTTATACTTTGATGGAAGCGGCGGCAGGGCTTGCGTTAGCTGTAATAGCGGCATTTATTCTTGCGGTAGTAATGGACGCAAACCGCTTTATTAAACAGTCCATAACGCCGATTCTTTTGCTTACCCAGACCATGCCTGTAATCGCGGTAGCGCCCCTTTTGATTTTATGGATGGGCTACGGACTTGCTCCTAAAATAACGCTTGTTTTTCTTACATGTTTTTTTCCGGTAACAATCGGTTTACTGGGAGCGTTCGCGTCCGCCGATGAAGACGCTCTGCGCCTGCTTCAATCCATGGGAGCGAAAAAATGGCAGCTTTACCGCTACATAAAAATACCGCAGGCGTTAGGCGCTTTTTTTTCAGGATTAAAGATAGCCGCTTCCTATTCAATAATCGGAGCGGTAATCGCCGAATGGCTCGGCGGAGAGGCAGGGCTGGGCGTTTACATGATCCGCGTAAGGCGCTCATATTCATTTGATAAAATGTTCGCGGTAATTCTGGTCGTATCAGCGTTAAGCCTGCTGTTAATTAAACTGGTAACATTGTTGGAGAAAAAATCTATGCCATGGAGAAAAAAATGAAAAAGCTGGAAGGAATTCTGTTATTTGCCGTTTTATTGTGCGTAACAGGCTGCGGAAAAAACGACGGGACTATCCGCGTTTTACTTGACTGGACGCCGAACACAAACCATACGGGGCTTTTTGTCGCACTCGACAAGGGCTGGTTTGCGGACGCCGGTCTTAATGTAACGATAACGCAGCCGCCTGAGGATGAAGCGCTTGTTCTTGTCGCCTCGGGAAAAGCCGAGTTTGGAATAACGTTTCAGGAGTCGATGGGTCCTGCGATCGCAAGGGAGAGGGACGCGCTTCCCGTAACGGCGGTTGCCGCCATTATAAGCCATAATACTTCGGGGATTATGTCGCTTAAAACAAGCGGCATTCTGCGCCCGTCAGACCTTGCCGGAAAAAGATTCGCTTCCTGGGAGACGCCCGTTGTTACCGCTGTTATGCGCTACATAGTTGAAAAAGACGGCGGCAGCTTTAATACAGTTAACATGATTCCCAATAACGCCACAGACGCGATATCCGCATTGCAGACCGATGTAGACGCAATCTGGATTTATTACGCATGGGACGGAATCACGGCTGTTGTCAGCGGAGTGGATATAAATTACATTGATTTGGGAACTTATGACAGCAGGCTTGATTTCTACACTCCGGTGCTTGCGGCAAACACAAAATGGGCCGCAAATAATTCCGATAAAGTTAAAAAATTTCTTGCGGCTGCAGACAAGGGTTACAGTTTCGCCATTGAAAACCCGCAGGAAGCCGCGGAAATTCTTTTGCGTTACGCGCCTGAACTTGACAGGAACCTTGTTATCCAAAGCCAGGAGTATCTGGCCCCGCGCTATCAGGCAGACGCGAAACGCTGGGGAGAAATTGATCCTCAAAGGTGGGATGGTTTTTATACATGGATGTACGAACAGGGGTTACTGGAAATAAATATAGGTTCAGGCGGCTTTACCAATGAATATCTTCCATGAACAAAATAATTTTTCATTGCCAGAACATTATTAAAAATTATAATAATGAGCCTGTAGTTCAGGATATAAATCTTGAATTGCCCGAATGCGGTTTTATTTCTCTTGTAGGGCCTTCAGGGGTTGGCAAAACTACACTCTTTAATGTTCTTTCCGGCGTTGAAAAACCTGATATCGGCAGAGTCATTTTTAACGGAGAGGACATCACAGGCGTCAGCGGAAAGGTAAGCTACATGCTGCAAAAAGATCTTCTCCTTGAATACAGGACAGTGCTTGATAATGTAATACTTCCGCTTATAATCCGCGCTGAGAAAAAAAAATCCGCCCGCGAATATGCGCAGACTTTTTTTCCGATGTTCGGACTTTCAGGGTATGAAAAAAAATACCCGAATCAATTATCAGGAGGGATGAGGCAGCGCGCGGCTTTGCTGCGCACCTGCCTTGCGACAGGCAGAAAACCTGAACAACCGCAAAACCCCGTTATTCTGCTGGACGAACCTTTTTCCGCATTAGACGCAATTACAGGAAATAAAATGCAGTTATGGTACGCCGGCATCGCGCAGCAAATGAAAATCTCAACTCTGTTTATTACTCACGATGTCGAAGAAGCGCTTTTATTATCTGACACGGTTTATATAATGAACGGTAAACCCGGAAAAATCACGCGTAAAATTGATGTAAAACCGCCTCGTCCGCGGGATGGTTCCTTTCCGGTTTCATTGGAATTTACCCGGCAGAAAAAAGAAATTCTTGACGCGATTGGGATGTGAGTTTTTTTCGTATAAAATTTTTATATACAAAAATAATATGCTGTATTATCATGGGAAATACAGGTACAAACCATGAAATTAAATAATGAATCGCTGAAAGACAGTGCGTTCTGGGAAAAAGCCGGTATTACACTGCCGCAATTTGACCGAAGGAAAATGATCGCCGCTACAAAGGTTGGCGCAAAGTGGGTGCATTTCGGCGCGGGGAATATTTTCCGCGCTTTTCCGGCGGCTCTTATGCAGCGCATTCTTGATGAAGGGCTTGAAACAACAGGCATCGTCGTCGCCGAAGGCTATGACGGAGAAATTAAGGATAAAGCTTTTACAGCCTTTGATAATCTGACTGTTTGCGTAACGCTTAAATCCGACGGCACAACGGAAAAAAAGATAATAGGCTCTGTCGCGCATTCTTTGCGGATGGACACCGAGCTTTTATACCTTAAGGAAGTTTTCGCTTACCCTTCGTTACAGATGGCAAGTTTTACAATCACAGAGAAAGGCTACAGCCTTAAAGGCAGGGACGGAACGTTTTTTCCTGAAATCGCAGATGATTTAAAAACTGGGCCGGTGCTGGATTCGCTGAAAAGTTATCTTGGCCGCATCGCTTCCCTTTTGCATGAAAGGTATATCCGCGAAGCGCTGCCAATCACAATGGTCAGCATGGATAATTGTTCACATAACGGAGATATTCTTTTCGCGGCAATGGAAACAATCGCGAAAGGATGGGTAGAAAACAAAAAAGCAGATTCCGGTTTTCTGGATTATGTCCGCGATAAAAACAGGGTTTCTTTCCCCTGGTCGATGATCGATAAAATCACTCCGCGCCCTGATGACAGCGTCCGCGAAATGCTTACAGCCTGCGGTCTTGAAGACATGCAGGGGATTATCACCAAAAAGAACACATATATCGCTCCCTTTGTAAACGCGGAAGAAACCCAGTACCTGATAATAGAAGATTCATTCCCAAACGGAAAACCGGCGCTGGAAAAAGCAGGGGTTCTTTTTACAGACAGGGAAACGGTGGACAGGGTAGAAAGGATGAAAGTCTGCACATGTTTAAATCCGCTTCATACTGCCCTTGCTGTTTTTGGCTGTCTTCTTGGTTACACAAGGATCAGCGAAGAAATGAAGGACGAGGATTTAGTCAACCTGATTAAAGGCGTGGGTTATATTGAAGGGCTGCCTGTCGTTACAGATCCGGGCATTATAAAACCAAAAGAATTTATCGATCAGGTAATAAATGTACGTCTTCCTAATCCCTTTATGCCCGACGCTCCCCAGAGGATCGCGATGGATACATCCCTGAAAATACCCATCCGTTTCGGCGAAACATTAAAAGCCTATCTAAAGACGGGAAAAAACTGCGCGGATTTAAAATATATCCCCCTTGTCTTCGCAGGATGGCTCCGCTATCTTTTGGGAATCGACGATCAGGGTAAACCTTTTGATGTAAGCCCTGACCCTCAGCTTGAAAGCCTTTGTGCGGCTCTTGGCGGTATCTCTCTGGGGCAAACCGGCCCATTCCACAGTAAATTGGAGCCAATACTGTCAAAATCCCTCTTTTTTGGGGTAAATCTTTACGAAGCAGGGCTTGGCGGGAAGGTTGAGACGCTGTTTACAAAAATGCTGGCCTGCTCTGGAGCGGTAAGGCGCGTGTTAAAAGAGGAATAAGAAATACAAACATTTTTTCTTGATTTTCCGGTAATCATCAATTAAAATTTAATTCTGGAGGCTATATAATGAAAAAACTCATTATTGTATTGTTTTTATCAGCGTTCATAATACCGGTTTTTGCCCAGAATAACGCCAACGAAGTTATGTACTATGTCAATGTGCCTGTGGAAAAGATATATCCATCCAGTCAGGGTTATATCGTTCAATTCCGCAGCAGTTCAATAATCAGAACTATAGGAATTCCAAACGAATGGTTTACCGAAGCGGGAGGGAGAGCTGATTTGGTATATTTACCGACAGGCTCAGACTGGCCTACAATGTCGGTATTTTATAAAAACGGCGAGTTCAGCCATATAAGGCTTTACGCGCACAGAGCCAAATCACACTGGACATGGGGCAGTATCCCGCTGGGCACGGATTTAAGCAGGTTCTTTGTTAATAGTGAATCCTTTGAAATTCAATATTAATGGTTTCCAGTGACAAAATTTCGCCGGCTGATAATCCTGAGCTGATAAGGCGGAGATTCCCGCCTGTGCCGGGCGAACTTGTAGAGTTTATTAAAAAAGGCCAAAGATTCATAATTGCCGGTCATAAGGAGCCTGACGGGGACTGCGTAGGGAGCCAGCTTGCCCTGCGTAACGCGCTTGTCAGAATAGGCAAAGAAGCGATAGTATGCTCGGCAGGCCCGTTTAACAGAACAGAGCTAAAAAAATATAACAATCAATTCATTTCAGATTCCGTTGATGATCTTGTCCGGGCTAATAATTGGACAGAAGGAATCAGCGTAATAATTGTAGATTGTTCAAATATTGAAAGAGTCGGCGATATAAAGAATGATTTGGAAAAATATCCTCTGGCAATAATTGATCACCACGCGTCCAGAAATCATCCTGAGTCAACCCCTGAAGCTCCGGTTTATGTGGATCCGGACGCGCCTGCATGCACCATTTTAATTCATAAATTGATTACTGCTCTGGGCCTGAAAATGACAAAAGAAGAAGCGACGCTTCTTCTTTTCGGCCTTTGCACGGACACAGGATTTTTCCGCCATCTGACAGAAAAAAATTCGGATGTTTTTGAAGCGGCGGCAAAAATGATCCGTTACGGAGCAAGCCCCAAAAAAATATTCAGAATAACAAACGGCGGAAAAAGTCTTGAGTCAAGAATTTTAATGGGACGCATTCTTTCAAGATCGGAATTGTTTTATGACGGAAGACTTCTTGTAAGCCATGAAACCCTGGAAGAATACAATTCCTTTGGTTTAAAAAGCAGGGATTCTGATCATTTGAATCAGATGCTGATGTCAATAGAAGGCGTGGAAGCGACTATAACTATCCGCCAGGAGCGTGCCGACAATTGTACTGTGAGTTTGAGATCGATCGATAAAGTAAATGTTTCGCAGATTGCCTCTTCATTCGGCGGAGGCGGACACAAGAATGCCGCCGGCCTCACTATGAAAGGCGATATTTCACATGTAAAACAAGTTATGCTGGATTCATTCAAGGATATTTTCGTCAGATAATTAAAAAAATTTCCAAATGAACAACTTCACATAAAATAAAGTTCCAATGCGGTAATTCGCCTCTGTTTCCGCCTGATACCGATATCAGATAACAGAGGTAATTATGCAGAAAACTTTAAATGATTTATATTCCATGTTTACAAAAGGCGATGTAAAACGCTGTGAATTCGAAGGGCTGATTTATCATTATTATGTTCATAACCAGGAGAAAACATGTATATGTCACTGGAAACATGACGAATACGAAGATTTTATTTCATGGTTTTATCCGCGGATGAAAATCGCTGTAGATTCATACGAAGAAACAGGTTCATCTTTTGAAGCGTTTATGGCAAGGTATCTGCTCATTTCATCAAAAGAGTATCATGTGCGCACAACAACAAACAATGTTATTGAATACTCGGCATGGAGCGCGCGGATCCCTGAAATGTACGCGCGTGAAGAGCCTCCCGTATATATACACAGGGAAACGAAAGAGGTTATAACTAAATTGGTTATTGATAAAAAGGGAAGAAAAAACTCAAGGCGCATATTGGCCCTTATCCTGAAATGTTATTACTATATTTCAGAAGATTTCGCGGAAAAAATCGCTCCGATGATTGACATGGAAAGTTCACAGCTGCTTGATATGATTTACAGGATGCGTGAAAAAAGACAGAAAAAAGAGGATAATATTTTTAATATGAATGAAAAAATATACCGCCAATATTACAGATGCATTATTTATGATAAAAGACTTACCTATATAAAGGAAAACACGGCAACTTACAACAAAATGAAAATCAGACGCCAGAAAGCCAGGCTAAGGCTGGAAAAAATGAGGGAGCGGAGAGAAAAAATGAGAACAGATGCATCCAACAGCGAGATAGCTGAAATTATAGGTATTACAAAAGGCACAGTGGATGCGAGCCTTTCAAGATTAAAAACAAAATGGAAAGAGATGGCAAAGAAGGCTGATCAGAACTAAAGACGCTTGCCGATGTCAGAAATTAAAAACGAATACGGATTTTTCGTGATAATCCTTTTCAGCGCACGCGATGCAGGAAGGGAAATCCTTCTGATTCGGCGTATCAGGGTAATGCTGCGTCTCAAGGCAAAAGCCCGAGTATTTCGCATAACGCGAACCGTATTTTCCGGCGGCATCAAGGTGTTTCCCCGTATAAAACTGAACGCCGGGCTGCGTGGTAAAGACTTTCATGGAACGGCCGGAAACAGGCTCGTAAACTTCGGCGCACGGACGCAGCTCTCCTGATTTTCCGTCCACAGTAAAACAATGATCATAATCACTGAAATGTTTTAATGCCGAAGGATTTTCGCATATTTTTCTGCGCGTTCTGAAATCAAAATCAGTATTTTTTACGGAAAGAACGCGGCCTGTCGGAATTGTGTGCCTGTCAACTTCAATATAGGACGAAGAATAAAGAAGAACTTCATGCGAAAGAATACTGCCCTTCCCTTCCCCTGCAAGATTAAAATAAGCGTGATTTGTAAAGTTAACAGGGCACGGTTTATTAACAACCGCCTGATAATCGCAGATTATTTCATTTGATTTTGTAAGGCCATAACTGACAACCGCGTTTAAATCGCCGGGGAAGCCGCAGTCGCCGTCAGGGCTGAAAAGCTCAAAGCGCACATATACGCCTTCGTCCTCTTCGTATGCCTCGGATTTCCACCGCCTTTTTGCGAAACCTCTGCTTCCCGAATGGAGCGAATTTCCTCCGTCATTTTTTTCAAGCTGATATGTTTTCCCGTTTAAAGTAAATGCCGCGTTTTTTATGCGATTGGCAAATCGTCCGACTGTTACGCCAAGATACGGGCCGTTACTCAAATAACCGTCAATGCCGGAAAATCCCAAAAGTATATCGCTATTGCCGAGCGCTGAAGGAACAATTAAACTTGTCCATGAAGCACCTATATCTGTTATCGAAAGGGTTAAATCGCCCGCGCTGAGCGTCCATAGTTTTGATTTTTTTCCGTCGGAAAGAATTCCAAAAGTATTCTTATCAATTTTCATGAATTAATTATATACTTGCATGGCTGTTTCATACAAGTTAAAATTACGAAGGAAAACTTTAATAATTTTTTATTACCAAAACCTAAAACCGTATCCTCACTCTTGTGTTGCAATTAAAATAACTACCTGCGCTTGTTCCCGGCCGTATCGGGCCGAGTTCGCCTTTGTTGCCGTCTTTCTTGAATAAATCACGATCCAGCGGAGCCTGAGCGGAAATTGTCAATGTCACTCCCTGAAACATTTCATGGTTTACGCTGACAGACGGCAAAAAGGAAATATCATCAAAACAGGAAATAAGACCGAGGCTCATATTTGTAAAATCATTGAAACTGTATGTAAAGCCTGTATATAAATAATGGTTATTGGAAAAACTGCCGCCTGTGTAAATTGAAGTTGATGAATATTCTCCATTGTACAAATATTCGGCAAGAATTATTAAGTCACCGCCAAGGAATGAATAATCAAATCCCGCGCTGAAAGAAAGACCGTCCAGCTTTGTTTTTGCTTCGTGATTATATGTGTAAAGAGCGTCCATGACAAAACCGACAACGATATCCGCTTTTACAGAAAGTCCGGCGCGGTGAATTCCATACTTTGAACTGTTATCTGCAAATGGTATTTCATTCGGTATTTCAAAAGAATAGAGAGCCTGAACGCTTGCCCTGTCCCAATGACGATCCATTGATAAACCGAATTTAGAACCTTTGCCTTCCATTTCAAAAGCATTACGCGGAGAAGCGAAAAAACCAAGCAGTTTTAATTCATCTATCGGATACCATGCAGCTGACGCTCCGAGTACGGCGCGCGGACGGGCGTCCGGTTTTATTGGATTTCTTGGATTGAGAAAATCCGACGGTCCCCACACCTGCCCGTAACCGAAGGGAAGGCGCATAAGACCGCCGTTAAAATCAATATGATCTCCACGCAGGCGGAAATAAAGGCGCTCAAGTTCAATCGCGGCGGCGAAATTTTCACTGCCGATACTTAAATCCATAGCCGATAAACCCATAGCGGAAATTCCCGCTGCTGCCAATAAGTTAACCGCGCCGTACACTGTCGCGCCTTCCCGAAGCCTTGATTGAAAACGAAGGTTAGCGTATTCCTCAAGTCCGAAAGAAAAATCAGGAGAGTCTCCGGCTCCCGCCATCATGGAAACAGTAGAGTCCAGAACGCCGGAGACTGTCGTTTGCGCAAAGAGGAAATAATTTGTGAATAATACAGTCAGACAAATACAAATTATTCTTTTCATGGGATAATCATCTTTCCAGATTGCGCTGGCTGAACACGGAATCCGCAATCGGCCTGTCAAGAATAACATCTCGCATAACGAAAGTTGTTTTTGAATCCCTGCGCATGAGATCGCGCATTATCCCTTCCACTGGAAAGCGGCGGCCGTTTATTACTTCGACTCTGACAAGCTCGTATTCTTTAAGTTTAATCCCTGAAAGAGCGAACAGCTCATAACGCAAAAGATCCCTGTTTTCCTTGTCTATCCATAATTTACGCGAAGCGTAACTTTCGTTTCTGTTTCTCGCTGTAAGCGAAAGAACCCATGAGTCCCGTCCGTTAATAATTTGGGAACCTTCAAGTACGGGAGTATAGCGTGAAGACAGAGGCTCGTTATCAAGCGTATCCTCATATGACATGTCAGATCCCATCATGGATTCGCGTAACATGTGCCCTGAAATCAGCATTACTTCTTCAGTGTCAGGTGAATATACAAAAAGCCGCCCGTCCCTTTTTAAATACTTGGTTCCCCTGTCTTCGGCATTTGTAAATTCGATAAAGCTGTGCGTATTTCCTCTCGCCCACGCCTTCATTGTTTTAACAAACCGCCGTCCCCCGTATTCAATAATGATGTCGCCTTCATATTGAATGGTTGAGTAAATTTCATTGTTATCCACATGGCGCAGCAGTTCCGCGGCGGCCGGTGTCTGCGAAAAAACCGGAACCGCAATAATTGCAAGTAACGCAATCAAAAAAAACTTCCTGAACATAATAAACCTCCTATCTTCTTAAAGCCTCTACAGGCTCTACAAACGCGCTTTTTAACGACGGAATCAGTGTAAAAATTGACGCTACTACAACACCCATAAGCCATGCCTGCAAAAGTATCGCAGGGCTGAACTGGAAGAAAATCGCGTTGCTCATCGGCATCTCGCTGAATGTGCTGCCGAATTGTTCCATCAGACGAATCGGATAGTTTGACAAAAGTCCTGTAATGATTCCTCCGATGACTACTCCGGCAAGCGCGCCGAACGCGGCGAGAAATATTGACTCAAAGAAAAATACCCTAACAATTTCCGCGCGTGTCATGCCAAGACAGCCCATCATGCCGATTTCCTTGATACGCTCGTGAATTATCATCACGACAGTATTTATAATAAGGAAACTTTCGACAATGATAAAAACCAGAAACACAATCGTATAAACTGAGCTTGCCGCCTGCAAAACGGCAACCCAGTAATTTTCTTTCCATTGTGTAATGACGTTCCTTTCTCCCAGAATATTCTGCATTCCGGAAGCGATAACGCCGCTTTGGTTTTCATCATCGGCATAAATAACGAGTGACTGCGTTCCTTCATCCATAACGAGCAAATTCTGCAGGCGTTCAATATCCATGACAATGTAATTTTCATCAAGTTTGATATAATCAAAATTGAAAATGCCAGTTATTTGCGGACGCAGGAATTTCTCGGAGTACTGAGCAGAAATTGTTTTGAATAAAAGCCTGTCGCCTATTGTTAAACCTGATTTCTGAGCGAACACCCTTCCTATCGCGATTTCATTCGCTCCCTTTTCCGGCCAGCGGCCTTCAATTAAACCGTCATTACGGTATGTCAGGTTAAAATTGTTAGCTGCCATTTCATTCTTAATGTCAAGCCCCCAAAGAACGGCATGCTTTACCGTACTGTCTTGCAATGTCGCCATTGTGGCGATTCGGGGAAGCACCGCGCGCACGCCCTGGATTTTATAAATATCCGCGGCAAGTTCTTTCCAGCTCTTTCCGTCCGCTACAGGAAACTGCACAGGCATATATTCACTCTCAGCTTCATATTGTTTTGATACAACTGTTATGTGACCCACTTCATAAACCTGAACAGTTTCATTTATGCTTTTTATCATGCCTTCTATCATGGAAGAATAAATAACAATGAAAAGAACGGCTATGCCGACAGCGGTAAAGCAAAAAAGCGTGCGCCTCATGTTACGCCAAATGTTCCGATAGGCGATTTTTATTAAAGCGGCGGTTCCGCCTTTTTTATATGTTTTATTATTAATCATTTACTACCTCCGTTATTCAAACCGCAGGCTGTTTGTTATGGGCATTTTCAGGGCTCTGCGTGTCGGCAAAATTGCGACTAACGACGCGAGCAATGTCGCCACAACACCTGAACCAATAATCACGGGGATATTCCACATGCTGCGGAAAACCGCCATTGTGCGAAAGCCTATTCCGTCGCTCATTAAATTGCCAATGCCTGTAAAATCAATTCCGTATTTCACCATCGGATAATTAACGGCGCAGCCGGCAATTATTCCGAATACCGATCCGATGAATCCAAGAAAACCTGCTTCAAGCATAAAGGTAATTATCATCTGTTTATCTGTCATTCCCATCGCCCTCATCATGCCGATTTCCTTTGTACGCTCAAGTATCGCAAGAAGGATCGTATTTGAGATTCCAAGAAATGAAAGAAGAAGTAAAAGAAACGCTAAAATTTGAGGCATCCCGATTTGAATCGCTTCATAATCAAGATAATCCGCCATGTAATCCTGCCATACATAAACGCCAAGTTCTTCAGGCATTGATAACCACATTGACGATAAACCTCTTTTTAGCGCGGCGGTGATCACGGCGGAACTTTCGCTTGCGCCCGGCAGTCTGTCATCGGGAACGCCTTTTTCCCTGATGATAAGTTCTGTAACAACTCCGTCAAGCATCATTCCCGATTCATCCTGTAACGCGTCAAGAGGAATGAAAGCGGTGTTTCCGTTGGGAAGCGGAGCCGGTGAGTTTATAACACCGGTCACAACAACATCAAAAGCCTGATTAATATGACTGACGGCGCCTGAAAATCCCGCGCGTATCATCGCGTCCAGAATCCGCTGTTTTTGAGTTTCATTTTCTTCGATTAGGAAATACGCGTCCATGAATTCTTCATATTGATAAGATGCCTGCACCAGCGCGCGGTCTTCGCTGCGAAGGGAAGGAAACAATTCCCCTTCCCATTTATCAGCGCGAATCATGTCAGGCGTTGCCCTGATATCGATTGTCGCGTTAATGCGGACATTGTTGCGATCTGTAGCCGCGATTAAGTTCCAGTAACGGTCAAGATCAATTTTTGAAGCGCCGCTTTTAAGAACCATCCGCTCATTTCCGGCAGACGCTCTTGTATCCACCGGAGAGAAAATATCCATTGCCGATGACGGCGCTGTTTCATAAAGAGACCTGATAAACTGCGCTTCGGAAACATTTTGCGTAACAGATTGAATCAGTTCTTCCAGTTCCAGCCGCAGCGGACGCGTGGGAATGCCTATTTTAAGTTTTTCTGCGGCTACTGTTCCAAGAGCAATCTCAAATTTTCCGTTCTGAACAAAGCGCCCGAAGTCAACATATGGCACATAACGCAATACTTCGCGTTCAGCATCAGGCTCAACTGCAAAAAATTTTATCGGCGCTGAACCAGATACGGAATACATTGTACCGTTAAACACATAACGGGGGGAAGCGGAATAACCTTCGCGGGAAAGCGCTTCCCTGTAAACTGCCCAATCAGAAAAATTTTCGTAGCTGGGCATTTCATCCTTTCTTTCAAAATAAAGATTGGTCTGCATTTTCGCGGCTCCAATTTCGAAATTTACGATGTTTCTGCGCGACTCTATCTGCATGCTTCCTAGCCAGCTGTTAAGAAAAATGTAAACGGCGACGCTGACCATAATCGCAAGCGATGTAAGAACAGTCTTTACCTTGTGACGC
>JAIRQF010000030.1 GCA_031256635.1 Treponema sp. | reverse complement strand
GCGATATTATCGTTTTCCTGCAGGGTTTGCAGCAGTGTCGGCTGTATAACAGCGGCATCCAGAAGGCAGCCTACGGCTCCTATTACTTCATTTGTACGCGGATGTATGATGGGAACCTGTATTAAAAGCCCGAAGCTGTCCTTCCCGTTTATTCTTAGTGGTACAGGGTCATCAAAGCGGTCTTTCCTGGCGTCAGGACCGTTTAAATGATCCATTGTGTTTTCAATATCAGTACTGGCGCGATACGTGACACTGCCTGTTTCCTTTGTAACAGTCATGGCGTACTGCCCGGTAGGACCGGAACCCACCCTGCCTATGTACTCTGAGTCCATGCCGTCAAGCGCGTTGGGTTTCCAGATTGAATAGGTCAACCCCCATCTTTCGTTTTCAAGCAGAGCGCCTTTTAACATGCTGTCGAGCTGATCGCGCCTTGTTTCCACAGGAAGGCTTTCAAAATCCTCCATAATCGCGCTCAGCGTATTCAGCGCCAGGATATGACCGTCTTCCCGTCCTTTCCAGTAATTGACTTCTCTTTCGATCGTGCGTTCAAGATTTTCCATGCTTAAATCAATGCTGATATTGGCAGCTTCACGCAAGAGCAGCACCGCGATTCCCGTTACAATGACCGCTACAATAGCGATTACCATAATGCTTAGTTTGAATTTTAATTTCATTTCCTTTACTCCTTGTGCTTATAAATAAACACCCATATTTTTACATAAGCTCTTTGATAAACGATCCAATCCATAATGAGGTAAAAAAGCATTATTTACTTTTAATAAATGATATGAATGTTAAGGATTTGAACTGTTTTTAGTTAAATTATTAAGAGTCAGTTTTCCAAAAAGCCGCTGTTATTACATAATATACTAATATGGGCGGCGATCGTCAACGTTTTTATCTTTCGAATAATGCTTTAAGTTCTTCATGACTCATTCTCGCAAGCCATGATTCTCCGGATTTAACCGTCATGTCGGCAAGTTCCTGTTTGCCGCAAATCATCGCGTCAATTTTTTCCTCAAAACTGTTTTTTGTGATTAACCGGTGGACAAAGACTGTGCGGTTCTGCCCGATACGGAAGGCGCGATCTGTCGCCTGATTTTCAACCGCCGGATTGTACCATAGATCATAATGAATAACGCGGCTTGCGGCGGTCAGGTTTAAGCCAAGCCCGCCTGCCTTTAAACTTATCAGCATTATTTTAACTGAAGGATCGGTTTGAAATTTATTAATTGTCTGCGTCCTTGTATTCTGGCCTAAGCTTCCGTGATAAATTAAAGGAATTTCGTTTAATTCATTTTTGATGATTTGTTCAAGGCACTCAAGGGTTTCAACATACTGGCTGAAGATTAATGTTTTTTCCCTGTTTGTAATAATTTTCTGTAAAAGCGTTACAAGAAGCTGCGCCTTACCTGAAAGTTCCATGATTGCCGGGCTTTCCTTGTCATAAACGCGCGGATGATTGCAAATTTGTTTTAAGGATGTAAGCAGGTAAAAAATTAAAGACGACCTTTCCTTTGAGTCTATTTCTTTTGATTTCTCCATTGATTCGGCTACAACGGTTTCGTATAACACAGCCTGTTCCTTTTCAAGAACAGCGTATTCATTGGATACAATTTTTTCAGGCAGATCCCTGATAATTCTTTTATCGGTTTTAAGACGCCTTAACAGGAAAGGAGAAGTGATCTTCTGAAGGGCCTTCGCTTTTTCGCGGTTTCGCATAACTTCGATGGGAACGCGGTATTGTTCTTTAAAGCTTTTCGCATCTCCAAGGTATCCTGGCAATATGAAATCAAAAAGCGATCTGAGATCTTCTAGCCTGTTTTCTACAGGCGTGCCTGAAAGCGCAAGCCGGTATTTTGAACGCAGCTTTTTTACAGTGCGTGAAATTCGCGTTCCTGAGTTTTTCATCAGGTGGGCTTCATCAACCAACAGAATTGAAAATGTCCTTTTCATTAATTTCTTTACGTCGCGTACTGTTGTTTGATACGTGGTAAGGAAGATATCGTTTTTTTTATCAAATTTTCTGCTGCTTCCGTGATAACGTGAAACTTTTAATGAAGGCGCGAACCTGTCAAGTTCTTTTTCCCAGTTATTTAATAGCGCGGCAGGAGCTACGATAAGGCATCCGTCCGAAAGCAGCTTTTCTTCTTTCAGGCGCAGCAGTATGGCGATTGACTGAACTGTTTTTCCAAGGCCCATATCATCGGCGAGTATGCAGCCGAAACCGGAAAATAAAAGCGAGAGTATCCAGTTGTATCCGCGAATCTGATATGGACGCAGGACAGCATTAAGGGACTCAGGGATTGAAAAATCATGTTCTTTAAAAATATTATTAATGGTTTCGCGCGCGTCAAAGGCAAGGACGCTGTCGCCTGAAAAATACGCTTTTAAAAAATCATTTTTATCAGGGGGGACAGTTTTTGCTTTTTTTAAAAGACGCGTAAAGTCTTCAGTCTGCATTTTTACAAAACCGTCTTTAAAACGGACCATTGCGCGCTTCAGTTTTACAAGTTTTTCAAATTCCTTTAGGGAGATTATCTCTTCTCCGACAGCGACCTGCCACTCGAATTCCTGCAGAGAGTTTAAATCAAGATATTTTACAAGAGAGTCGCCGTCAGTTTTTGCTTTTACCACAAGGCGCGGTTTTAATTCCTTTGCAAGCGCTTTGGGAAGATTGACAATCATTCCAAGGCGCGTTAAAAGAGTTGACGCGCTGTCCAGAAAAGATACAAGCCTTGTTTCAGATAACGCGATTTTCTGGTTTGTGAATAATTCCTTTATTTCAGGAAGATAATTGGACAGAGCGATCGGCGCGCGCAGCATATCCAAATCTGCGCATTTTGACAATGGTATCTTTTTTGTATCGCTTGTCTTTGCACTGGTTTCCCCTTCCGCCATTACATCCATGGAAATCGCGAAATTGATGAAGGTAAATGAATCCTCATCGCGTTTTGAAAGATCCCTTATTGTTATCGCGTAACGGTATGCCGAAAAATCAATATGAAGAACCGATAGCCAGCGGTCAATTGCCATGGGAAGCGGTTTTTTCGCGGGAGATGAAACATCAATAAACATCCCAAGAAAAAACAGATTCAAAAGCTGCTTGTATTCGCTGTTCGCTCCTTTATTAACTTCTTCGCGGAAAACAAAAAATTTATTTCTGACCCACTCGCTTAAAAACGCGCATGATATTATATCCACGACGCTTCTGCCGCTTACAATCCGTTTTCCCGCGCGCTGCGGGTCTGTGTTTTTTCCGGATAAATTTATTTTAAACAGCGGAGGGGAAGTGAGCATGCCGCATTCGCGCTCAGCGATAAGATTCAACATTTTCGCAACATACGGCAGGTTTTCAAACGGTTTCCAGATAATTTTTATTGTTTCTTCGTCAATTTGCATATAGTCGTCATCCCACATGCCGGAAGATAATTTTTGTGATATGGGACTTATCTGGGATTCATATACTACATAAGGAATTAAAGCGCCCGAGGCGCAGATATGATTTAAAAATTTAAAAAGATAGAAAAGAAAACTGTAAGATTCTGTTCCGTCTTCCGAGGAAAACTGCGTGAAATACCCTGACGCTTCAAACAGCGTATAACGTTTTTTGTTTCCGCCTGAGTCTTCGCAAAGAAGCGCCGGTTCCGCTCCGGGAACAAGGCTTGGACAATGCACTGTCCATACGGATCGCGAAAAATCATGTTCTGCCCGCGAAAGAAAATCCTCGTCATCATACGCGGATTCCCATTCATTTATGCCCGCAAGCCGGTGATAAAATTCAGCTAACGTAGTTGAGAAGTCCCTGTCGCAAAACGGAGGATTTTCCGGCAGCAGGGATGTAATAAGATCGCCGCAATACGGAATTTCCTCAAACTCAACCGGTTCGCGCGTTTTTATGTTTTCTTTTATCTTCTCTGTAAATGTTACTGCAAACGGCGGCGTAATTCTTTGAACAAGCGCTTTACCGAAACGGCCTGAAAGATCCATACCGCGCAGGCGGAAAAGAACATGGGGGTTCGCGTCAATTTCTCCTGCGATAATGTAATAGAGCGCCGCCATATGCTTGCACGGATCTCCGTAATCGGGGCAATTGCAGGATCTTTTCATCTCGCGCCATTTTTGCGGAATCAGGTGTATTCCTTCTTTTTTTAATTTTTGCAGAAAAGTTTCAGGTAACTGGCCTGACGCTATTTGCGCCATAAGCGGAGGATCTTTTTCGATTAAATTATACACTTTTTCAGCTTCAGCCAACGGAGGAAAAGCGATTATTACTTTGTAAAACGGATATGATTTTCCTTCAACTTTCGCTACAGCGCGGCCGTCCGTCATTTCAAGGGAAAGAACCTTTCCTGAGTTCGCGTAACGCCTGCCGCGCTCCAGGCGTTCTCCCATTTGGTAGCTGTCAAGAACGTCGATGAACCATGAACCCCATGGAGTAACGCCGTACAGATCTTTCACAAAGGCTTTTATCTTGAAGGCGAATCCGGCATATCGCCTTTTATGTTCAGATTGTTCCAGTCGAGTTTTCTTGTCAGGAACATAACAACCGCGCAAATCAGGAACGCGGTAATTGATCCGATTAGCAGCGCCCAGTCTTCCGCGTTAAGCGTCAGATACAGGATGAGGTATAAAAGCGCCATTACAAGGGCCATGTAAGCGCTTTGCGCCCATGTGTTAAGAAGCGATCTTGCGTATAACGCCATCATGCATGTCAGCGCCGCCGACGCCAAGAGATATGCGAAAGAAAAGGGAATGTGTTCCGATATCGATAAAAGAAGAAGATAGAAAATTACGTTAGCAAGGCCTGATAATAAATACTGCGCCGGGTGTATTGATTTTCGCGAAAAAATTTCAAGGAAGAACAGGGTTATAAACGGAATGACCAGAAATAAAATCGCGTATTTTACCGCGCGTTCGTTAAGCGCGTAATGATCAAGCGGTTTAAAAAAGTCCGCGCCGAAAAGTTCGCGCTCAAAATTCATCTTTGTCTCTGTTTCGCCCCTTTCGCTTGAATACCAGACGAGCGGAATGGATCTGCTTAAATAACTTATTTCCCAGTCAGCGTTAAAGCCATTTTCAGATAACGTATATGAGGCGGGAAGGGATCCTCCCTGAAAAGACGGAGAGGGCCAGTCGGATTTTATGTTTGCCAGTGTTGTTTCTCCGATTGGAAGAATGCGTACGGATTTTCCGCCCTGTATCGCGAGCTGAATATCAAAAGTATTAATGCCGTTTTTTTCAAGCGGGCTTAACGCGTTAATGCCGACATCGCCTGCAAAAAAGTTCCTGTTGCCCGGCTTGAAAAACAATTCGTTTCCGTTCCAGCCGGCTTTGATTATTCTCCTTATTCCTTTTTGACTTGCAAGAGCGATAATAATTTCTGCCTGTTCGGGAAAAATTGTCTGATTTGACTTTAATTCGCTGATTGTCCGTTCCAGTGAAAAAGAGCCTTTCAGCGTAACATTGCCTGAAAATAACGCGACGGAAAAAATTCCCCTGCGTTTTCTTTCCGCGGAAAAATCGGCTGTTATCTGAACATCTCCCGGCGTAATCCAGACCGCTCTGTTTACGGTTCTGAACGGCTCTTCTTCGGCAACAGGGATGCGGATAACAGGGCCGTACAGCGAAAACTGACTGCCCCATGCTTCCATAATGGATTCTTCCGCCGAACCCGCGCGCTGGCTGCGCTCCATTACAAGGGATCGAATCATGTTAATCGGAATAAGCAAAAGCAGAATAATTACCACAAGCATCGCTATTTTAAAACCGCCGCTTGAAGTAATGCCGCTCTTTTTCTGCGGTTTCTGATATATGATATTGTCTATTGACGATTGTTCAAGGCCTGAATCTGACATAAAAAATCTCCTTTGTATTTAATTAGTGTCTGTCTATAATATAGACACATTGTAGATAGACTACCTTAATTAATGGCGGCTTACTATTTTTCAAATCTTTCTTTTAATTTTTTATAAAAGTTTTCCATGCTTTTGTTTCCATCGTTGTTCATGAAAAGGCAGAAAGGCATACTGTCGCTATTTCTGTGATTTTTCACACATTCTTTGCAATTACCGATTCTTGGACATTCAGTTTTTGGACAGGAACATTCGTTTCCATTTGAGCCCATATTAACTCCTTGTTTTTTAAACCGTAAAAAAGCGTTTTATAATCAATGGGAAAAAGACTGTCATCCATGTAAGCATTAAAAAATATCTGATTGTATCAACGATAAGCCCTGTTCCGATTACAAGCTTAAGCCCTTCTTTTACAGCGAGAACCCCCGCGATTCCCAATGTAAATTTTATTACCTGCCATATTATATTTTTCGCGTTAACAGAAAAATTGATATAGACCCTTTCAATAAACATGCCTGCGGAAAATCCGATTGCCGCGCCTGCCGCTTTAAGACAGTCTGATAAGTATTTTTCTTCTATCTTTCCGCCTGAAAATAAAACTACCGCAATTATTATTACAGATACCGCAAACAGCGTCATAATCAGCGCTAAAACAAATTCTTTT
>JAIRQF010000100.1 GCA_031256635.1 Treponema sp. | reverse complement strand
GGCTTTTAATCTGATCTAGTTCGGCGTCAGAAAGCCCGCCTTTTTTTTCGGTAATGCCTTTGGACAGCCTGAGCATTCCGATGTCATGGAGCAGAGCTCCTGCGACAATGTTATGAATTTTATGATTTGGAAGCCTGAGTTCCTGTGCGGTTAACGCTGAAAGAATCGCGGTATTTACGGAGCTTTTTGCCAGTTCCTGACTTGAAATTTCTCCGCCCAGAATAAATCCGACAAAACTGTCAGGATGCTCCCTTATATCCTGAAGAAGCTGCAAACAGATATTGTCGATAGTCCGCATCTCAAGCTCGTCACCGGATTTAAAAAGCGTGAAAGCGCCGTCAAGTTTATCAATCAAATTTTTGTATGTACGGTATGGGCCTGTATTTTGCCTGACATCGCTTATGGAAAATTTTATTGCGTCTATCTTTTCAGGAGCGCTGCTTTGCGCGGAATCAATATGCGCTGAGTCAATTACGTCTTCAAGCTCAGGTAATATATCATCAGCGTCGATAATGGCGCCTTCTGTTCTTACTGTTTCAATCTCCCAGGTAAGCAAAAGATCTATATCTTTTTGACGCAGGGGAACAAGAGCCGGTACAAGTAAATTATTACCGATTGTATAGACAGGTTCGGAAAATATTTGTCCCGGTCTAAGGTCGGCAGTATATACTAAATTCATCTGACACCCTCATGTAATTATCAATTCAAAAAGGGGAATGTCCTGAAAGCAAACTGATAAAGAAGGTAAAAAATTTATAGTTCCCCTTTCAAATATCGGCATAAACCCGAAGCAAATGTAAGTGCTTATCCGAAAAAACGGGGTTTGTTTACAAACGATCGCCTGAAAAAATTATTCTTCGGAAGAAGCCGGAACAGTTTTCGCGGCAGTATTTTTCTTGACAATAAGTTCCTTGATTTTCGCGCCTTTGCCGATTTTTTCCCGGATGTAGTAAAGTTTCGCGCGTCTGACTTTACCAGGACGAACAACTTCCACTTTAACAATACGCGGTGAATGAATGGGAAAAACCCTCTCTACGCCGACGCCGTAAGAAATCTTCCGTACGGTAAAGGTTTTTCCAATTTTGGAATTCTTCATCGCGATTACAAGACCTTCATAGATCTGCACACGCTCATTTTTGCCTTCTACAATTTTAAAGTGAACTTTAACAGTATCACCAACTTTAAACTGGTTGACTTCCGGCTTCATCTGTTCGGCTTCAATGGCCTTAATCTCATTCATCTTTCTCTCCTTACAATATAACAAACGCCGCTGCCGCGGGATATCTGATTACTTAACCGTTGTCAGGCGATTTATTATGCTGTTAATTTCACTGTTAAAAATCCCAAGCTCTCCGCCGCGCTGTATCAGATCCGGTCTTTGCTTTAAGGTTTTTTCAACCCTTTTTTCCAGCCGCCAAAGCCGTATCTGCTCATGATGCCCCGACAGAAGCACTTCAGGAACTTTAATTGTATCAAAAATCTCGGGGCGTGTAAACTGGGGGTACTCCAAAAGCCCGCCGGAAAAACTTTCTTCATCAAGCGACTGCGCGCAGATTACGCTGTCAACAAGCCTGTAGGTCGCGTCAATTACCGCAAGAGCGGCTACTTCGCCGGATGAAAGAACATAGTCGCCGACTGAAATTTCATCATCTACATAGGAATCGATGATCCTCTGGTCAATGCCTTCATAACGCCCGCAGATAAGGACTAATTCCCGCATAGAGGCGAGTTCTTTCGCAAGTCCCTGGTTAAAAGTTTTTCCCGACGGGCTAAGATAAATTACCCGTTTTTCCTCGCGTCTTTGCGATGTTTCTTCGGAATGTTTTTTTACACCTGCGTGTTCAAGAGATCCGGCTAAAGGTTCTGCAAGCATAAGCATTCCCGCGCCGCCGCCGTAAGGCGCGTCATCGCAGGTTTTATGTTTGTCTTCCGCAAAATCGCGGATATTCACAGGCTGATATTCGATAATGCCTTTTTTTATCGCTTTTGCCATTATTGAATTTGTAAAAAAAGCGTCGATAATTTCCGGAAACAATGTTAAAACGGTATATTTCATTTTATTAAAATTAATCGGCTATATACCGCCGGTTAGGGAGTAATTCCATGCCCTGGAAGTTTAATATCAATCTGCCTTTTTCCGGGGCGATTTCAGAAAAGAATTCTTTCCGGTAAGGAACCAGGCATTTTTCGTCATACTCATCCTGTGTCACCATAACTAACCGCTTTATCTCTACAAGTTCTCCGCCGCCGCCTTCGATTATGTCTGAAACATGGCCTATAATTTCGCCTTCTTCAGATGTAACAGGAAGTCCCTTTAAGTCTTCGATGTAAAATTCGCCTTCACCTAAAGGCGCAGCCTGATCGCGGCCTGCGATAAGCCGCGCGCCGTTTAAAACTTTTGCGGCTTCAGGGCTGCTGAAACCTTCAAAACGCATAAGGACAACAGGCGGAGCATAACTGCTTTCAGTGATTTTATAAAGCTGCTCTTTTCCGTCTCTGCTTATGATTACAGATTCCAGCTTTAAAAGATGATCAGTTTCACCGGAGGCGGAGCGGACTTTTACAGAACCATTAACACCGAAAGGAGCTCCTATTGTTCCGATTATAAACTTATCAATCATGGCGAAGATGGCAAGAAGCTTCCTCAGTCCAATATTTCAAGTACCGTATGTTTCCCCGATCTGGCTCCGGCGGCCTGTAGAACGGTTCTGATTGCCTTGGCAATCCTGCCGTGTTTGCCTATAACTTTACCGATATCGTTGTTTGCGACGCGTAACTCAAGAATAGTCGATTTTTCGCCTTCAACAACATTAACCTGCACCTGAGAAGGGTCGTCCACAAGAGATTTTGCCAAATATTCAATTAAATCTTTTTCCACTGTATTACCCTTGCTATTTCATGGTAACGTTTTTCTTGTTAAAAATTCTACGAACCGTATCTGTAACAATTGCGCCTTTTGCGATCCATTCCTTTGCTTTATCGGCATCAAAAACAATCTGCTTGTCTTCAGCTTCAATGGGGTGATAATAGCCAAGCTCTTCAATTGTTTTGCCGTCTCTGGGCGCGGTTTTTTCCATGACAACAATGCGGTAATATGGCCGCTTCTTTGTACCAAATCTCTTGAGCCGTATTGTAGCGCTCATAAAAAGTCCTCCTGCTGTTTTCCCGGGGTCTGACTATTGGATTATCGCGGCAGCTCAGACAGACTATTACCGCACAATGATTTTAATCAACATTTAAAATTTTGTCTATATAGCCGCTTGCAAAACTCGGTTAGTTTTGCTGCGGCTGCTTTGCGGCGCGCCAGTAATTCTCCATAATTTCCAGATTTTCTTTTTTCATTTCATGGTTTGATTCTTTCATCATTTTTTCTACATGTTTAAAACGTTCAATAAACTTACTGTTCGTGCGCCTGAGGGCAACTGATGGCTCGGTTTTTAAAAAACGGCATAGGTTGATCACAGAAAAAAGCAGATCGCCCAATTCTTCTTCAATATCCGCGCGATTTTGTTTGTTACTCCCTTTTTTTTGTTCTTTGTTAACAGCGCATTGTACTTCCTCAAGTTCTTCTTTTATTTTTGAAATAACGCCTTCTGTATCAGGCCAGTCAAAACCTTTTTTTGCCGCTTTTTTCTGGAGCGCGTATGCTTTATCCATCGGAGGAAGCCCTGAGCTTACTTCATCAAGGACAGAATCTTTCGGTTTTCTGCCTTCCTGATTAATTTTTATGGCCGCGCACTTGTTAAGGAGTTCTGAGGTGTGTTTTACTTTTACATCGCCGAATACATGCGGCTGCCGGCGGATCAATTTTTCATTT
>JAIRQF010000161.1 GCA_031256635.1 Treponema sp. | reverse complement strand
ATCCAATGGCTTGCGGCAAATAGATATTTTCTTGCAGGAACAGAGAGAGCGACATGGAGCGATACCGGAGAAGTACCAACACCTGCAACCTTTGATATGCACATAGTAGAATACGCGGGCTCAAATGAACTACAAGCCCGAGGCTCAAGGGAAATAATGGTTTATGCAGGACGAAATGGGAAATCATTACGCGCTCTTGTTTGGAATGACAACGCCCAAGGCGGCGGCTTTATTGATATGGATATATCAGAACAGGCCGCACATATATTTGGAACAGGTATAAAAGACTTTGCGGTAGCTGATTTTCCATATCCTATGATATGGATTGTTACAATGTCTGGTGAATTAATAAGCTGCACTATTAATATCCGCGGCGGAATATTGGCTTATGCGCGGCACGTTACAGATGGAATAGTAGAAGCGGTTGCGGTAACACCGCAAAAAACAGGCGACATAATTTTTATTGAAGTATTACGAGATAATAAGCGAAACATAGAGCATATTATACTTGAGGATTTGGTTAACGATGATTTTTCAAATAGCCATTATGTTGACGCGGGAGAAAAAAGAACATTCCCAACGCCGACAGATACCATAACCGGATTACAAAGATTCGCAGGAAAGAAAATAAATATATTTGCAGACGGAGCAATTGAACCGTCAGTTTTAGTTGATGAACACGGCAATGCGAAATTACAGGATGAAATGACTACAGTACATATCGGCTTGCCTTACACTTCTTATTTCGCACCTAACGAAAGACAGATACCAGCGGATGGAACAAGTTTAGGCAAAAAAAGAAGAATAGAAAGAATTACGTTAAGGATGCATAAAAGTTTAGGCGGGAGAGCCGGAACCACAGAGAATAAAACAACAGCATTAATTACTGAGCGATTCGGCAGTTATGTTTTAGGCACAGCGCCCGAACCATTTACGGGTGAAATTAACGTAACAGTATCAGGCAATATAGACACCGAAGGAGAACTAGTTATTATACATGAGGAACCTGTACCGTTTACAATGCTTGCTCTTGTAGAACGAGTGGCAATATTGGAGGGATGATATGCCAGCAATACCAATTATAGTGGGAGTAGCCGCGGTTGCATCAGCCGGAGCAGCCGTAGCCGGAACTGTAATAAATGCAAAGCAGGGCGCACAAGCTAATCAGAACGCACAAAAAGAATTAGACTTACAAACAAAAAATAGTTATCTACAAGGCCAAAATACAATCCGTGATTATGAAAAAACCATCGCTGATATGGAAAGCACAAAGATTCAGTATGGAATCGACATACGCGATACAACCAGTCAAATAGACAGTTATGACAAATGGTTAGCGAATTACAGTAACCAATACTCACAGGAAGTACAAAGCAAACAGGCCCAGACAGATTCTTTAATGGCAAGCGGAAAAGAAACTTACGAAAATTTCCTTAATGCAATAGGCTATTCAGACGCAATGGCAGGAGCTACAGGCCGGGTAGGAGCCGGAACATCACAAGCGCACACAACAGGCATGCTTGACCGCAAACTTGTGGATTACGTGGGAGCAGACAGGACTCTTGACGCGACAGGCGGACTGTTCGGCTCACAACTAACAGCGGCAAACATGGAAATGGACCAGCTGAAAGTCGACCTTGATTTCCAAAGACAGGAGATGATTGCAAACAGAGACCTTGCAAAATCGTCAATCGCAGATTGGCAGCAGGCAATTAATTTGACAGACCAGAGCATTGCAAACAGCACCGCGGCAAAGAATGATCTTGAGGATTTTATTAATAGGAATTTTGGTTAGGAGGAAGACGTAAGACTTATAAATATAAACTATAACCCATTGCGCAGATCCAAACAGGCAGTAGCAAACGCCGAGCGATCACAATATGTCGCAGGTGATATTGATATAGCAAAACAATCATTCGGACTCACAAGACAGGCTCTTGATTTGAATCAGGAAAATATTAATTTCAATAAAAAAATGCTTGTCGCTAATACCATAATTCAGGGAACGCAAGCGGCGATCGGTTTAACGCAAGCTGCTGTTGGATTAGGAAACGCCATATTTGAAAATAAACAGAGAAATTATTTGCAAGCGCAAAGGGGTAATATTGGACAGGTTGACGCTGCTTATCTTAAAGCAATAGAAGACGATTTTGTTCCTTATGATGATAACGGTAAATACATAGGGTTTGATTCTTATGTTACGCGTGACGGCAGAACTATAGGCGATATAATGTCAGAGATAACTCAAGGCGCAGGAGAACATTTTAAGACGCAATGGGCCTCAAAACTTGCACTTGAAAATATAAAAAGCGGATTTGTTAACAGCGAACTAAAAGCGCAACAAATGTTATTTGAAAGGGAGATGCAAAGAAGAGAATTATTTAAAGCTAATGCTGTAAATGATTTAACCGAAAGTTTTGTAAGGGGTGAAATACAATACGATCTTGATGGAAATGAAAAAGATATCCTAACTTCATTTAGAGATATGTTAAGCGGTTATTACTCAAATCCAGAGCGGCTTGACTTGGAAGCAAAATCGGCTGCAGAAAACGCTAATTACGAAAGAACGCGTTATGTGATGGACGATCTTGCAAAAACGAAAGGATATGAAGCTGCCGCAGATTATTTAAAAGAAGCTTTTTCCTCCGAAAAAATCAGCGTTGAAAATGAAAGAATACTTTCAAGTCGTCTAGAACAAATAAGCAGTGGACGTATGGATTTATTAAATCAAAAACTTAATAATGCTGTTGAAGCCTATGCGTTGTCAGAAGACTATACAGAGATTAATGACATCTTTGAGAACGCAAGCGGAATAATGCCCGAGCAACTTGAAGCAGCGAAATTAAAAACAGTACAGCAGGCAAACTACGCAAGAACGCGCCACATGGTTGAAGAACTTGCAGAAACAGATGGTTATAATGCGGCAGCGAATTACGCCAATGCAGCCTACGCCACAGGTTTAATTGATGCGGATGAAAGAAAGCAAATGCTCGCTATAGCAGAAAGCGGTAATGGAGACAGAGAAACCCTTCTTGACCAACAGCTTATAGATGCCATTGATGAATTCGAAAAGACGGGAAACAGAGATAGGCTCGATACGGTTTTGGAAGAGGCCGCACATTGGCAGAAACCGAAACGACTTGAAGCGACAATGTTAGGTGTAAACAGAGAAGCAAATATTGCGCGCGCAAGAGAAGATGCATTAAGCCTTGTTGAATTCGGAATGGGAGCTGTTAATAATTATCTTGATAGTTCAAATCTTTCAGAAACACGGAAAAGGGAAATCTGCGCAGAAGCGCATAATATAAATAATCAGGTCGTTGCTAACGAAACTACCAAAGCTGTTGAAAGATACAGACAGGCGCTAGATAACAACCAGCCTGTAGGAGCCGCAGTAAGGTCTGGATTAAACACCGGGAGCGAAAACACAGATGTTAATGAAAATGTAAGAAAAGAAATATCCAATTTACAAGCATCAGAGCTTAATGACGCGCAAGCAAAAAGAATGACGGGTTCAACATTCATGAGCTTAGAACAACTATATCAGGCAAAGGACGATCTTATTAACAACAGGGGAAATTATATTAACCTAGATCGCAATTATGAACAGCATATCGCAGAAATCGACAGCTTGATATCGCAAAAACTATTGCAAGAAGAAAGGGCAGCCAGCGGAGGAGGCCTTTCGCCGGAAGCTGAAGCAAAAAGCGTTATTGAAAATGTACTACAGGAATTTCATAGAGGATCTTCGGGATATAATGCCGAGGCTGCAATTAATACAATTAGCGCTTACAGAGGAATATCATCAGCTACAGCATCAGCTGCAGCTGATGCTATTGGCGAAATTATGTCATATAACATAGATAACAATGGTAAGAGAAGTTATCACCCTGAAACAAGAAGAATATTCACTAATCTTGAAAATACAATTGCAATTAATGCGCCGCCAAAACCAACAGCAAAATCAGATACAGTAGAAAGAGAAGCATGGCTTGAATATGAAAATAATGCGAATCTGATAAGGCAAGCTGTATATCAGGCATATGGAAGCGGTGTCAGAGGCGAAGCTTTAGAAAAACTTATAGATAGCCATTACAGAACTCAAGTATCAAATAATTTTACAACAATCATAAACAGAGGAAATATAGGGAGTTCCGGGCTTTTTAGTGGGGTTGGAAATGCTGTATCAGCAGATGAAGGAGCTACATCATTTGTACATTGGGCTAATCGCGGGGGTACCGATTTAATGGACAGTGAAAGATTATACGACCAAAATAACCCACAATTAAGAGAAGCGCTAACAATTGGAGGCGATAAATTCAGAAATGTAATGAATCAGACCGCAGAGCGTAATCGTGAATGGGCAAACAATCAATTAAGAAATACAGATGTTACGCTAAATGAATGGAGCCCCGCTAATATCGTAAGAGACGAAAGAGGCGATCCGGATGGTGTTATCCACTATACAGGAAGCGATGGAAGGACTTACAGAGTTGATGCATTATCAGAAAGACCAAATTCAAGAGTAGTCGAGGTTTTAATAAATGGTCAGTGGGTAAATGCGCTGGATAGTTTGAGAAACAGAAATCAATCAAACGGCAGACGGTATTAAACAGGAGGCAGTTCGTACAAGATTATTTAAATCCTAATCCAGAGAGAATGAAACGATTAGCAGAACTCTCACAACAGCGTTTAGAAAATATAAACACTCCTATTCAAGAATATAACCGGGCAAGAACCGAGTATGAACAATCGGCAAGAGAAAGGTATTCCAATATTCCCAATGCGAGAATTCAAGATTACCAATTTCTTGACGCTCTTAATGTAGCTGTAAACAATCCAGGCTTTGAAGGAGATGGAGAACTGGAAAGAGACCGCGGAATAGCGGCGGCTATATACGCAAACGCTTTAGGTAAAGACATCGGCTCTGTATATCAAAACCTTGAAGCAATCCATGAAGAATGGACAGGCCAGAAATTTATTAAAACAGGCGGATTGCAGAAAGTTATAAACGCTATTGAACACGGTGCAATTTCTTTTAACCTTAGCATTTTAGGCATAATGAAGCATCACAAGGATGCGGCTTCTTTTTTATCAGGTTGGACTCCGGAAGATATCGACAGGCAAATTGAATTGTCATATAACAGACTAGAAACAATAAAAGACGATACACCTCGAACATGGCAAAAAGAATATATAAGCCAGGGAGGAATCGCAGATATTGGTAATTTTTTCAAAGGCGCTGGATTAAGTGCACTTGAGAATCTTATACCAATGGCTACTACAATAGGTGTAGGAGGCGGCGCAGGAGCTGTGGTTAAAGGCGCAGGAGCCGCAATCAAATTATCACCGGGAATATTAAAAAAACTTATTGCAGGCGCGGGAATGGTAGGAACATCACAAGGGACGGCCCTACATACAAGGGGACTTGAATACCTTGATCTTGTAAATGATGGTATACCTGAAGATATAGCATGGAGTGTATCAGGAATTTCCGCACAAATACAGGGAGTTATTGAATCAATAGGCGGAGGTGTGACAAGCACTGTTACTGGAAACTTGATAAAAGCCGCCGCACCGAATGCTCTTACAAATGCCATAAACAAATGGTTTATCAAAGGAAGAGGCGGAGCATTTGCGCAGGCTGTTGTCAGTGGTATTCAGCAAATGGCTGGTGAATCTTTTGAAGAAGGTGCACAGGAATTGACCAGCATTTTAGCCAGAAACATTGCTGGTAATCAGTTAAACGCTCGCAGACAGGAATGGCAGGAACAATTAGACAGATTAATTGATGAACCGCTTGAAGAATCTCGCAAAGAACTTGAAAAGTTATTGCAAGATCATCCCGAGTTTAATAAAACCGAATTTGACGAAGCGTGGAAACAGATAAAAGAAGCAGCCGCAGGTGGATTTGCGACATCTTTAATTTTAGGAGCACCGGGCTCAATTACCACTTTTAGGAATAACAAACAAGCCGCAGCCACAATTATGGACATGGCTACAGTAGCACCCAATGCCGATGTTCTCATGGATCAAATTAAAGCAGCAGAGGAACATGGATTTGAATTCCCTATCGAGGGGTTCAAAGAAATGAAGACAGATGACAGAATAGAAATAGTAACAGCAGTATTTAATACAGCATATGAACGCTTAACTCCGGAACAACGAAAAGCGAAGGAAGAAGCCGCGCAGGACGCGGCCGCGCTTGCGGAAATAACCAGTTACAAATACCCCATGCAGACATGGATTGATGAAACGACAAATGAAGAGGTTTCGGAAGAAAGAAAACTTTCCAGATCAAGACAAGGCGAATTGAGCACAGAAACACACGAAACACAAAATGATAATGGCAGCATAAGTGGTATATTTATAGTCACCAGTCAGGAAAGAACCCATGAGAGCGATGGAAAAATATACGCTAACGAAGACGCGAGAATTGACTATACCGTAAATAATGAAAAACAAACAGTTACAGTTAACAGTTTTACTTTGGAGGATGGTTTTAATAATCCAGATTTAATCAGACAGGATATTTGGGCGGAGTTTACAGGACGGTTTGATAAAGGCACGGTTATTAATTGGAATTTAGAACATGACCAGAATAAGGTTATCAGGCAGCAGTTGATTGACAGTAATCCCAGAGGATCAAAACACGGATTAAATTATTCGATAGTTACCACAGACGCGCAAAGACTAGCGCAAGCGGCAACATCTGTTATGAGTCCGGGAACATCAAGAGCAAATATCGCTATCGCGGCAGAGTTTGCAAATACATGGGCAAGAGGACGCAGAGAAAGCGTACAGAGTTTAACAAACAGAATTATTTTTACCAACGATGCCAGCTTAAACCCCGACATTAAAGCAGCGCAAATGAATAACCATATAATAAAGGGCGCAACATGGACAGACTTATTAGACAAGGCAAAAAGATATATTTATCTAGGCAAAGAAGCTGACCTTTCCACACTGATTCATGAATTAGGGCATGACGCAGAAAGTCTATTTGACGAAGCGGAAAGAAGAATCGCAGCCAAAGCCTTGAACGGTTACAAAATAAGCAAAGGAAAATTCGAGGGACAAATAGTTGATTTTACAAATATCAATCAATGGCAGGACATTCACAAGGAAGCATTTACAGACGCGGCTTTGTTTTATTACCACAGGTTGACAAACTACAGCAGGCGCTTGAAACAACCACAAGAGCAATTACACAAGGCGAGTATGAGAAACTATTAAAAGCGGCAATATTAGCTGCAGAAGCAGGATTTATGTCAGTCGGTTTGCCAACATCAGGTACTAAGGAATTTGGTAAATTATTCGGAATAGGCGATGGGGATGGAGAATTTAACTTTAATCCCGGCGCAGTAATCGGGCGTGATAAAGACGCTGTATGGTTTTAGGAGGTAATCCGTATTATTTAATGAAAACACACAAACAATTTATGATCTGGTTCAACCGTTCCCTAATGAATTTGTTATCCCATTTGTTTATAACGAACCAAAACATATAACATGCTTATGGCAGAAATCCATAGATGGCATATTGCCGTATAATGAAAAATCATTTTTAAATTATGGAACTGATTATACCGTAACAAAATTGGAAGAACATGACACCGGAGGTATTCTTACATTACATATAGAACTTCCACCGGAAGCTCAACAGATTGTAATTCGAAGAACAACCCCAAGAACACAAACAATTGACCTGCATGATGGAGGCAGGTTGTCAGCGCAGCTTATTGAGGACATGTTAAATAAAGCAACAATGCAGATTCAGGAAATATCACAGCAAACAATAAGCAGAGATGAAGAACAAAGCATAAGAAAAGATATAACTGAATCAATCAGAGAAAATGAACAACAAGTTGATCATGAGATAGATTCAATGTGGGAGATAATAAAAACATTAACTCCTGAAGGATTGGAAAATCTATCAGGTGATTTAATATTGGAAACACAGGCAAGAATTGATGGAGATAAAATACTTCAGGCTAATATTGAGACAGAAACACAAATAAGACAGCAAGCGGTAAATGATCTACAGCAAGTTGACGAATTATTCCAAAACGAAATAAACGCAATGCATGGAAACGGAGGCTTTTTAAACGCTTATGATTTTGGTAAAGCACTAGACCCGAATGATCCGAACGATCAACAATTACTTACAGATTACGCTTTATCACAAATCACATCTATCGAAGACCCTTTATTAATATGGAACAGCACAAGATTTACAAATTTATTTGACGGTCATACATGGATACTTACAAATACCCAGGATACAGACCCGCCAATATTTGAATGGTCAGATAACGGCCCGAGTTTGATTAAATCGTTTTCCAAAAATATGGGAGGATTTATAGTCGGCGGAGATCCGGAGGCAGATGGGCCAGAAACTGTATTCGCGCAATTAAATGGTAAAGGAAAAATCGATCTTGAAACAATAAAAAAGATTATGTGGGACATGGAACATCATATCGGTGATGTTTACATACAGCATCCGGGCACAAGAGATCCAAATTATAAATAGGGAAAATACGGCAAATGGGTTAAAGCAAATGATTTAGCAGTCCGCTACAGAATACGACAGGACGCTATACCTGCGCATACCAATTATCAGCAAGGCGCTAATTACGCAGCTAACCAAATTGTCATGTACCATCTTGCCGGGGATGATTTCGGATACTATAAAGCAAAAGCGGCTATATCAAACGCTCCGGCGCAACTTAACCCTATTAATTGGGAACAACTACAAACAGGAATATTACTTGAATATTTTGATTTACATGATGTTAATGAGCCTGATTTTTTAATCGGTCAGCAAATTACAGTCGGTGATTATAACGGCTGGTTTGTCGAAGAAATCATTGTATACGGCGGTAAGTACTTCGGGAACGCAGGCGGAAACAGACCACCGTTTAATGAGGGAGTATCTGGTGCAGAAAAACATACTTTAACAAATGAGGAAATGCCTTCTCATACACATTATACAATGGCAAGTCAGGCCATAATAAGCCTAGGTCAACACGTTAATATTGTAAACAGTGGCGGAACAATGCACGAAGCGAATTTAATTAAAAATGCGGGTGGCGGTCAACCGCACAGCAATATACCGCCAACACTCACTGTACAATTTTGGAGACTTGTAGCTAAAGTTTAAGCACTAAACGCCAATATTGGGTTGTTAATGTTCTTACTTGATTCTCGTTTGCTGTAGGGACTTGTCTTGATGCATCTATTTTAAAACCTGACCAACTATTTCCACCTGTAATTGGTACTACATTCGCAATCGGGCCATATGGCTCAATTATACCTGTAGGCATTCTCTGCCCAGTAGATTGGAAATCTACCGCGTTTCCAGTAAGATTCCTAATCGCATCACCTTGAACTCCTTCATTAAACGGTAGTTAGAATTTGGTGTAAGAGTTACGCGCTCATTTATTAAGTGCGGAACTTACTTGCTCAGGCAGTAAAGACAGGTATTAATAACAGATAAAGTAGCATAAAACCTACTTCTTTTTACTCTTGAATACCGTGCTATTAACGTGCATAATTAAAAGAAACTAGGGAAAACTAGAGACAACAGGGAAGTACGAAAGTTACAACACAAGATACTACTCTATAGTAAGTAGTTATGCCGTAAGGATTTATGGAAACATAAGTGTCTAGCTCGACACGCTGGGGGTCACAAGTTCGAGTCTTGTATCGCCCATTTTTCGGGAATAGATTGTTTCAGATAACTGAAGCGGTTTATTCCCTTTTTATTGATTGGCGCAGAACTCTTTTATCCGCGTTCATTTATTTTCGCTTTATCTACATTTTTTTTCAGTAATTCAAACATTAAAATTTTAATCACCAGAATTAATCCCAAAAATACAGGAAATATATTAAAGCTCAATAAAGACGCAAGCCATCCGAATACAGGCGGCATTATCGTCGTTCCTATATAGGCGCATGCCATTTGTATTCCCATTATTGACTGTGAATATTCAGCGCCGAAATTAACCGGAGTTTCGTGCAACAGGCTTGGAAATACTGGAGCGCAGCCAAGGCCGATAAGGAAAAGCCCGGGCAGAAGCAAAGCGTTTTCAAACGGCAGAACAAGAACGATAATTCCCGCGCCGATGATTATTTGCCCGAGGCGGACCATTTGTCTGTTGGTTAATTTCATCGTAATAAAACCGGATATAAAACGTCCAAATGTTATTCCGATATAATACAATGATATCCATCTGGCGGCGATTTCAGGCGTTATTCCCTTTTCAATAACAAGATAACTTGCTCCCCATAGTCCCGTTATTGTTTCAATGGAACAATAACAGAAAAATGTTACAAGAACTTCTTTTACGCCCGCTATTGAAAACAGTTTTGAAAATTTATGCGGTTTATTTTTTGCCGAATCTGTTTCAGATTTATTTTTTTTCCATAACGGCAATGAAATAAATAACAGCAGAACAAGGCAGAATTGAATTATGCCTATAGTTCTGTAACCTGAGTTCCATGAATTGCTGTTTATCAGATAAAACGACATGATTATCGGGCCTGCGGACGCTCCGATACCCCAAAAACAATGAAGCCAGCTCATGTGCCTGGCTTTGTAATGCAATGCGACATAATTATTAAGCGCGGTGTCAATTGAACCCGCTCCCAGTCCCAGAGGAACGGCGCAGATGCACAATAGTAAAAAAGAGTGAGAAATTGAAAAGCCGATAAGAGCGGCAGCAGTCATAAGAACGGAGACGGCGGCGACAATTCCTGTGCCAAAGCGCCTCAGTATCCTTGCGCTGAACATGCTCGAAATTACCGTTCCTGAAGCGATTATCATGGATATTATGCCGGCATAAGAAAGGGGAACATTCAATGTACCGTACATTGAAGGCCATGCGGAACCAAGCAGTGAATCCGGAAGCCCAAGGCTTATGAAAGAAAGATAAATCAGTATTAAAAGTAAAATAGATAACATTTTTTCTCCGAAGTAACAGTTTACTGAATATTTCATCATGGTCAACAGCAGTTTTTATTTCTCTGTTTTTTTTATCAGTGATTCAAATACCAAAATATTTATTATAAGCAGAGCTCCAACAAAGAAAGGAAATAAATAAAAACCTGCGGCTGACGCAATCCATCCGAACAGCGGGGGAATCAATATTGCGCCCATATTTCCGAACGCCATTTCAAGTCCGATAATTGCAGGTGATTTATCACTTCCGAAAATTTTCGGAGTTTCGTGTACAAGGCACGGAAATACCGGAGCGCAGCCGAACCCAAGTATAAAAAAGCCCGGCATCAGGAAAAATCCGTTAAAAGGCAGTATTACCGCAATGAGTCCGAGCGCGATAATGCCGTGCCCCAAACGAATAATTTGCCTGTTATTTAATTTTATCGAAATAAAACCTGAAACAAAACGACCCAATGTCAGCCCAATATAATATACAGATATCCAAAGCGCGGCTGTTTCAGGCAGAATGTTTTTTTCCATCACGAGGAAACTGCTTCCCCATAATACAATTGTAATTTGAAGCGCAATGTAAATAAAGAATGATATAATAATTTGTTTTACTCCGCCAAGATATAAAATTTCCTTATATCTAATGAGATTAAGCCTGATTGATTCTGTAATTGAAAATAAAGCATTAGCTTTCTTTTCCCGCGTATGCTGATGCGTTATCTGAATATTTTCATCCGTTTCATTTTTTATGGTGTTATTTTTTTTCCAAAGTGATAATGTGGCAATAATTATTACCGCGAGAAAACACTCAACAATGCCGATCGCGCGGTAGCCTGAGTTCCATGTATTGTTTATAAGAAAAAATGACATAATTAAAGGACCTATTGACGCGCCTGTACTCCAAAAACAGTGAAGCCAGATCATATATTTCGCTTTATAATGAAGGGCGACATAATTATTTAATGTTACATCAACCATCCCTACTCCTATACTGAAAGGTACGGCTATTATACATAAAAATAAAAATGAGCGGGAAAAAGAAAAACCGAACAGGGACGCCGCCAGTATCAAAGCACCCGTCAATATTACAGGACCGGTTGTAAATCGTTTAATTACTTTTTCGCTTAATATACTGGTAAAAACCCTTCCGACATACATAATCATGGAAAGGAAACCGGCATGGGAAAGAGGAACATTTAAATCAATATATATTGACGGCCAGGCGGCGCCAAGAAGCGGATCCTGAAGGCCGAAACAAATAAAAGTCAGATATATAATGATAAGAAGTAAAAATGATATCATAACCGCTCTTCAAGAAATGACTGTATTCGATCATACATGCCTTGTACACTGAATATAACGTTATGATTTACATTGTCCAGTTCCACTAGAACCGCGCTGCCTGAAAACAGCCTTGATAACCGCAGTGTTGACGAAAACGGAATTAATTCGTCCGCGTGTGATGCGAATATTAAAACAGGACATGTTACAAGAGAAGCGTATTTATCTGACGGGAGTTTCTGTTTGACAAGCAATTTAAACGGCCCTTTAAATACCGGCAGAATATTGTTATAAATATCGTACCCGTTTGCGTACGGCGCCGCCAGAATCAATCCCGCAACAGGACGGTTAGTCGAAAGATAAACAGCGCTTCCTGTTCCAAGGCTGTATCCCAT
>JAIRQF010000188.1 GCA_031256635.1 Treponema sp. | reverse complement strand
GCTGATGCTATAATAAAAGAAAGCGAAAACCGTACAGAAAGAGTATCTTTAAGCGCATATATTAGTATTTTACTGGATACCAATCCTGATATTTTTGAGGAGTTACAGAATATGGCGGTAAGAACAAGAAAAAAGAGGGAAACGTTCGAAGAAGTATTTACAGAAGCCGGAATCATTCCTGAATGGATGGAACGCGGGTTCAAGAAAGGCATTGTACAGGGCCGCGAAGAAGGACTGGAACAAGGTCGAGAAAAAGGTCTTGAAGAGGGACTCAAACAGGCAAGTATTCAAATCGCGAAAAATCTTCTTGCAGAAGGTTCATCACATGAATTTATTCAAAAGATAACCGGCCTTAACATAGAAAAAATTAAAGATTTGGACAAATAAATAAAAGTTTTATAATTCAGGTTAATTTATAGATAACCGTAATCTTACCCTTTCGATCATATTCTTAAAAATATCGCTTTCTTTCCGGATAATACGGATAAACGGGTTATCGTCAGGCTTGCCAAGCACTTGCTCCATTTCCGCATGGTTGCGGAAAGTGGCCTTTTTATAGCGGTTGTGGTAGTCTTTTTCCCTGCTGTCGTATATTTGCGTTTCTGTATGGCGGCGTATTTCAAGAACTGCGTCAAGTTCGCCCATGAATAATGAGGCGCTGATTAAAACATTATCTGTCAGGAATTTAAGGATTTCCCACGCGTGGCGGCATTTATCAAGAGGGTATTCTTCATCCCAAAGATCATATACATGGTGGATTTCATCCCAGCTTGCGAACTTTCCCTCTCCTATTTCTTTTCTCAGTTTATCCACACGAAACGCCGGAACTATCTGGCCGCCTGAGTTAACCCAGTCTTTTACCCTGTTTTGAGAGTCTTTGTCATAAGAGCGCGTACCGGATTTATCGTCAGCTTCAGTATTCAACAAATCGCACAAACCGCGGAAATCAAGTTCAGGACGCTCATCAAAAAAAGATGCGGCAGTCTTTACTGCGTAATAACGCAGCATCTGGCGGTATGCTGCAATCGCTTCGTACGGTTTAATTATCACCTGATCGCGCTTGCTGTTTTCAAATTGATGACAGTGAATCAGCCGCACGGCGGAGTGATTAATATTAGTTACATCCACCGGTGAAAAACCGGATTCGCAAAGCCACCCGTCAATGAAAGAAAGGGCATACATGATTTCTTCCGCGGTGTCAGGGGCAAGGTAATCAGATTCAATCCGCTGGATTTTAATTTTCCGCCTGTCGCGGTTTTTGGTTTTCCATGAATTGCGTTCAAGCGCGTAAAGGTTGTGCAACCAAAAATAGGCGGGCATTACTTCCAGCCGGTTTTTATGGACATTGTTATTTACAAGAGAAAAAGGAAGCGGAATATTCAATTCCGACGGATATTCACCCTTGGCGATAATAACAAACGAAGCGAATGTGCTTGAATGTTTAAGGCTGACAGCCAGTCCCGGCCAAAAACCCCGCTTCGCGCGAATCTCGCCGTCATTCGCGCGGCTGTTGTGATTGCTTCCGATAGTTGCCGCCGCCGCCATGTTTGACATTCCCTGAATCAGGCTCGCGATTAAGAATGAATTGTTATGATGCTGCTCATGCACGGGAAAGATCAGGTTATTCAATATCTCGCAGCACGACACTGTTGAATTGTCACCTAACACCGAGTGAATCAGGCGCGCCCCGTACTTTAAATTACAGTTTCTCCCCATGACAAAACGCACAGCCTTGGATCCGTAGAATGCGTTGCAGCCGTACCCCACAATGCCGTTCACCATTTCCACGCCTTCACCTATCTGCGTCGGTTCCTCTTCGCTGGATAGTACCGTAATATTTTTAAGTTTATTGGCTCCCTTAATGTACGCGCACTCTCCAATCGCCGTGTCTTTGATAATCGCGCTGCTTTTTATAACAGCGCCGCTGCCAACTACCCCGTAACTGCCGCGGCTTGCGCCGTTAGCTGAATATTCTGTCTGTCCGTATTGCTTCTGGGTAATATCAAACAAACTGCCTGTAAGGGCGGTGTCATCCCGGTAGGCGGCCCAAAGAAATGCGTCAGCTGCTATCATGCTTTCAAACGGCAGAATGGATCGTCCGCCCGCTTCATTCATTACATCAATCCAAACGCGCACTTCTTCGTCTTCACCGTCCTTAACAACGCCGTTTCCGAACTTCGCGTGATTTGTCGTCTGCAATTCATTTACTTCCGAAAGAATAACATTGTTCCCGATAATGTAGTTCGAAATGTACGCGCAATTTTGTATCGCGGAGTCATTTCCTATATCGCATGAAATAATTGTGCTGCTTCGGATTCCTGCCGGGACGCAGAAATCATGATGTTTCAGAACAACATTCTGCAATGAACCAATACGGACAAAACCGTAAAAATTGGAATCGCGCACAAGAGAAGGTTCAAAAGGATCGCTTACAAGGAAATTATCCCAGTCAGGGCAAATATTTCTGTTATTGATTAATATTTCTTTTTCTTCAGGTTTTAATTTTCGCCAGTCTTCGGGCTTTTTATAAAAATATTTTGCCTGTTGGATATTGCGAAGCCAGTATTCATCAGATCCTGCAGGAAGATATTCAGGCGGAATAAAATCATGGCCGTAACGTTCTATCGGAAAAATGCTCTTTGCTTTCAAGACGCTTTCGCCCTTCTCAATCTAACATTTTCGATGTCATAACTGAAAAGCTCGCGAAGATCATTCAGTCCAAGCGCCATCAGAGCCATGCGGTCTATTCCGATTCCCCACGCGGCGACAGGCACATTTACTCCGAGACTTTCCGTTACTTCAGGGCGGAAAATGCCTGAACCGCCAAGTTCAAACCATCCGAGAACAGGATGTTTTATATGCACTTCTATCGACGGCTCCGTAAACGGAAAGTAACCGGGCACATATTTAACATCCTTTGCTCCTGCGACTTCTACGGCGAACATTTCCAGCATTCCCAAAAGAGTGCGCAGGTTTACATTTTCACCTAACACAATGCCTTCTGTCTGATAAAAGTCCGGCAGGTGAGTCGCGTCTACCTGATCGTAGCGGAAACATCTGGCAATACCGAAATATTTTCCGGGAATTTTCGCGGTCGGAAGCTGTTTTGCGGATAACACAGTTCCCTGGGAGCGCAGAATGAGCCGCTTTGTAAAATCGCGGTCAAAACTGTAATTCCAGCCGCGGCTTCCCGTTGATCCTCCGTTCTCATGAGCGGAAGCGACATTCGAAAGCCATGGCTCGGCAATTGATTTTGCCCGCGCGATTGCGTCACTGTTTTCCATTTTGTTATTTGCACTAAAGCCCGGATCTGCGATGCTGTACGCGTCATGGATATCGCGGGCGGAATGGAACTGCGGCATAAAAAGAGCGTCGGAATTCCAGAACTCAGTTTCAACTAACGGCCCGTCGAATTCTTCAAATCCCAATGAAGCAAGTTTATCTTTTACATTTTCAAGAAATTTCGCGTAAGGATTGGTTCTGCCAGGAGTCAACCGCGAAGGAGGTGTTTTAACATTATAAGAGCGGAATGTCTTTCCTTTCCAGCTGCCGTTTTCAAGCATTGTCTGCGTCAGAGCGCCCGCTTCATCGCCTGTAATCCCTGCCGCATTAAGAGCCTGCGCCGCTTCAACAGCAGGCACTGACCCGTCTTGTGCCACGGAAAAACCAAAGAAAACCGTTTCCCTGTCTGTCTGGCGGAACGGCGCATCGGCGGCTCCTCTTTTTTTTGAAATGCCGGACATAACGCTTTTCTCTGCCGCGTTAAGCTCAACCTCGCTGATTAAACCGGATGTTCCTTTTACCAGCAATCCGCGCAGAACAGAAAAATGATCGCTTGCCGGTTCTTTCAGCATGACAACATTTTTTTTCTCATTCAATGACAATATTCCGGATTTTGAAAGGTTGCCGAATGCGCTGCCAATGTCCTTATTCTCCATACCAAGCGAATTTGCAATATCAGGCAGTTTGAGAACTCCCGGCTGCTCTTTCACCAATTTTATAATCCGCTCTTCGGGACTTCCCTTTTCTTTCCAATCGCGGCCAAGATAAGTCAACTCAAAAAATACGGCGGTCTCTCTGCGGATTTCACTTACAAGGCCCTTACCCAAAAGCCATGAGAGCGCCTGATTTCCGTTTCCCGGCTTAAACCCCAAATCTTTTTCAACTCTTTCAATGGTAAGTTCATCGCCTTTTTTATACGCAAGAAGAATCCGCACTTCCAGCGGATGAAGGTTTTTTACAATGTTTTTGATGTCAACTGACATAATAACCTCTGATAAGTTCAACAAAATAGAATCAAAGACAATTAAAAATTAACAGGATTTTTTAATATGATCAATAGATAGGAACTTTAGAGAAAATCCGCAAATAGAAACAGTCTCGTCCTCCTGTTATGCAATTTTTAAAAAATTTTATGTTGATTCTGTTTTGGTATTATATTATAATAATTTAAACCCTGTTTCATACTATACAGCAGGAAAATTTAACAACGCGCAGCAAACTTGGAGTATAAAATATGAAAAAACAGGAATTTATTTTCGGAACAAAAGCAAGAGCCATTTCCTATATAATAATTCCGGTTGTAATCTGTTTTACAGCAATCTTTATAATACTTTTTCTGTCATTATTCAATTCGCAGCAAAATACAGTCAGGGCAGAATTTCAAAATATTGCCGCAAAACATACAAGCACATTTGAAAATAAAATTAACAATGCCATTGAATATTTATCATTCGTTGTAAGCGTTCTGGAATTTCAAATAAAAGATGGAACAACCGACAGAACAGCGATGCAAAGAATGTTATACAGTATTTATGAAAGGCATCCTAATATCGACAGCTCAAGCGTTTATTTTGAGCCGGATATGTATGACGGCAGAGACGCGAATTTTACCGGCACGAATTACGGAACCAGATTATCAGGAAGAATTTGTTATTACTATAATCACAGCAATGGAAAAATTATATATCAGCCTGAAGCGCTTGAAAATGATATAGAGTTTACACAGCCGCATTATACAGATGCAAAAAATTTAAACGCTCCGATTTATACAAATCCGGATTTTTTTGAAATAGACGGAAAAAACATACTCATGTTTATAATCGTATTTCCCATACGCAACAGCAGCAATGAATTTATCGGGGCGATTACAGCCGATATTCATCTTGATGAATTTTATACCCAGCTTCAGTCAGAAAAAATACTGGAAACAGGCTATATTATTATAACCAATGACAGGGGCGCTGTTATATACAGCCCAAGATATGAAGATATCGGCAAATCGCGCGAAGAAGCGGAGCTTTACCGCGCTGTACCGGTACGGCAGAGCGCCTCTGACTCCGAAATAATTTATGTCAAATCAGCTTTTGATAATAAAGAGTCGCTTTTATCAAGAAAAACGATACATATTCCGCAAGTTAACGGACATTTTTACTTTTCTATCGCGGCTCCGCTTTCAGAAATAAACGCCGGTGAAATAAAACTTGCTATCGGTATTATCATAATAAGTGTAATTGTTCTGCTTCTTATAACAATAATTCTGTACATAATAATAGACAAATTAACAAAACCATTGGGTGATTTTTCAAAATTCGCGGACAAAATCGCGCACGGCGATTACAGCACCAGATTAACCGCAGATTACCGGGATGAATTTGCGGTAATGAAAGATACTTTAAATTTTATGTCAGAGCGCGTTGAAGAACACATGGAAAACGCAAATACATCCCAGAATGTTTTAAAAACCATATTAAACGGCATTGACACTCTTGTTTATGTATCAGTTCCCCATACAGGAGAACTTCTCTTTATTAATGAGCAGCTTAAAAAACTATTCAATATCACAAGTGATGATTACATTGGAAAACGCTGTTATAAACTCTTTCGTAATCTGGATGATAAATGTGAAAACTGCCAATGTGATGAACTTGACAGAGATCCGGAAAAAACAATTATATGGGAAGAATACGATGCTATTGTAAACAGAAACATCCGTCATGCTGACCGGTATATTAATTGGCCGGGCGGCATTAAAGTACACCTTCAATATTCCATCGATATTACGGACATAAAAAAAATTACGGCGGAAAAAATAAAAGCGGAAAACGAAGCTGTGGATTTGGCGAGGGAGAAAAACCATGCGGAAGAAACATCCCGCATTAAATCAATATTCCTTGCCAGCATGAGCCATGAAATAAGAACACCGATGCACGGGATAATCGGTTTTTCCGAACTTGCCCTGGATGACGAAGTACCTGCGAAAACAAGAAGCTATTTGACAAAAATTAAAACAAGCGCAGAAAGCCTTTTAATGATAATAAACGACATTCTTGATGTGTCAAAAATTGAAGCCAGGAAAATGGAGCTGGAAAAAATCCCGTTTGATGTAAACGAAGTATTCAAACTTTGCCGGATAATCGCCTCTCCGAAAGCGCAGGAAAAAGGACTTACGCTCTTTTGTTACGCAGAGCCGTCTGTCGGCAGAATGATGCTGGGCGATCCTACAAGACTGCGGCAGATATTACTAAACCTGCTTTCCAACGCGATAAAATTTACAAATAACGGCATGGTAAAACTGCTGTCCGCCATTACTGAAAAAACGGATAACCATGTTGTCATCCACTTTGAAGTCAAGGACAGCGGAATCGGAATGACAGAAGAACAGATAAAAAAAATATTTCAGCCGTTTACGCAGGCGGACAGCAGTACGACCAGAAAATTCGGCGGAACAGGACTTGGCCTTACAATTTCAAAAAGTTTTATTGAAATGATGGGCGGAAAACTTGAGGTCGATAGTAAATACGGACTTGGCAGCAAATTCAGTTTTGATATTAAATTTGAAACGATCGACGCAAATACCGGAATTTCACATGTTCCCGCGGTAATTAACATTGACGAAAAACCGTATTTTGAAGGCGATATTCTTGTTTGTGAAGATAATCACCTGAATCAAATAGTTATAAACGATCATCTTTCAAAGGTCGGATTAAACACCGTCATTGCGGCAAACGGAAAAATTGGAGTTAATTATGTTCAAAAACAAATGGAAAAAAATGAAAAACCGTTTGAACTAATATTCATGGATATTCATATGCCGGAAATGGATGGTTTGGAAGCGGCAAAAAAAATAACGGAAATGGGCTGTAAAACGCCGATTATCGCTTTAACCGCGAATATAATGTCAAACGACAAGGAAACCTATTTTAAATCGGGGATGTGCGACTGTCTGCCAAAACCCTTTGTCGCACATGATTTATGGTCTTGTCTTTTGAAATTTTTAAAACCTGTCAGTATGCTGCCTGTCAAAAAAGAAATCGATCACGCGGAAGAAGAAGAACAGCATATGGAGCTGGTAACAGCGTTTATAAAAGGCAATCAATCTACAATAAAGGACATAAAAAACGCTATCGATTCCAGTGATTCAAAACTTGCTCACAGACTTGCGCACACATTAAAAGGCGTCGCGGGGTTGGTAGGAAGGACTAAACTCGCGGATATGGCTCAAATTGTTGAACGTTCGCTTACTTCGGGAAGGATTGATTCCATAGATGAAAAAATAAACAGCCTTGAAAAGGAATTGAACACCGCTTTTTCCGAGCTGATGCCGGTTATGGATAATTACATGGGTAAAGCCAGAAAGAGACAAACAGGCGATTTCTTTGACATGAAAAAATCCCTTGAAATTCTGGAAGCACTTGACTCATATCTAGAGTCCGACAGCATCGACAGCCTTGATTTTGTAAACGATTTGAGTATGATTCAAGGAGCTGAACAGCTGGCTTCTCAGGTAGAGAACATGAAATTTAAACAGGCAAGGGAAACGCTTAAAGCGCTAAAACAGGGAATCACGGAGATAGATAATGGATAGCCGGAAAAATATTCTCATTATTGATGATGAGAAAATGAATATTATAGCGCTGGCGCATTATTTAAAACCTATGTATGAGATCATTGTTGCAACTGACGGCAGTTCAGGAATCGAGGCCGCAATCAAACATATGCCGGATTTAATTTTACTGGATATAATAATGCCGGGAATGACAGGCTTCGATGTTATTAAAAATTTAAAAGAAAATAAAGAAACCGGAAAAATCCCTGTAATTTTTATTACAGGTTTAAACAGCATCGAAGACGAGGAAAAAGGCCTGCTACAGGGCGCTGTGGATTATATCGTAAAACCTTTTAATAAAACAATAGTAAGAACCAGAATAGAAACACAATTAAAGCTGGTTGAATACGAGCATACAATTGAACGCCTGAGTAATCTTTTAGGCAGATGAGCATTTTCCAAAATACATATGAGTATAAAACATACTAAATTCAGGACGAATTTCCTTGACCCAAACCGAAATATTATGTATTTTAGTTTTATAGGTGAGGAAATTCCCAAAATTGTAAGTATATGCTGGTAAAGCGGCAATTTCTTACAGGACGGAATAATAACCAGGACCGTCACCATAACTTAATTATTGGGAAGAAGTAATGTCAAAAAAAGAAACTCAAATTGAAGAAGAAGTACAGGATTTAAACACCGATAAAACTGAAGAAAACACAGCAGAAACGGCTCAGGATAATCCTGACGCAGGTGAACAGACCTCACAAAATGAGCCGGTAACAGCCGAGCAAAAAATTACAGAACTGGAAGCGCAACTGGCGGAGACACGAGATCAATTCCTGCGAAAAGCGGCGGAATTCGAAAATTTCCGAAAGCGGATGATTCAGGAAAAACAAAGCTCAATTGAATATGCCAACCAAAGCCTTCTTTCGGATATTATCCCGATAATTGACGACTTTGAGCGGGCGATCCAGGCCGGAGAAACATCAAATGATTATACGGGCTTGCTGGAAGGCATAAAAATGATTGAAAAGCGCTTTACAAGCCAGTTGGAAGCCAAGTGGGGATTGAAACGCTATAATTGCACAGGAGAGCTTTTCGATCCAAATTTACACGAAGCGCTTATGATGGAAAAATCTCCTGATATAACTGAAGCTACGGTACAAGAAGAATTTTTTAAAGGCTATATGTTAAAAGACAGAGTAATCAGAGCGGCAAAAGTAAAAGTACTGATGCCTGAATGATATATAAGAAGGAGCAAAAAAATGGGAAAAATTATCGGTATTGATTTAGGAACAACAAATTCATGTGTATCCGTTCTTGAAGGCGGAGAACCTATCGTCATCCAAAGTTCGGAAGGCGGACGTACTACCCCATCTATCGTCGGTTTTACCAGCAAGGGTGAGCGGATAGTCGGAGCGCCTGCGAAAAACCAAATGATCACAAATCCGGAAAATACAGTTTACTCAATTAAGCGTTTTATGGGACGAAAATTCGCGGAAGTATCCAACGAAATGACTCTTGTTCCGTATCGTGTAACAGAACAAGGTTACGATGTCCGCGTTGATATTGACGGAAAGAAATATTCACCGCAGGAAATTTCTGCGTTTGTTCTTCAAAAAATGAAGAAAACTGCAGAGGATTATCTCGGCGAACCTGTTACCGAAGCTGTCATTACAGTTCCTGCGTATTTTAACGACGCGCAGCGTCAGGCTACAAAGGACGCGGGAAAAATCGCGGGTCTTGATGTAAAACGCATTATAAATGAACCGACGGCAGCCTCACTCGCTTTCGGTTTTAATAAAGATTCAAAAAAAGACAAAATAATCGCAGTTTACGATCTTGGCGGCGGCACATTTGACGTTTCCATTCTTGAACTGGGCGATGGCGTTTTTGAGGTAAAGGCAACCAACGGAGACACTCACCTTGGAGGTGATGACTTTGACCGCCGTGTAATGGAATGGCTCATCGCGGAATTTAAAAGAGACACAGGCATCGATCTGGGTCAGGACCGCATGGCTCTCCAGCGTCTGCGTGAAGCGTCAGAAAAAGCGAAAATTGAGCTGTCTTCGATGCAGACAACAGAAATCAATCTACCGTTTATTACAGCAGACCAGAGCGGCCCCAAGCATCTTCAAAAATCCCTGACAAGGGCAAAGTTCGAACAGATGGTAGAAGACCTTCTCAACCGCTCCAAAGACCCCTGTAAAAAAGCGCTTTCCGACGCGGGATTGAACGCGGATCAGATTGATGAAGTTATCCTTGTCGGCGGATCAACCCGTATACCGGCAGTTCAGCAAATTGTAAAAGACCTTTTCAAGAAAGAACCGAATAAAGGCGTAAACCCTGATGAAGCGGTCGCGGTTGGAGCGGCAATTCAGGGCGGTATTCTCGGCGGCGATGTAAAAGACGTGCTTCTACTGGACGTCACTCCCCTTTCACTCGGTATTGAAACACTAGGCGGCGTCATGACAAAGCTCATTACACGTAACACAACGATACCAACCCGCAAGAGCCAGACTTTCTCCACCGCGGCAGACGGCCAGACTGCCGTTTCAATTCATGTCCTTCAGGGTGAGCGTGAAATGTCTGTTCAGAACAGAACCCTCGGCCGCTTTGATCTTGTCGGTATTCCTCCCGCTCCGCGCGGTATCCCGCAGATCGATGTAACATTCGATATTGACGCAAACGGAATTGTGCATGTCAGCGCAAAAGATCTCGGTACTGGCAAGGAACAAAAAATCCGCATAGAGAGCTCAAGCGGATTAAGCGATTCGGACATTGACCGCATGGTAAAAGAAGCGGAACTTCACGCCGAAGAAGATAAAAAAGAGCGGGAAAGAGCCGAAGTGCGCAATGAAGCGGACTCAATGATTTACGGCACCGAAAAAAATATAAAAGAACTCGGAGACAAGATACGCCCCGAAGATAAATCAAAAACAGAAGAGGCCATCGCCGATTTACGCAGGGCTCTGGAAGGCAGCGATAATCAGGTTATTAAGGATAAAACAGAAGCTCTCAAGCAGGTATCATACAAAATCGCCGAAGAGCTTTATAAACAGCAGGCAGCTTCGGGACAACAGCCGGGCCAGGGCCCTGATATGGGAGGCTTTCAGGGCGGACAAGGTACTAACGCAGGAGCAGGCCCTGACATGGGAAACAACAATAACACAAAGAGCGCCGAAGACGCAGACTACGAAGTGGTAGACGATAAATAATGGCAAAACGTGATTATTACGAAGTTCTCGGTGTTGAAAAAAACTCATCAAAAGATGAGATAAAAAAAGCATACCGAAAACTCGCTCTTCAATATCATCCCGATAAAAATCCCGGTGATAAACAGGCCGAAGAAAAGTTTAAGGAAGCCACTGAAGCGTATGATGTTCTCGCCGATGACCAGAAAAAGTCAGCCTATGATCAATTCGGCTTTGCCGGCGTTGAAGGCATGGGCGGCAGCAGCGACTTCAGCCATTTCCGCGGATTTGAAGAATTCTTCGGAGACGGCGGACTTGGTAATATATTCGAAAGTTTTTTCGGAGGCGGTTTCAGCAGAAGCTCAAGAGACGGTTCAGGCGGCGTAAGACAGGGCGCGAACCTTCGTTATGATATCGAAATCCCGTTTAAAGACGCCGTTTTCGGAACTAAAGTGGAAATACAATATTCACATAATGAATCATGCAAAACATGCAAAGGCGCCGGTACTGCTGACGGCTCCGGCAAGAAAACCTGTCCCACCTGCCGCGGCTCAGGACAGGTCAGACACAGCCAGGGATTTTTCTCGGTAGCGACAACCTGCCATCAATGCCATGGCGAAGGCTCAGTAATTGAAAAACCATGTAACGACTGCGGCGGCTCCGGAACACAGAAAAAACGGCAAAAAATAATGGTAACAATTCCCGCAGGCATTGAAAACGGTAAGCGTGTAGTAATTCCCAAACAGGGTGATACAGGGCCAAATGGCGGGCCGGCAGGCGATTTATATGTCTTTATAAGGGTTAAGCCACATGAATATTTTGAGCGCCAGAGCAATGATCTTTACTGCGCCGTGCCGATTTCTGTCAGCCAGGCAGCGCTTGGCGCTGATATTCACGTAACAACGCTGGATAATAAAACAATAAAGGTGAAAGTTCCGGCCGGCATTCAAAACGGAAGAATGCTCCGTATCCGCGATGAAGGCGTTCCAATGGGAAGCCAGAGAGGCAACCTTTACATAAAACTTATGATACAAATCCCGGAGAGACTTTCCCGGCGCGGAAAAGAACTTTTGGAAGAACTAGCCAGAGTAGAAGGGCAAAACGACAGTCCCAAACCGATCCAATTATCTCAGCTTGGAGATATTAGCTAAATCAAACTTAATGTACTATATTTTTAAATAGGGATAAAAATGAGAGCGTTAAGTTTATTTATTTTATTATTAAATAGTTACGGGATTGTTTACAGTCAATCTGAAACACAATTAATTTACCGCGAAGTAATCACATATAATGAGCCAAGATTATCAATATTAGCTGTAATTGAAAACGATACCGTAAAAAATTATATTTTAAGCAACGAATTATTTAACAGCCCGTATTTCCTGATTGAGCTGACAGAGCATAATTTAGTAAATTTCAGGGAAGCGCTTTCAAAATTTTTTGAATGGGAATCTTTGTCTATTGAAAATAACCTTGACAGCTTTAAAAGGGAAATCCCAATTACTGTAGTTTCAAAGAATGTAACATGGTCATGGATAAATACAAGACATTTAACAAACGTTGATCCGATGATTTTTTCCTTTCAGTTTGACTGGAACCCGGCAAGAAGAGAAGAGTACAGAGCGCTACTGCATATTGATTCAAATACACTTCAGCCGATGACAGAGTTCGGGTCCTCTTTTACATTAAATAAATACGGCATGAATCATGAAGCTGTAGAGCAGTTATTTGAAAATATCACAGAAGAAAAAATATCTGATGTTTTTGATCAATACCGCAAAGACGCTCTTGAAAAAGAGCGGCAAAGAGAACTGATAGAAGAATTATTCAGGTAAATAATTTGCATCTAACTTTAATTTTTCTTTCCTTTTGCCTTAGTCTCTGGTTTATCTGTTTCACTCTTCTTTTCTTTAGTTTTCCTTGCCCTTGCCGTTTTCGATGTAATTATATCAAGAAGAGTATCAAACCTGTATTTTGATTTCTCCTTTGCTTTTGTCAGTACATCGAACAATCCGGTAATGTGATTATATTTTTCTTCAATTGGGATTCCCAGGGAACAGTCTGTCATGAATAAACATAATGAATAGAACAGCGCGTTTTCAAAACCTTCCTTATTAAACCAGACGGCGTCATCGTACAAATTAATCCCCAAAATACGTTTAAAATCAACATTGTTATAATTTTTTTCGATAACCATTGCGGCAACCGCGGCCGGATCTCCTGAGACTAATTGATTCCAGGCGATCTGCGATGTTTTCTTGTCAGAAACGCCGCAGGCGCGGCTTAGCACTCCCCTGATAATATCCGTTATTCGCCATGCTTCCTGCTCAGTGGCTCCGCTGCCGCGGAAAATGTCACTTATCTTTCGTCCCAGATCCCAGTGATCAAAAGCAAGAGAGACGGCATGCTTCCCGTTTGCTTCCTTACCGATTACCGGCAGCAGAAGAGAAAGAGCTCCGTAGCTTAAAACGACCTTGTATAAAAGCGGACCGGAAAAAAGCGTAATGCACTTAATGTTGAATTTTGCCTCAATTTCTTCAGGGCTTGCGATTATACCTATAGCCGCGGCACCTTTTTTATTATCTTTGGATTCCGATAAAGAATTAAGCAAAATATCCCTGAACAATTTTAAATTGGTTATAAATGTTTTAAATTCATTTTGGATTGTGCCGTTATCCACAGCGGTAAATTTTACATTCGCGCCTTTTTTATCTTTTACAGTCCATTCATCATAAGTACCTGCGCCTGACATGAACTGAGCCGCTGTTTTTATATATGAGGCAACTGGCTCTTTAAATAAGCGGTCATAAGATTCCCCGAAAGATGCACCGCTTAAAAGGTTATCCATCTCGGCAGCAATTTCCGGCTTAAAAAGCTCTGTGAAACAGTAATAAAGCTCACCAAGGAAAATGTCCTTAATAGCTGCCTGAGGATCAGGCACACCGCTTCCATTAAGGTCATGGTTCAGCCTTGCCCAGCGGCCTTTTTCGTCATCTTCAACTTCATACGCATCAAGGAAAACCTGGGTTTCATATCCTTTAAGGCTGACAAAAAATCCGTTCTCGTAAATTGCCTTGGAAGACCGGACATACCAAAGGTTCGATTTTTGTTCGCGCAGCAATGTGAAATATTGGCTTTCACCATGGATGGCAAGCGCTTCGCTAAGGCTGTCCCTGCGGGTGCCGCCTTCGTATGGAATGGCAGGATCGCTTGTTTTAATCCAGCCGGCTGTTTCATAATATGAGTTATTGTAAAAAACAAGCGCCCTTTCTTCATAACCGTTTATCCATGCGCGGTTTGAATAAGCGAAAACATTTTCATTTACCGAACTGCCGTCACAGTAAAGGTCGTAAATTCTAAATAAAGTGCTGCCGGAAAAAAGCGACCTCCGTTTCATCAGGGGGAAGATTTCACGTTCATGACGGTCAACAAGGTAGCTGTCCGGGATTTCATCGCGGTAGGAACGGCGGTATTCCATTCCGTATTTTTCTTCAAAGCCTTCAATTTGACCGTGACCGAACATCGGCAATCCCGGCATTGTTACGAGCAATGTGCAAATACCGAAATATTTATCACCCTTGCCGAACTGCGCAACTGCGGTTTCTTCATCAGGGTTATTCATAAAGTTGACAAAACGTTTTAATATTTCAGGATCGAATTCCATCGTGTTCTTTATTGTCGCACGGTATTTATCGTTTTCTTCGTTTTTAAGCATGTTCATGAAAGCTGAATTATAAACGCGGTGCATCCCGAGAGTACGGACAAAGTAGCCTTCCATCATCCAGAAAGCTTCGGCAAGTAAAAGGGTATTCGGTGCTTCCACCGCGCAGCGATCAACTACTTCGCGCCAGAATTCATTGGGGATACGATTATTAAATTCATCGGTTGTAATAGCGTGCTCTGCGCGGCTTGCTATCGCTCCGCCTGTGCCAGGAGAAGGAAACCAAAGCCGCTGAATATGCCGTTTCGCGAGAGTCATTGCCGCGTCAAAACGAACAATTGAAAATTGCTGGCACACGCCAATAATTGTGCGGATAACAGCTTCACGCGCTTCGGGATTAAGAAAATCAATCTGCGCAGTATCATTCCACGGCATGGACGTACCGTCATTACCATGGTAAATATAACGGGTTTCGCCCGTACGGTTATCAATGCGTTTAAAAACAACAGCGGCGTCACTTCGCGAAAAATAATGTTCCTCAATCTGAACTGTTATATCATCGCGCCCGGAAAGATTCGCGCAGTTATAGTTATAAGTCGGGAAGGGCGGATACGGCAGTTGAAGGAATCGATCAGGGTGTTCAATTATCCAGCGGCTGTCTATGCCCGTATGATTGGGAACCATATCGGAGCCAAGGCGGATACCGCGTCTCATACAACGTTCTCTTAGGCTTGTAAGAGCGCCCCAGCCGCCAAGTTCGCCTGCGACATCGTAGTCATATAAACTGTAGGCGGAAGCTGCCGCTTCGGGATTGCCTGTCCATTGTTTTATCGTCTTACTCGCATGGCTTCTCTCCCATGTGCCGATTAACCAAAGCCCCGTAAAACCGCGCCTGGCAAGCTCATCAAGTTCTTCATCCGGGATTTGATCCAGTCGGGTTATGTCCCTGCCGTATCTTTGAGACATTTGAAAAAGCCAGACAAGGGTGCTTTTTGCAATCAGCACTGTCCTTGGCATCCAGTCCTGATCTGGACTGAATCTTTCATATTCATCAAGCCCGGCAAAAGTCATTACTTCGCTGGGACCAGGGCCAAAGAAACCCGGCTTACTCTCTTCGCTGATTACATCAAGACTCATAAGCAGACGGGACATAAATTTTGAAATGAGAAGACCCCAATGTTTTCGCATATACTCAAGCTGATCTAAAAGCGAATCGGGAAAAGCCAGGGCAGGAGCGCGAAGGAAATCCCAAAGATTCATTCCATCAGGGCCAAAGACAGGCATTTCCTTTAAATGCGCTTTTAATTCTTCTATCGCGTCTGTGTAAACAGTTTTTTTGGACAGATCCTTATCATCAAATAAAAATTTAAACGGTTTAAAAGCCGGATTAAGATTCGCAAGAGAAAGGAGCATCGTCTCTTCCATCGAAAGAGCACGGCAGCTTTCTCCGCCTTCCTTACCCTTTAAATATTGTTCGACATTCTTTTCTCCCTTATACACTGAACGCGGAGGAAACAGCTTGGAAAAAGTATTTAAAAGGCCGCCTGTTTTATCTTCACCAAGATTGGTCTCAAGTCTGTCCAACGCGGTTTCAAAAACATCGGGCTGAACTTCCTCACGATAAATAGAAACAACATAATGGAGAATTTCGTCGATTAACCCCATCGCATAAAGCTGGCCCGCTTTTATATAAAGCTCCGGGTGGGCAGGGTCCAGCCTCCGGTTTAGTTTTGCCGCCAGCTCCCTGCATTGTTTAAGGTCAATAAAAAATACATTTCCTGTTAAAGAAAAAAGGCTGTCATCAAGACCATGCTCAAGGCGGACATCGTTATTAATATGAAATTCCATACGAGCTTTTCTATTTTTGGCCCACCGCGTTGATTCTTTTTCAAGCATGGTAAGCTTTATTTCAAATTTATGGAATTTCATGGAACGCTCCTTCCGCAGTGAGGTTATCTTATTATATAGCAGAAACGTAAAAGGTGACAGGGAAAAATCATTTATTAAAAACTAACCATTTCAAGACATGACGGAGGAAAGTGGTAATGGATACTAATCAGGATTGTTTATTTTTCTAATATATTAATCCAATCTCTATATCCATATAAAAACCGAATTATATCAATTTGTTTTTCATTTACCATAAAGAAAATTAAATAATTATTAATAATTGAGAACCTGTAGCCTTTTGATGCCAAATATTTATCCGGTACTCTGGAAAAAATTAATGGATTTTCTTTTATTTTTTTAACCTTATTTTTAATTACATCTTTTAATCTTTGCGCCGCGATTGGATTTTGCAAGTTGTTTTTTATATAGTTTACAGCGGATTTCACATCATTACGATATGATTCAGCAAATTTTATCGTATACATAAATTCCTACATTAAATTCATTTCCTTTTCCATTTCTTCTTCAGTTAAAAAAATACCGTTTTTAATATCATTCTCTCCTTCTTCCAACAACTTAATTAAATTTTGTTTTCCGGTAATTTCTTCATATGTCTCTATACTCATTACAGCGAGATCGCCTTCACCATTTCTGGTTATAAATACAGGTTCCCTATATTTGTGACAAAAATCCGAAATATCAGAATATGAGTTCCTGAGATCTGCGCTTTTTCTTATGACAGGCATTAGTAAACCTCCTGAGTGAATTATAACTAAATATTATCAATATTTTGATATATAGTCAATTGTTAAAAAAAAGTCTACCTAAAATAATCAATGATGTTCCGTTTCAGCGATTTTTAAAAGAAAAAGAATATTTTACCACGATGCGAAAAAGTTGTACAATCGATCAAGAAAGTTTAATTTTATGTTATATTTACAGTAAAGGAATATCTAATGAAAGCAAATATTATTTTAATCACATTTATTACTGTAGTTATCATTTCAGGATGCAGCCGCGGATATAATGAAAACCAGTTAAATGCTTATAACGGCGGAGCTCTGGCTTCAGCTGTTTTTTCCGCAGCAGATGGTTTCAATGATTCAAGCGCGCAAATGATGAGAACAAAAGAAAGCTCAGAGTCAATGGATGTAAATTTATATGGGCAGGATAATGAGAGTTCTGAGTTCGCAGCGATAAATGAAATAGAACGAAAACTGATTAAAAGAGCCAATGTAAGGATGAGGGTCGACAATCTGGAGACAGCGGATTTATCTGTTGCCGGACTATTAAAAAAATATAATGGATATACCGCATTTACAGAAACAGACGAATATTCCCGTTATTATACTTTACGAATTCCGGTAAATCTATACGATATCTTTCTCTCCGAGTTGAACGGAATTGGAAGGCTTATCCGCAGTTCAGAAAATACAGAAGATGTGACAAATCGTTATTATGACCTTGAAGGGCAGCTTGAATCAAAGAGGGAATTGTTAAAAACATTTCAATCATATCTGGAAAGAGCAAGAACGATGGAAGAAATACTGGCTGTTGAATATCGTATAGCGGATTTACAGAGAGAAATTGAATTTACCGGAACTCAGCTTCGAAACCTTTCAAACAGAATAGATTATGCGACTATTGATCTGTACCTGCAAGGACCAGCAGGGACAAACAGGGAAGAAAGTTTTGGAGATCAGATAAAAAATCTTTTTGACAGGTTTAACGGATTCTTGTCATCGGTAGCAATATTTCTGCTTGGTTTAATTATTTACGGCATTCCTGTTCTTCTGATATTAATACTGCTTGTCTGGATTTTATTTGGAAGAATCGGCCTTATAAAAAAACTGTGGAAATTTATTATGGTAAAAACAACTAAAGATCAAAGTTGAAAACCTTATGAACAGCACCTTACTTAGACAATCTATCCGTATATACGCAGAAGCCTCTTTCGCCCATTCCGGCGGACCGGGCGGACAGAATGTTAACAAAGTGAATTCAAAGGCAACTCTAAAGCTACGGCTGAACGAATTGGCCGGGCTTTCAGAAACAGAACTGGAAAGGATTAAACTGATCTTAAAAAACCGTATTACAGATGAAGGAGAAATCTTAATTAGTTCCGATGAAGAACGCTCCCAACGGATTAATCTGGA
>JAIRQF010000058.1 GCA_031256635.1 Treponema sp. | reverse complement strand
CGTCGGTATCATCGGTATCAATTGTTAAATCGTCAATTGACAGTTCTTCATCAGAAGAATCATCAGCTAACAAACCGTCGGCTGACAAATCGTCAGATAAATCCAGAGACGTATCTTCTTCGCTCAGATCATCAATTGAGAATTCGCTTTCCGGGTTTTCTTCGGTTCCGGATTCTTCGGTGAAATCCGCGGAGTTAAGAATATTGTCAAGCTCATCGCCTGTAAGAGCAATAGCTTCGTCTTCATCATCGCCGCCGATATCAAAACCCGATGAGGCTTCTTCTCCCGATGGCGCATCATCAGATGTTTTTTCGCCTTCATCACCCAGAATGTTATCCATTTCGTCGCCTGTAAGAGAGATTTTTTCGTCATCGTCTTCAACGGCGGCGACAGGAGCGCCGGAACGGGCATTAGCGAATTCTTTTTTAAGATCTGTAAGCTCGTTTCTGATTGATGAAAGTTCTGAGGCTATTTTCATTAATAAACTGGTTGATAAATTGCCGTCGCCGGTTTTCTCGGCGTTAAAATCATCCTGTAAGCTGTCAATATTGTTTTCGATGGATTTAACTGTCGGTAAGTCAAAATTTTCTGCATCGCTGAAATCTTCGCCTGCAAAGTTATCATCGATTGACGTTTCTCCTTTTACCAAAACGTCATTACCGATTGATATTTCTTCGTTTGTTAGAGCGTCATCATCGACTGACACTTCCTCGTTTACTAAAATATCATCGTCGATCGATATATCTTCATTTACTAAAGCGTCATCGTCAATTGATACTTCTGATGTTTCTGACGAACCGTCCCCGCCGGGTACTTCAAATTCATCAAATGACGTGTCTTCTATGTCTATACTTTCATCCTCTGTTGTGCTTTCGTTACTCTGACCTAAATCAAAATCTTCTGTTCCTGTAGTAATGCCGACTACATCATCATCTTCAGGTATATTAAAATCTTCAATTTCGGAGGGATTATTCAAAGGATCATCGTCAATGTCAATGCTAACATCATCATCCGGGAATTCGATATTTTCCGGTGCTGCGACAGGCGTTGTGATGTCGGAGGTATCATTGAGATCGAGAACGGCGTCGTCAAATGATAAAGAATCGTCGTTTTCTGCGGATTCTTCTACAGGTAAAGCAAAATCATCAAAATCCGACGACTTACCGGTCAGAACCTGAGGCTCGCTCTTTACCCACACTCCATATTCATCAAGCTCGTCCGCAGAACCAATGCTGCTGCGATCGGAGTAAATTGAAGGATTTTTATCTTTTGCCATGAACCGCTCCCTAAATTAACAATTATGTTAATTATCGGTACTTTTAACCTTTTTCAGTAGGTTTTATCTATTATAAATAATAGGACATGCATTTGCTGTTGTCAATCCTTAAAGAAAAACTCCAAAATAACCGTAAATCGATTTATGAGGGTCTTAAAATACCTCCTTGGGATATGGGCTGCGATAGCTATTTACACGCTTTTTTCATTTTTAGGTGGTCCCAGAGGTATATCAGCTTATAATTACCTGCTTGCCGAGAGAGACAGGCAATTTGGTAACATTCATGAATTAGGGATTCTTAATGAAGAGCTTGAAAAAACAAGAAATAACCTGCTATATGATCAGGATACCCTGATGATCCACGCGCGTCAGATGGGTTATGGTCAGGAGGATGAGCGTTTTGTTCGTATTGTTGGGCTTGGAACTGTTAAGAATACCCCGGCAACTGCGGGAAGCGTATATTTGGCTCAAACTCCAAATTTTATCTCGGATAGAAGCATCAAAATTGCGGCTTTATGCATAGGTATATTGATTTTTGCCTTTTTTTTCATGCTTGAAATTATCGAAAAACGCTCAAAATAGTCAAATAAAGAAGAAAGATGAAGAGATTAGCGTGGTTCGCGGCGGAATTAATTGATTCTGTTTCTAAATTCACGGGCAATTTCGCGTTTTAAGTCCTTTTCGCGGATTCCGGCGCGCTTATCATATGCTTTTTTACCTTTACAGAGCCCTAATTCGACCTTTACTCTGCTTTTTTTAAAGTAAAATGACAGGGGGATGAGAGTATAACCCTTTTCCTCGACCTTTCTGTGTATTCGTTTTATTTCTTCTTTATGTAAAAGCAGACGTTTCTTCCTGTCCGGCTCATGGTTAAATATCGATGAAAATGGGTTTTCCGCGACTACAAGGGAACGCAGCCAGATTTCACCGTTTATTACTTCTGCCCAGGCATCAGGGAAAGAGATTTTTCCGTCGCGGAAAGACTTAACCTCCGTTCCCAGGAGTTCTATGCCGCATTCATAGTTTTCGTCTATCGAATAATCGTGGCGGGCCTTGCGGTTTTGCGCGATTATTTTTACACCTTCGCTCATATTATTACTCTTTTGGCGTAATTGCCGCTGTCGGAGCGATAACTAAACGGAATGTAACAAAGGGTGATGATAAATCCGGGGGCAGGGAAGCCCTTTCTTTTGAATCATTAGAATTTAATCTGCGTAAAGATCGCTCGGGAGAGCCGACAGCTTCTATTGCTTTGGGTGATGCTTTAATATTAATCGGGGCATAGGGGTTGGCGCACCATTCCCAGACTGAACCTTGCGTATTACTTATGTGATTAGAAGCCCAAAACCATTCATCTTCTGTTGGCAGTCTTATTGTATTACCTGACATTATCGGAGGGAGGCGAAGAGACAGCCATTTACAGAAGGCTTCAGCGGCAAACCATGTAATGCCCGTAACGGCGTTTCTGTCGATTTCCGGTAAATTGGCGACTTCATCAGGGAAATAATCTGTTTTATGTTCCTGATATTCGGGGTTTTCGTTGAGGAAATTTTCGAATAATGACCGGGAAACCGGCGTTTCGCTTATTAAAAAGGTATTTCCGTTAAAAATGTTCGGACCGATAAAATTAAGCCCGGAAAAATTCTGTCTTCTTGCGGGATTTTCAATCTGCAACGGAATTTGCGCATCAATTTCTTTATACCATGCCGAGTCTTTAATTTTCCTTACGGTCTCCCGGGGAAGCAATTCAAACATTGCCGCGGCTCCCTCCCTGTTTTCCGAAAAAAAGACCAGGGCGTCAGATATTGATCTGACAAGCGTAAGAGGGGAAGGGGCATTGCCTTTATTGTCCATTAAAACTTTTGCGCGGATTAAATCGCGTAATGCCGCTTTTGTTACCACAAAACATGAAGCCGCTTTTAAAATTTCGTTCAGCTCTTCCTTTGCTTCGTTCGCATATGGACCGACGCGGTAAGCGCCTTCCGACAGGCTCATTGGCACCTGCCACGCGACAGTCGGCTCGCCTGCAAATGTCCATGATGTAAAATCCGCGGCGTAAAGCGCAAAGGCTGCGGTAACACCCTGATGTGACTGTTCGGCTGTTTGCAGGGTGTATTCAAGTTTGCAGAGCCGCGGAAAAAAACGCGTACCAAAGACACGCCCCGGAATTTCAACAGCTGCGCTTTGAG
>JAIRQF010000055.1 GCA_031256635.1 Treponema sp. | reverse complement strand
TCCATTACAAGATTTTCAACTTCATGCCAGTTGCCGGCGCGGGGGCCTTGCATATCGCGGTTTGTGGAATTGGTAAAAACAATTGTTTTACATCCCTGTTTGCGAAGGCTGATTATGTTCTCAGGAGCGTCGTCAATGTAAACATGAGCGCCGACTGCGCCCTTGTCGTTCATGAAGCAGATGTCCCAATAGGGAATGTCGTAGTTGTCAAGCCAGTCGACAGTCTGCGTAATTGTATTGCGGTGCGAGTATTTAAGAAACAGCCTGTGAGTGATTATGCGCACACGAATGCCCTGATTGGAAAGTTTCCGCAATATTGCCGGAGCGTTTTCTATCGGCTGCATATCGCGGAAAATATTCCGCTGTGTTACCGCGAAACGGTGCAGCCTGTCATAACCGCCGAATTCATCAATACCCCATTCGCCAAGACCGAAAGAAACTTCGGGAGTGAGGGATTCGACAGGTTTGTTAAGCCAATCGGACGCGATATTCCGCACAGCGCCGTAAAAATCACCCACTACGCCGTCAAGATCAACGCCGAAAATAAAACTGCTGTTATCCATAATAAACCTCAATTAATACAGCGCGCATGAAACAATGTCACAAAATTATTTTTCTTTTGATATCAGTATTACCGTACTGCGGGCTTTTACCGGATATGTTTTCTGCGATGAAAGACGGGCTTCATTTCCCGGCAGGAGTATATCCTCAGGGGATGTCAGCCCCGTATCTACCGCGCGCAGCCATTCCTTTTTCGACGGCGGTTCGGCAAGAACAAAGTTCTTTACTTCAAAATGAGCGTTGAGCATTATATAGAAATCATTATCATCACGGTCAGCCAGCGTATCGGCTTTACTGCCAAGAAGGCGCAGCGCCAGATAGCGGTTTGCGTTATCCCAGTCAATCATGCCGCCTTTTTCATTTAGCCAGCTGATATCGGGAATTCCTTTATAAGCGCCGCCCCTGCCTGAAAAAAATTCAGGACGCATAAACCCCGGGTGATGAAGCCGGAATGAAATCATTTCTTTGACAAAACGGTAAAGACCTGCGTTTTTTTCAAGCAGCGACCAGTCGTACCAGGAGATTTCATTGTCCTGACAGTAGGCGTTGTTGTTGCCGTTTTGGGTGCGCGCCAGTTCATCGCCGCCGAGTATCATTGGAGTGCCCAATGACACCATAAGGGTTGCGGTAAAATTCTTTATCTGGCGTTCCCTGATTGCGCTGATAATGGGATCGCTTGCCGGGCCTTCGGTGCCGTAATTGTAACTGAGATTGTTATCGCTGCCGTCTCTGTTGTTTTCGCCGTTGTTTTCATTATGTTTGCCGTTATACGAAACAAGATCATTCATCGTAAAGCCGTCATGGCTTACGATAAAGTTGATTGAATGAAAGGGTTTGCGTCCGTCCCGCAGATAAAGATCCGAGGAGCCCGCCATACGGGTCGCAAGGTGCCGCGCTTCCTTGGGATCGCCTCTCCAGAATCTGCGCACATTGTCGCGGTATTTATCATTCCACTCCGCCCAGCGGCCTCCGGGGAACCATCCGACCTGATACGCGCCTCCCGCGTCCCACGCTTCCGCGATAATCTTTGTCGAACTTAAAACAGGGTCTTCCGCGATTTGTTCAAGAGTCGGAGGATTCTCCATGATATTCCCGGCCTGATCGCGCCCAAGAATCGATCCAAGATCAAAACGGAATCCGTCAACATGCATTTCCATAACCCAATAGCGAAGGCAGTCCATGATTAATGTGCGCACTACAGGATGATTGCAGTTAACGGTATTTCCGCAGCCTGAAAAATTCTGGTAGTAGCGCTTGTTTTCGTTCAGGATATAATAGATTGAATTATCAAACCCGCGAAATGAAAAAGTCGGCCCCTGCTCGTTTCCCTCGGCGGTATGATTAAACACGATATCAAGGATCACTTCGATCCCCGCTTTGTGCAGTTCCCTTACCATTAATTTAAATTCATTAACCTGTCCGCCGTGGTTTTTATCCGCGGCGTAGGAACCTTTGGGCGCAAAGAACGCGACAGTGGAGTATCCCCAGTAATTAGTCAGCTTTCTTCCGCTGAGCGGATCTGTCCGCGGAAATTCATTCTCGTTAAACTCATGAACAGGAAGCAGTTCAAGGCCTGTAATTCCCAAATCCTTTAAATACGGAATTTTTTCGATAACTCCCCTGTATGTTCCCGGATGCTCAACGCCGGAATTGGGATTGGCTGTAAGGCCTTTAACATGAGTTTCATAAATTACGCTGAACCGCAGAGGATAGTTCAAGGGCATGTCGCCCTGCCAGTCAAAATAATCATTAATTACAATGGCCCGCGGCTGATGTTCAATGTCATCTTCATAGGAATATGATAAATCCAGCCCCGGTTTATTGGGATCAAAGCCGGAACATTTTTCATAATTCCAATTGCTTATATCGGTTACCGCTTTCGCGTAAGGATCAAGAAGCGTTTTATGACGGTTAAAGCGAAGCCCCTTCTCCGGAAAATAGGGGCCGTCTGCGCGGTAAAGATAACAGGCTCCGGCTTCAAGCCCCTTTATAAAGCAATGCCAGATATTTCCGGTTTTATTTTCTCTTTTATTTAGCGGAATTTCAATGCGGGGACTGTTACTGTCAGGGGATTCAAAAATGATTAACGTGATGGCAGTCGCGTTCCGGGAAAAAACCGCGAAGTTTACGCCTTCATTCGTAAGCGAAGCGCCAAGAGGCATCGCTTTCCCGGTTTCCACCGCAAGGCTGCTTTGAGTCATTGTTTAATTATAATGCAAAAATCCGCAAAAAGAAATTAAAATATGGCCGTGAACTTTTATTCCTTGCAAATTTCCTCAGTTTTTGATATGGTTTATTGTATGGTTACAACATATAAATTAAATACAAGAGAACTGGAAAATACTATTTTAGACTCAATTAAAACATCATATCCCGATCAGGTTATAGAGATTCAAGTTCGCGGGCAGGATGAAACCGAATATTTGCTCAGCACTCCGGCAAACCGTGAACGCATGGAAAAAATACTTATAGAATCCGAAAACGGCGAACTTATAAAATTCGAATCTCTTGAACAGGCAGTTCAAGCCGCTAAGCAATGTTAAGTTTCCTGGATTCTGCTTTTAAAGAATACCGGCAGTGGGAAACAGATGATAATAAAATTTTTCAAAAAATAAACACTTTGATTATTGAAATCATGCGCGATCCTTTTCACGGAACAGGTAAACCTGAACCGCTTAAGAGAGATTGGACTGGATACTGGTCACGGCGTATAACCGCCGAACACCGTTTAGTGTATAAAGTATTAAAAGATCAAATTGTTATTGCTTCATGCAAATTTCATTACTGACTGTTTCTATTCCATTATTTAAAATACAACAAAAGATGCTCCCACGCTATATATAGCGTCCCTGCCGTAAAGATGCGCTACATTTAGCGTAATTTTAATAAATTTACTTGACTTTGTCATTTATTTATTATAAACTGCTATTGTATATTTCAATGGAAGTGAGGTGCGGAATTAATTCCTATTCCTCCGCTATCCCGTAACTGTAACAGGGAAGATTCTGTTAAAATGGAACAAAAGTTCCAAAAAAAGTCACTATTCGATAATATTCGGTGATATAATAATTTCGCCGGATCAAATATCGGACGGGAAGGCTGACAGGAAAACAGCCCTCAAGCCAGGAAACTTTGGTGTACGCTCAAGGGATCAGACTCCGCGGACAGAGTTTGAAAGAGGGGGGATTATGTTTTCATCCATTATCAAAAGAGATGGAAGGACTCAGGTTTTCAAAGACAGTAAAATTACGGACGCTATTCTAAAGTGCCTTCAGGCTGTGGGAGAAGATGACCGGCAGCGCGCGATGGAGCTGACTCTTGAAGTAGTAAAAAAAATCAAGAAACTGTACAACGAAGATAATTTTACTGTTGAAGACGTTCAGGATTTGGTTGAAACCGTTCTTATTGAAAACGGCCTGGCCAAAGAAGCTAAATCGTATATTTTATACAGGGACAACCGCACAAGGCTAAGGGACGCGCGAAGCGAACTGATGAACGCGGTCTCACTTATTATTCAGGAAACAAACCGCGATAACGCGAATGTCGGCAACTCGCCTTCGGCGAAAGTATTACAGATATCGGAAATCGCGTCAAAGAATTATTACTTAAAACGCGTCCTTCCGGAAAAAGAAGCCGACGCCCATATCAGCGGCGATATTTATATTCATGATTTATCATGGTACGGAAAAACACTTACGTGCCTTCAAATACCTTTGGACAAACTGCTGCGGGACGGTTTTAACAACGGACACGGCTACATCCGCTCTCCGCAGGGAATAAAAACAGCCGCGTCCCTTGCGGCGATAATCCTTCAGAGCAATCAGAATGATATGCACGGAGGCCAGTCATTCGCTTACTTCGACAGGGACCTGGCTCTTTATGTCGAAAGGGAAAGAGAAAGACAGGAACAATCAATCCGTAAAAATTTAAACGACCTGGGTATTTCAGCCGATGAAGAAAAAATCAAATCACTTGCCCACGATCGCGCCAAAGAAGAAACTTTTCAGGCGATGGAAGGATTTATTTATAACCTGAATACAATGCATTCAAGGGCCGGAGCGCAGGTTCCGTTTTCCAGCATCAATTTCGGAACCGACACAACAGAAGCCGGCAGAATGATTACAGAATGTTTTTTACTTGCCTACGAAAAAGGCCTTGGAAGGGGAGAATCGCCTTTATTCCCGAATGTCTGTTTTAAAGTAAAGGAAAATGTCAACTTTGACGAAGGGGATCCGAATTACGATCTTTTTCAATTAAGCATGCATGTCGCCTGCAAGCGGCTGTTCCCGAATTTTTCATTTCAGGATTCAAGTTTTAACAAACCTTTCCGCGATGAAGAGGTCGCGTACATGGGCTGCAGAACGCGGGTTATCGCAAACTGCAACGGGCCTCAGGTGACAAACTCAAGAGGCAATCTCTCTTTTACAACAATTAACCTGCCGCGTCTTGGAATACGCTGTGGAAAGGACATTTCCCTTTTCTGGAAATATCTTGATGAAACGATGGAAGTCATTTTTGAGCAGCTTTTAACAAGGTACAATGTACAGAAAAATTTGAAGGTAAAGGATTTCCCGTTTTTAATGGGGCAAAAACTCTATCTTGACAGCGATGATTTATCTCCAAACGATACAATTGAAAAAGCAATCCGCCACGGAACGCTCAGCGTCGGTTTTATCGGTCTTGCCGAATGTCTTGTTTCACTGATGGGGAAACATCACGGCGAAAGCGACGAAGCCCAGTCTTTCGGCATCGCCATTATAAGCCACATGAAGCGAAGATGCGACGAGGCCGTAAAAAAATACAGCCTGAACTTTTCACTGCTTGCCACTCCCGCGGAACAGCTCAGCGGAAAATTCACAAAGCTTGACGTTGAACGATACGGGATAATCAAAGGCGTTACGGATAAAAAATGGTACACAAACTCATTTCATGTGCCTGTGGAATATCAAATAAGCGCGCTTAAAAAAATAGAAATAGAAGGCGTTTACCACAAGTACTGTAACGCCGGGCACATATCGTATATAGAACTGCAATCAGCGCCTGAAAGTAACATAAAAGCCTTTGAATCAATAATCAGGGCAATGGCTGATGCTGACATGGGCTATGCCGCCATAAACTTCCCGGTTGATGTCTGCTGCGACTGCGGATTTAACAGCGTGATTAATGAAGACATCTGCCCCAGATGCGGCGGAAGCAATATAAACCGGGTGCGCAGAATTACAGGATATTTATCAACTCTCGATCGTTTTAATGACAGCAAGCTCGCGGAAATTCAAAACCGCCGGATACACCAGAATTTTAACGGCTGATTTATGCGGTTGTCGGGCATTACCCCAGAAAGCATTGTAGACGGTCCCGGCCTGCGGTACGTGGTTTTTACTCAAGGCTGCCCGCACGGCTGTCCCGCCTGCCATAATCCTGAAAGCTGGGATTTTAACGCAGGCAAGGAATTCACGGTAAAAGAAATTATCCGCCTGATGAAAAAACAAAAAAAAACAATACAGGGCATAACATTCTCAGGCGGAGAGCCTTTTACGCAGGCCGGCGAACTTGCGGTAATCGCGCAAGAGGCTCATAAAATCGGCTGGGATGTAGTAACTTACACAGGTTATACATACGAACAGCTGCTTGAACTTGGAGATAATGAAAAAGACATAATTGATCTTTTAGCCGCAAGCGATATTCTAATAGACGGAAAATATATCGATAAAATAAAAACAATAAACCTGCCGTTCCGAGGTTCGCTAAACCAGCGGCTCATTGACATGAATAAAACCAGGGAAAAAGGCCATACTGTCTTGTGGAAAAACACTTGAATACCTAGCCGCTTGTAAAACCCGGTTAGTTTTACAAGAGCCTCTACCTATTACGCGTTTTACGGAAGAATAAAAACTTTTTTCGCTTCCTGTGAATGTCGCGAATGTAAAGTCGCTGCATATCGATGATATTCCGGAGGATTTAAAAAAAGGCTTTGATGCTGTAAAATAGCAATATTATGAAAATGACCTTACGCTGGTTTGGTCCGGGGTATGATCCTGTAACGCTTGAAAAAATTCGACAGATACCCGGAATTTTTGGAGTAATAACATCACTTTACGGCAAACAGCCCGGAGAAACGTGGGAAAAGGAAGAGCTTCTTGCGATAAAAAAACAGGTTGAAGATAACGGACTTGTAATTGCAGGCATTGAAAGCGTCAATGTTCACGACGCGATAAAGACAGGAAACGCCGAGCGTGATATGTATATTGAAAAATATATCAATACGCTGAAAACCGTTTCACAGGCCGGAATAAATCTTGTCTGCTACAATTTTATGGCGGTCTTTGACTGGACCCGCTCCGATCTTGCAAAAGTCCGTCCTGACGGCGCTGCGGTAATGTCCTATGATCATAAAATCATAGGACAAATAAGCCCTGACAATATGATCAGCTCAATGTTTGAAAAAGCAAATGATCATCTGCTTCCCGGATGGGAACCGCAGCGCATGGCAAAAATTAAAGAACTGTTCACAATGTATCAGGATATTGATGAAGAATCATTATTCGCAAATCTAGAATATTTCCTTAAAGCGATAATGCCCGCGTGCGAAAAATACGGAATTAAAATGGCGATGCATCCTGATGATCCGGGATGGCCGGTTTTCGGCCTGCCGCGCATAATGAAGAACAAGAATGATCTTATGCGGCTTGTAAACGCTGTTGACAATCATTATAACGGCGTAACGCTTTGCTCCGGAAGTCTTGGCACAAACCCAGATAATGATATCCCCGGTATAATCCGCGCTTTAAAGGGCCGTATACATTTCGCGCATATCAGAAATGTAAAACACAACGGCCCAGGTGATTTTGAAGAATCCGCGCATCTTTCTTCTGACGGTTCTCTTGACATGTACGCGATCATGAAAGCGTTATACGAAACCGGATTCGGCGGCCCGCTTCGCCCGGATCACGGAAGAAGCATCTGGGGCGAGGTTTCCGTGCCTGGATACGGTCTTTATGACAGAGCGATAGGTTTAAGCTATCTTTGCGGCTTATTGGAAGCGATAGGTAAAAATAATGAATGCAACTGAATATAGTTGCAATTTTTTTTCATTTAATATATATTAATAAGAGACAGTAAATTGAGCAAAAAAGATAAACTTGCCCGAAGATTTCTATCCCGGCCTGCGGATTTTACATTTAATGAATTAATTACTTTATTAGGATCAATAGGATATTTTATGGAAACAACAGGGAAAACGAGCGGTTCCAGTGTGCTTTTTTCAAACAAAAACGGCGATTATATCCGGTTGCACAAGCCGCATCCGCGAAATACTTTAAAGTTGTATCAGATAGATGATCTAATCCAGAATTTAAAGGAAAAAGGTTTGTTATGAAAAATAAAAATCAAGGTAACTACTTAAATTATAAAAATTATACAGGATGCGTATGTTTCTCCGAAGAAGATGCGGTGTTTTACGGCAAAGTAATTGGAATAAAAGCGCTTATATCATTTGAAGGAGACAGCGTTCGCGCTATTACCAATGATTTTCACAATGCGGTAGATGAATATTTGGAATATTGCGCAGCTAAAGAGAAAGAACCTGAAAAACCATTTAAAGGTTCTTTTAATATCCGAATTAATACAGACCTCCACCGTAAGCTTGCCATGACCGCGTCCGCCCGCGGAGTTTCATTAAATACATTCGTTGAGAACGCAATATTACAAGCGGTAAGTGTGTAATAATCCTTGACGAAAATCAAAAAAACTTATAAATTTTCCATTGTATATTTCAAAGGAAGTGAGGTGTAATTCCTCCGCTATCCCGTAACTGTAACAGGGAAGATTCTGCCAAAAACGGTCACTGTCCGCGCTGGATGGGAAGGCCGGCGGAAAAATTGCCCTCAAGCCAGGAGACTTTGGTATACGCGCTTTCTTGTGAAAGCGTATTTTTTCAAGGTTCGTGGAAAAGCCTGTGAAAAACCGAGTTTACCTGTCCCCTGTAACCGGTCTTTTTCCCTTTTCTCCGAAAGGAGTGTCTTATGAATTTTTATCTCACAGCGTTATGCGCAAGATTTTCAAAACGCGCGGTTTACCTGACAGTTATTGTGTTGTTGACAGGTTTTTTGTTTTTTAGCTGCGGTGAAGAAGAACCATTTGTTGATGACGGAAAACTCAACTCTAGGCTTATTGGAACATGGACAAGCGAATTTACAGACGGATATATCATAACCACTAATGATATTTCTTATGACTTTGGCGGAGGATATATTGGTTACGCCGGTACAATCGAATATGTAACCAACTTTTCAAAAACTGCCGGTGTGATCATTATTAAATATAAAGCAGGACAGGAACAAACATATCCAATATATAACGAAGTGTGGGAAATAGTTGGTTATAACGACCGTCCTGGAGATTATGTAGGTATTTACTATGAAAATTTTAAACCTGGTGTTTCTGTAGATATGGGTACAGCGATTAATCTTGTAGATTATACCGGAGCTGAAGAAAAAACTCTTGATGAGGCAAAAGCTGCATTTACAGCAGGAAAAAGAGGTGATTATATTGGCCTAATGGGAGTATATCTAAAGCAATAGTGACCTTTAATACTTTTCGGTTTGGAAGATTTCTTCCGGCTTTGCTATTATCAACTCTTTTCCTCTTGCTATCTATTGTAGCGGATAGTCAGGATATAACAGAAGATGAATTTATCTATTTCTTTGAAGGCGATGACATCACTGTTGTGGGAACAATACCTGTAACTCAGCAAATAACTGTTGTAGAAAGGGAGCAGATAGAACAGAGCGGCGCTTCTGACATTGTTAATCTTTTGCAGGAGACCCTTGGATTGAACATTGTCAGATACGGCGCTTACGGAAACAGGTCCGGCATTAATCTTAGGGGGTTTGATTCAAAGCGTATCGCGTTTTTAATTAACGGAGTTCAGGTTAACTCTTCAATGGACGGCAGATTTGATATCAGCCAGATTGATATTAACTCGATTGAGCGTATCGAAGTAATTCACGGCGGCTCGGATTCAAAATATAATGTAACAGGCGCGTTCGGCGGAATTGTCAATATCATCACTGTAAGGAAACAGGAAGAGGGTCTGCGGTTTACCGCTTCTGTTTCCAATACTTCTTCCATGCCCGGAAGATACAGGGGACGGGATGGTTTGACACATAACGCCCGTTTGGAAGATCTTTTTGATACGCAGAATTATTCATTGTCAGCATTATACGGCGGTAATTTGTTTTCCATGACAGCTAACATCTTTGCCAGCCGCGCGGAAAATCATTATCTTTTTACCGATCATTATAATTATTCCCGCAGGAAAGATAATAACGAAGTCTTTGATGCAGGAGCTTCCGCTTCTTTTGTGCGGGAGCTTCCTGATTTAACAAAATTTATTTTTTCATCAAGCCTTTATTACGGCGATAAAAACTTTCCCTTATCAGGCTTCTCAAGTTATGCCGGTAACCAGATTGATTTTTCTTCTCTTAATAATTTTATGATCGATATGCCCCGCGCTTTTCATGATGATTTTTCAACAGAACTTTCCATTTCATATCAGTTTAATAAACTTGAATACACTTCCCCTTCCATGGAAGTATCCCTTCACAATCATCATAATTTTTCCGCGGTAAACCGGTGGAGCTGGTATTCGGATAAAGTAACGGTACAAAGCGGCATTGACTACAGGTATATAATACTTGATTCGACCGAAATTGGCGGCAGAAGCAGACATGACGGCGGTTTATATTTAACTTTTAAATTTTATCCGGTAAAATCATTCTTTATAATTCCTTCATCAAAAATAATATTTACTAACGAAGGCTCCTCCAACATCGCGGTAATACCAAAGTTCGGTATTCTCTGGAATGTAACAGATAACATCGCGTTAAGAAATAATTATTACCGCAATTTTAAATTTCCGGACTTTGAAGAACTCTACTGGAGCGGCTCAGGCGGAACAGGCAACCCCGATCTGCGCAGTGAAGACGGATGGGGAGCGGACATCGGAATTTCATGGCGCATAACAGAAATGTTTCATTTTGAGAGCGTCTTTTTTACCCAATGGATAAAGGATTCCATTCACTGGTTTTCTCAAAGCGGCGGGATTTGGAAGCCTGAAAATGTGGGAGAAGCTCTTCTTTTTGGATTTGACAGTAATATTTATTACGAACACCCTTTTTCATCAGGTATTCTTAAAAAAATAACAGCGTCCCTTTCATATAAGTATTTAACATCATTTCTTTTAAGTTACGGCTATACCTTTAGTTCCGGAAAAAGGATTCCTTACAATCCGGAACATACGCTAAGCGGCGCAGTGGAATTTTTCTGGGACAGCGGTTCTTTTTCGATCAGCGGACATTATGAAAGCCTGCGTTATCATGACACGGCGAATCTTACGGAATTAAAACCGTACTTCCTGTTAAACGCCGGAATAAATCAGAAAATCGGAAAAAATATTAACATTTCAGGCACAATACGGAATATGCTGAACATTTCATACGAATCTTATTACGATTACCCAATGCCCGGAGTTACCATGACATTGGGATTACGCGCCAATATAAATACAAACAGAATAAAAGGAGAATAAAAATGCGCATAACAAAACTATTGTTTGCTTTACTTATGGCCATGTTTATTATAACAGGCTGCGGTAAAAAGGATGACGCCAGAGAGATAATTGACCGTTCGGGAAGACCGGTTATTATTAAAGGAAACACTTTTAACAGGATTATTTCTACCGCTCCGTCAAACACAGAGATAATCACAGACCTTGGACAAGCTCACAGGCTTATCGCAATAGATGTACATTCGGCAAATATTTCCGCTCTTCCTCCCGGCCTTACGTTACTCGATTTTTTCTATCCTGACGCCGAAGTTATTGTCACATTGGAGCCTGATTTAATAATCGCAAGCGGTCATAATCCCACAGGAACGGGCGAAGATCCTTTTAAACTGCTTACGGATATGGGAATCCCTGTCGTATATATTTCCATGAGTAAAAGCGTTGAGGAAATCTACAATGATATAACTTTTGTAGCGGATCTTTTGCAGGTAAAAAAAGAAGGAGAAGACCTTATCGCTTCTACAAGAGCGCAGATTTCACGGATTGCAGATAACATATCAAGACAGACATCGCATTATGAAAAAAGACCGTCGGTATATTTTGAACTTTCCGCGCCGCCTTACATAATGTCGTTCGGGAAAAACAGTTACATTGATGACATGATTTCAATTATCGGAGCGCGTAATATTTTCGCAGACGAAGACTGGCTTGTTATGCCAAGCGTTGAAGTTGTTATCGAAAGAAATCCCGATATTATACTTACAAATGTGAATTATATTGAAAACCCTGCAGCAGAAATAAAAGACAGGCTGGGTTTTAACCATATAAACGCTGTTTTGAATGATCGTATTTATGAAATCGACAATGATTCGTCTTCAAGGCCTTCAGCGCGCGTTTTACTCGCCTTGCGTCAGATGGCTGAAGCAGTATATCCTGAACTTGGCGCGCAGTAAACCAGGATTAAACAATGAAAAAAATTATTATTGGTGCAATCATTTCCATATTCATAATAATCACCGGCGCGTCACTTGGAAGCACCAATATAAGTTTTATTGACACTATACAGATAACGCTTCATAAAATTTTTCGCGCGCCGCTTTCAGAAAACATTGACTCAAGACATGTTTCGATAATGTGGCTCCTTCGCCTGCCGCGCGTTCTTCTTGCGTTTCTTGTCGGAGGCTCTCTTGCTATGAGCGGCGCGGTTTGTCAGTCAATTCTCCGCAATCCCCTTGCCTCTCCGTATATTCTGGGCGTCTCCTCTGGAGCGTCATTGGGAGCCGGAATAATAATTGTTACAGGAATTTCAATTCCTTTTTTGGGAACTTTCTCTCTTCCTTTAACGGGATTTATCTTCGGCCTTCTTACCGTTTTTTTTGTCGCCTCTTTTTCTTCGCGCATCGATAAATCAATGTCGAAGAACACAATAATACTATGCGGAATGGTTTTATCGCTTTTTCTAAACGCGGTGCTCACAACATTAAGCGCGATATTTTCAGATGATCTCCGCAGGATTGCACTTTGGCAAATGGGCAGTTTCGCCCTGCGCGGCTGGACATATGTCGCTCTTTTGCTTCCTTTTTTGATAATTGGAACTGTAGGAATTTTCCTGTATACAAAGGAAATGGATTTACTTAGTTTCGGCGACGATCAGGCAAAATCATCAGGCGTGGATACGGACACTCTGCGTAAAAAGCTTCTCGCTCTTTGCGCCGTGCTTACAGGAGCTGCTGTCGCACTTAGCGGTGTTATCGGCTTTGTGGATTTAATTGCACCTCACGCAGCGCGCAGAATTACAGGTTCCCGCCACAGGCATTTGATACCCATGTCATTTATCCTCGGCGGTTCTCTCATGGTTTGCACCGATCTTGTTGCCAGAACAGTAATCTCTCCTTCGGAACTGCCTGTCGGAGCAATTACAGCGTTAATAGGCGCGCCTTTTTTCGCGTGGATTTATTTCAGGAGAAAGAAGATTTAAGGAATGACAAATGTTAAAAGTTGAAAATTTATACGCAGGTTACAATGGTTCTGATGTTATCTGCAATATATATTTTTCTATGAAAAAAAGCGAAAGTCTCTGTGTTCTGGGCCCTAACGGATGCGGCAAAAGCACACTGTTAAAATCAATCGCCCGTATTATCGATTACCGAGGCGTTATTTCAATTGATAACGAAGACATATCTTTCATTACGCGAAAAGCTCTCGCAAAAAAAATCGCTCTGTTGAACCAGAACGCGCAGGTTTACTTTCCGTATACGGTTTATGAAACTGTCTCGATGGGGCGTTATGCCTATTTACAGGGTTTATTTAAAAAACCTGGCGACAAAGATAAATTTATAATTGATAACATTATCAAAAAACTGGATATATGGGATATCAGGGAACGCATGATCGATGAGCTTTCAGGAGGTACATTACAGAGGGTTTTTCTTGCAAGAACGCTCGCACAGACTCCGGATTTAATTTTACTTGATGAGCCTGCGAATCATCTTGATCTTAAACATCAGATTGAACTCCTTGATTTTTTAAAATCATGGGTAAGTGAGAATGAAAAAATCCTGATTGGCGTATTTCACGATTTAAACCTTGCGCGTCAATTCGGCGATACGGCGATTATCATGAAAGACGGTAAAATCGCGGCGCATGGAAAGATCGATGATATCCTTAATAATGACATTGTAAATGATGTATACGGTATTGACATTCGAAAATTCATGAAGGATTCCCTTGAGAAGTGGAAATAATTATTAGCTGTAAATTTTATAAATCTTTCTTGTATAGACTTCCGCCAAAGTCATTTTCTATTCCTAAAAACTCTAAATATAACGAAATCATTCCTCTATGATGAGTTTGATGATTAAACATATGAATTATTAATGGTTCCATCTTTTTTTTAATATTTGTTCCTTTTGAATCTTTAAATTCTAATATACTTTCCAAATCATTTTGATTTAGTTCATTTATAAATTCAGTAATTAATATATCCAGTTCATTTCTCTTTTGTAAATATTCATTTGTGTTTTGAAATATAATTTCTGAAAATTTCAAATTGTTTTCAAATATGCTTTTATTGAATGTTTTAAATTCTCTTAATTTACTGAATCTTTTTAGCCAATTAAAATCACAAATATAAATATGAGAACATAATTCATGTATAGATTTAAAATATCCATTAAATATCTTATTCCATTGTTCTTCAGTTATATTTTTTATATAATCATTCATATATTCATTTGTTACTTTATTGTAATTTGCCAAAGTTTTATAATTCAATTCAAACATATTTAATTCTCCTTATATCTAAATAATGTATCTTATATTCTATATTTTAGTTGAATATGCGGCAGTACCTTTATCATCATCATTGGATTTCTGTTCAAATAATGACAAATCCATCCTGTTTATCAGGTAATTCAACATCAATTCAAAATACAAAAATTAATTAGCCCAATTTATTACATGTAAGTTATTAATATATTTAAAATGTTTTATATTGTCTGTAACAAGAATATAATTATTATGAATACAAAATGTAGCGATAAATATATCAGCATCTTCGATATTTCTGCCTGCTTTTCTTTCCTGTACATATATGTTAATTGATTCATCTAACAGATAATTGTCTAATTCACCAACAGGAAATAATTCGCAAAGAGCATCAAATTCTTTCATTTTTTTAGTTGCATTAATTAACATTAAACCGCGTTTTACTTCATAATATACAAGAGGCGGTATAAATATGCTATTCCCATCATTAATTGCTTTTTCTATATTTGCAATTACAGCGGTATTGCCCCTGAGATAAAACGAAATTATATTAGAATCTAATGCAAAAACACTCACAAGCCAGAAATCTCCCTAATATCTACTCTTTGAGAGAGAATTTCATCAAATTCATCTGGCAAAGGGGTTGTATTATTTGATTCTATTATTTCTTTAGTTAACTGTCTGAAAGCGGCGAGTTTTTTTTGTTTTTCGGAAAAACCGCTGTTTATGGTTTTTATGGTAAGAGTTACTTTTGAACCTTTAATGATTTCACAAGGTTTTTCGGGTATAAAAGCATTACCATCATATATAGCTTGAACTGCTGTCATAATTTACCTCCGGTTGACATTATATCATAAAGACAATTACTTTTCACGCATGGTAAAAGTCAGATTTATGGATATTTTCAAGGATTTTTATTAGTTTCCAATAAAATTTTAACCCAAATATTGCTTAAAAACCCCATCAAGTGCGGTGATTACTGTACCTTTGATGTCTATTGTGAGCCGATTAATCATTTCCCTTTGGTCATCAGGGACGTGATCCATCTTAAAAAGCTCATGAACACTTACATTTAGACTTTCAGTCAATCTAGAGAGTGTCTCTACTTTGGGGAACATCTTTCCACGCTCAATATTGGATAAAAATGTAACCGAAATATTAGCTTTTTCAGCTAAAGCAGTCTGTGAAAGGTGCCTGTGAAATCGATAGTATTTGATATTTCGACCAAAAAGGTCTTTTATTTCCTGTATTTTCATACATTGATGGTATATCGCCACTTTAGCCCTTCCATTTACACTTGACAAACATCTACAAATACAATACTATTAAACTACAAATTGAAGACAATAGTTTATATTTTTATATGTAATAAAGGAACACGATATTTGAACATTTAGGTAAAAATGCTGATTTTCGGCTTTTATATAGGTTTGCCTGTATGGGCGGTCAATGTTTGCAACTTGGGAATTAATTTCCCGCAGGGAAAATACAAAACATTGTTCTGGTGGTTTTAGACAGCGTATAGTTATTTTGCCTTAAAGAAGGAAGGTTTTATGAAAAAGAAAGCAATTGTTATTGCTGTGGTACTTTTGGTTCTTTTTGCAGTCGGAACAGTATTTGCACAATCTGTTAGTCAAATTAATACATGGCTCAGCAACGCTGAAAGAAATGCAAAGCGAGCTTATACTTTGGCTTCTGGCAAAGATGCAGAAAAAAATATAGCTACGATCTCAGAACTAGTACAATCTTCTGTACGAGAATTACTTAAAGTTGAAAATGCTTTGGAGAAAAACGAGAGTTTGTATGATGGCAACCAATGGAATTCTTGGAAACGAAAATTGAATAATATTCAAGCTGACCTGAATTCCGTGACAAGAATGTTATCTTTGCTACTTTAGTTATTTATTTCTGTAGTTTACCACCAGCTACAGAGAAAAATATTTATTTTATAAAATTCTCCGCAATGAGTTTAAACTACGAAAGGAGAGATTATGAGGATTCCAAAGTTTCTGTTTTCTTTAATTGTTCTAATTTGCCTAATGAGCATTGCATGTGTTTCTGTACCTGTACAAAATTCAAGTGTTATAAGTATGGAAGAAACATCTATCGAAGTTCCTAAATATATAACTAGGACATTATACCTTTATACATTAAAGGGAGAATCAACACCTCGAAAAACATATATCGTACTGAAGTACCATGGCATACTCAATTGGTAGCAAGAGCTGGCAGTCCTAAATATCAATATGGTAATTATGCAGCAGTTTTATATGAAGAAGTACAAGAACAAGTGCAAGATGGAACCCAAACAGTAAATGGTTTTCAAGTTAGACTAAATGATGGGCATACTTTTTTTGTTAGCAATACCTCGCAACAAAATTTCCAATTGGAGATAGGTAGTAATATTGACTATCAAGTAAAAAATTCTGGAACTACTATAAAAACAGTAGCTGGTAGAAAGATTTAACAACTTTACAAAGTTAATAACTCTTTTTGCTCCATTAAAAATAAACATGGGGCAAAAAGAATACTATACATTTTTTATTTTCACCCTTTTTTTACAATACAAAGTGGAAAAAGCTCTATTATTTTTTTGCCATTATCAAAAGTAATTTCTGCTTTATCATCGTACAACTTTACAAAAGGAAGATGATTTTCTGTTACAGTATCCTGATCGCCGGCGCAAACTGCGCTTATCAGAAAAGCAACCCCTTTATTAACAATCCCTGTCAGCGTTGGTATAACACAGGACGGATACAGAATGTTAAGATTGGGTGCAGGAACAACAATTATACCTTTTCTTTCCTGACCGGCGGATGATTCCAGAGCGGCAATTCGGGAAGCTCCCCACGGAAAAGCTGATATTGCTTCGCTGCTTTTTTGAGCGGAGTTAACCAACGGCAGCGCTTCGTCAAATCCATTGTAGCGGCGGACAGCAAAAGCGCCTTCTGCTGTTTTTAATATTCTTCCGCTTTCTATACGGTGTATGCGAATATGCCAAATACCTGCATAACATAAAACGGTATGAATCCTGACATTGTACCAAGGTTCCCAGATGCTGGAAATCCAGTCTTCTCCTGAATATTTATCAGTTACATCCCTGCGTTCGCGCCAGTGTTCCTCATTGTAATCAGAAAGTAAAAGCATCGAGTCTCCTCCTGACTGTTCCAAACCCCATGCGCTGTGTGACACGCAAAAACCAAAACGGGAGGAATAGGCGAACTTGCTGTACTTCTGCGCGGCATGATTCATCTCAAACGGAGGAATACCTCCTGAACACAATAGCTGTGAATCAACGTTACGTGAAATAATAAAACCAGGTATTCTGTCGGTGAATGACTGCGGATTGATATACAGCGGCGTTTCTTCAGACTGCCAGAAAGGATGATTTTCCGGCAAGGCAAGCACAAGAAATGTTTTTAGTCCCCAATAGGGAGAACCCGGTGAGTTGTAATGATCCGCCATGATTAGATTTTGATATCCGTAACCGCAGGAGAGGATTCCTGAGTTATCAAGTATCGGATTTGAAAACCACCAGCGAAACCCCTGCAGAATTATTCGTTTCATCATTCCCCAGGGGATAACTTCAATTCCGGCGAAGGCGCAGGCGGAAAAAAATGATAAAGAAGCAAAACGGTATGTAAGGCTGCGTCCGTACGGAATAACAGAGCCGTCATCACTGAACCAGAGCACATAACGCGAAGCGAATATTTTCGCTCGTTCAATAAAGAGAGCGGCCCTTTTAGGATCGCGGCTGTGCGAAAATTTCGCGTAAACAAGTCCGTAAAAATGAAAACCCATCGGATTGTATAAATCATAAGCGCCGTTTATTCCGTCAGAATACCAGCCTTCATCATTATAACAGGATTCAATAATATCAAATGATTCTTTTTCTGCCTGCTCATTTATTTCAAGTCCAAGTTCGCGAAACGCAAGGCAGACAAATATTCTGAAGAAATGCCAGTTCGTCGCCGGCAACTCACATTTTTGAATAACAGAAAGCCATTTATAAAGATGATCCTGCTCTGTCTTGTTAAAGCTGTCCCAAAAAACAGTCTTCGCGATAATAAGGCACAGGGCAACCGAGGCCATCTCAACCAGCCTTTGATCCGTATCTTTGCATATTCCCCAGAAGTGAGGACTTTTCGGATCTGTTCCCTTTTTTAAAATTGAAAGGCAGTTATCAATTTCTGCATACTCTCCGCCGCCTGCAACAAGCGGCCCTATTCCCCATAAAGTGCGGCTCCAGCTTTCCATACATGCGATTTTAGGCGGATAGTGAGCGGCGGCGCTTCCCAGATTGTATCCCGCTCCATGCGTAAAATCCTTAAGAGGGGATAACAGATCGCATAACGCTTTGCGTAAATCATGGATATCACGTAACGGGTTTTCATTAAGGCGGCTGTTCAGATCATTCATATTTTTGCTTCCTTTGTTTTCAGCGGTAATTCACATGCCTGACGGAGGTTCAAGACGGCGAAGGAATTCTCTCGGAGAAATTCCTTCAACTTTTTTGAAAACCTTGCTGAAATAAAAAGCGTTTTCAAAACCCAGCTTTTCGGCAATCTCATAAATCGGCCCTGTTCCCTTTCTTAACATTTCTTTTGCGGCTTTGATCCGCTCGGCAGTAATGTACTCCACAAGGCCTTCTCCTGAGTATTTGGCAAAAAGCTGGCTCAGGTAATTGGGGCTGAAGTTAAAAATTGATGCCATGTCATGTAACGATAGTTTTTTATCAAGGTTGTGCCGGATATACTCCTGCACATTGGCGACTATCTGCTGTTTATAATTAAGCCGCCTTTCAGATTCGGTGCGCTGCCCGAAAAACACAAGCGGTCTGTCGCGGGAAGTTTCGCGGAACATCTGCTGAGATGCAAGATAACTTTCATCAAGATTAAATAGATCTTCCACAGGAAAACCGGCTGCCATACGTATATGTACGCTGAAATAATTGTAAACCATATTGATCGTTTTCCTCAATTCGCTGTCCAGAAGATCGCGCTGCGAAGTTATATCCGGATCGGGGAAGCAAAAAACAATCGAAAAGTGCCTTGTATCAAGTACTATAAAATTAACGGAAAATATCTTCTCTATTTTTTCTTTAACAATTTTCATTGAGCTTGTATACAACACTTGATTCTTTTCATCACAGGTATGAGTGTTATCAGGCGCTTCTATTTCCGCAAAAATCACCATGAAAGCGGAGCCGGAAAATTCCAGTTCAAGTTCATCAATCTGCCGTGAAAAATCTTTTCTGTCCTGAAACAAACCGTTAAAAAGCTTAAAAAAGAATTTTTCCTGAAAACCTACAAGACGGCTTCTGTCCGCCGGATTAATGGGAACGCGAAGCTCTTCAAGAATTTTAACCGCCCGGCTGATCGACATGGCCAGATTGTCAGGATTGATATCCAGTTTAATTAAATAATCAACAGCCTGATATTCCAAAGCTTGTCTAACAAAATTAAACTCGTCATAACTTGTAAGGAAAATAAAGAGCGGTATTCTGCCGTACTTACCGCTGCATTCCGAGGCAAGTTCAAGCCCTGTCTTGAGCGGCATTTTAATATCTGTTATCACAATATCAGGACGAAGCTCTTCGATCATCTGAGCAGCCTGACGGCCGTTACGCGCTGTTCCCGCTATTTCTATGTTGTAATCTTCCCAGCGCAGCATGGATTGAATTCCGACGCAAACCAGAGGTTCATCATCTGCTATAAGGAGCCTGATCATTTACTCTCTCTGTTATCATTCACCGGACCAATGTTACAAGGAAGCCGCATGGTTACAACAGTTCCCTTCTCAATCTCGCTGCTGACAAATATTCCATATCCTTCACCAAAAGTACAGCGCAGCCGCTCGTCAATATTCTGAAGTCCAATCCCCGTAACGGCATTGCCGCTCATGCCTACGCCGTCATCACTTAACATAATCAAAATATCATTATCCTTTCTCTGAACGGAAAAAACAATGTTACCGCTGCCTTTTGGTTCTATGCCGTGAAAGATTGCGTTTTCAACAAGCGGCTGCAGAATAAAACGCGGAATGGGAGTATCAAGCAAAGTTTCATCGGCGATTTTCTTTTCGTAGTTAACCGAATCGCCGTAGCGGTACTTCATAATAACCATATAATCATCAAGAATCGAAAGCTCATCACGCAGAGGTACAATCTGGCGGATATCATTGGACAGAGCTTTTAAAAACTGGGAGAGGGCTGTGGTCATCTCGGCAATTCCGGCGGCATTCTGAATGGTAGCCATCCATTTAATTGAGTTTAAGGTATTGTATAAAAAATGCGGATTAATCTGGCTCTGAAGCATTCGGTATTCAAGATCGCGTTTATTTTTTTCATCTGCGATTCCTTTATTCATAAGCGCGGTGATTTCCATTGTCATACGGTTAACACCGCTTGCCATAATCGCCAAAAGAACAATCAATACTCCCAAACCCGCAATCAACACAGGCCACGCTCCTGAAAGCAGAACAAATTGGGCTGGATCGAACGCATGTATTAAAACAAGTTCATCGCGTATTGGATAGCTGACAAAGGTGCGTGATCTTTTCATGGAATCCAAACCTTCCATGACAATTGCCTCGGTCGCCGTATCGCTGTTATCTATCAATTTTATAATGGTAAAATGCAATTCTTCCGGGATTATCTGATTGTCTTCGATCAGATAATTTTTTCCTCCGATACCAAGATAGAGCTGCGAGTTGTCAGGCAGATTATAACCCCTGAGCTTGTCGGTAATTATACCTGTATTAGTACCGAGTAATACAATACCAATCTCTCCTCCGTCCTGCGGATTGTAAACCGGAAAAGTAAAAGGAATATGCATCTTGTCGGGAGCAAAAATAAAATCATCCTGTTCCAGCGTCTGCCAGTTCGGTTTTTCACGAACGCTGTTTTCAAGAATTTTATCAAGATTATAAATTGTTACAGGATATGAGCTTGATAAAGAATTGCCTACCTGTAAAAACCTTGTCATTGTTGAATTGCTTACAAGAAGACGCCGCACATATCGTCCGGCCCTGTTGATAATAAGCTGCTCAGAAAGCAAATTCCAGGCATCCATACTCCGGGAAACAAGTTGATCCTGTGCGAGGAAATAATCGATTATCCGCGCATTGTAACCGCACCACCAGCTAAGAGCGGTAAGCTCTCGAATATCCTGCTCAATCAGACTAGCAACAAGCTGAAGGTTAAATTCCGCCGTGCGGGTTACGATTAGTTTTTGAAATGAATAAATAATATAGAAACTGAATATTAACGCAAGCACAGTTATGAGCAGCGCAAACACCACCAAAAAGAAGATTATTCTGCTTTTTACATTCTCTATATAGCCGCTCATAAATTAAATTATACATACTGCCGGATAAAAATGTAAAAAAAATAGTTATTATTAACCTTTAATGCCAGTGGAGGCAATGCCCTGTACAAAATACCGCTGCAGCGAAAGGAAGACGGCCAGTACAGGAATCAGACAGACTACGCTTGCGGCCATAATAAGACCGTACTCGCTTGAATACTGCGAGATAAATGAGCGAAGCCCGATTTGAATTGTTTTTAATTCTGTTCTGGTAAGATAGATTAGCGGACCAAGGAAGTCATTCCATACATTAACAAATGTAATGATAACCAAAGTAGATACCGCCGGCCTTGACAGCGGCAGCATAATACGCCACCAAATGCCGTATTCGGAACAGCCGTCAATCCTTGCGGCCTCGCGCAGTTCATCTGGGACATTCTCGTAGAACTGTTTCATTAAAAAAACGCCGAACGCTGAAAACGCCTGTAAGCAGATAAGCGCAAGGTGAGTGTTGTTAAGGTTGAATCGGCTCATCATGATAAACTGAGGCACCATGTAAGCCTGCCATGGTACCGCGATTGTGGCGATGTAACCCATAAATAAAACGCGCCTGAGCGGAAACTGCAGTTTAGCAAAAGCATAAGCCGCGAAACTTGAGCTTAAAACCTGTAATATCGTTATGGTAATTGAAAGGAAGAAAGTATTATAGATAAATCTTAATAGAGGAATTCTCGTCCATATATCCGAATAATTTTTCCATCTGGGTTCTTCAGGTATCCATTTAATGGGAAAGGTGAAAACATCTTTATTTAACTTTAAGGAAGATGATAACATCCACACAAACGGCAGAAGCATTGAAAGCGCGGTAAAAACGAGTAAAAAATAAACCAAAATGCGGACTGGCACACTAACATCATTTAAACCGGTTTTTAACATGACTGCTCCTAGTTTATGCTGAACCGTTTTTCCAGCCGGAACTGGAAGAGCGTAATACCGACAACAAGAATAAGCAGCACCATCGCCATTGCGCTTGCGTAGCCGAATTCAAGAGATCTGAAAGCGGTATTATAAATCTGATATACCAATACCCGCGTGGCATCTGTTAGCTGATTGTCAAGACCCGCGAATATATT
>JAIRQF010000020.1 GCA_031256635.1 Treponema sp. | reverse complement strand
TTTGTACGGATGAACATCTAAGAAAATTTTAATTCATGAATTTAAAAAAAGAAATCCGTGTGAACGCACGGAATTTACAGTGAGTTTACGCACGGTTATTTTGTGCGTTAACGCACGGTTTTTTCGGGCATTACAATAAGGGATTATTCCCTTTCTCCCAATGCTCTTGGCGCGTGATCCTTGCCGCTGAAAACCACAAGCGTTAACAGTGTAATAAAATACGGCAGCATATTAAAAACTTCCGACGGCAGGAAATCCAGGCTTCTTATATTAAAAATATTAACAGCAAGGCTGGAAGACAGGCCGAATAAAAAACTCGCGCCCAGTACGCCTAAAGGAAGCCAGCGTCCGAAGGAGACCGCGGCAAGGGCGATAAAACCTTTTCCGTTAATTGTATTTACCGTAAATTGAATATCCTGGGTCAGAACAACGCAGGCTCCCGCAAGCCCTGCAAGAAGTCCGGAAATTAAAACCGCCGCATAGCGAATTATAATTACGTTTACTCCGGCGGCGGCTAAAGCCTGCGGATGATCTCCTGAAGCGCGAAGGCGAAGCCCTTCGGGGCGTTTGTACAATACAAACCACGCGGCGGCAAGAATAGCGAGAGCTATCCAAACAGTGGGATAGATTCCGAGAAATCCCGCCTTCATTCCCATTCTGTAACTTCTGCTACGATCCATGCCGAACACAAGCTGGCATATAAAAACAGTTATTCCATTGGAAAGGAGATTTATCCCCGTGCCGGAAACAACCTGATCAGCTTTCAGCGTAACGGAAGCAAACGCGTGAATGAGCGAGAAAAGGCCGCCAGCGAAAGAGGCGAAAAGCAGAGCGAGGGGAATGGAAAAACCTGTTGATGATTCCAAAAGCACATGGATAATCGCGGCTGTCATGGCGCCAATCGACATGAGCCCTTCCAGCGCGATGTTGACGACTCCTGCGCGTTCGCAGATCATTCCTCCGATTGCGGCAATTAAAATGGGAGAGACTATCATCAATGTTGAGGGAATCATTCCCGCAAGAAATAATTGATCCATTAGCCTGCCTGTCTCCCGCTCTTTTTTAGCCTCATAAGGAAAGGGGTTTTCTCTTTCTCAATTTCCGGCTGATTGCGCAGCTTCTCAATGTACTTTAGAATCCCCGGCCGCAATGAAATAAAAACAACTACAAGCCCCATAATAATATTAACAATTTCGCGCGGAATCTGGCGGGACTGCATAAGGGGCTGGGCGGATTTTAGCATTCCGAAAAGCAGTCCCATAACCGCGATTCCGGCGGCGGTGCAGTTGCCCGCAAGCGCGACCGCGATACCGTCAAAGCCGTAATTTTCAAAAGCTGTCAGTATGCGCCCGTACGAAAAAACACCTAACGCGACTACGGCCCCGGCAAGCCCGGCGAACATCCCTGAGATTGTCATGGAAATGGTGATATTTGTTTTAACGCGGATGCCCGCGTAAACGGCGGCATCCCTGCTAAAGCCCGCGGCGCGCAGTGAATATCCCAGCGTGCTTTTTTCCATTATAAGAGAGTAAAAAAGAATAACCGCGATTGTCAGCCATAATCCGTTATTGAGCCTTGAATTGTTTGTAATGAATTGAAGAAACGAATTTGAAAGAGAGGCGGCGGCGGAAAAATCAGGCGTTCTGAAAGTATTGCTGCCCGGGATCCTCAATGTAATCAAGCGGTGAAGGAAAAGCGCGATATAATTCATCATTATGGTAGAAACTACTTCCGATACCCTGTATCTGGCCTTAAAAAAACCGGAAACACCTCCCCATACCGCGCCTGCCGCCATCGCGCCCGACACAGCCAGCGCCGGATGAAAAAAAGGAATCCCGGAAAAAGCGAATCCGCTTTGCGCGATTATCTGAGCGGCGGTAAGCCCTGCCATGTACTGCCCTTCCGCTCCGATATTGAAAAGGCCCGACCTCGCGGCAAAACCCATGCTAAGGCCGCACAGAATCAGCGGCATTGATACAACAAGCCACTCTCCGACATAACGGGCGTTCCAGACGCCGCGGCGTGAATCAAACCCGCTTACAACCTGCAGTATCGCCTGATAAAAACCCGCGGGATTTCTGCCTATCAAAAGAAGAATCATGGTCGCGGCAAGAAAACCGAGAATAACTATCGCCGCGGAAATGGCCGCGTTTGAGCCTGTTAATACTTTTAAGAGTCTGTTTTCTGTTTTATTCTGTTTAGTCGTCAATCGCTCTTAAGTTCTGCGGAAAGCCGGGCAGGCGGACCGCTTCGGCAAGCGTAGCCGCTACCGTTATCTGCCCGCTTGAGATTTGCTGCTTTATGCTTTCCAGCCTGTTAATAATGTTGGGGCCAAGAGCGGCGTTCGCGTTTGAATAACCGACGCCGTCTGCTTTTAAATCGAATGTAATAACGCTCGGATTAAAAGTATTATTTTCAACGGCATTAAGAGCGAATATCACGCTGTTTTCTACACGCTTTAACATGGAAGTAAGAACCGCGGAATCCGTACTATTGTATAACCCTTCTTCATATTGATCGGAATCGACTCCGATCGCCCAGACATTCCTTCCCACGGCGCGGTATTCCCTTGCCTGCGCGATTGTGCCGTTGCCGCTGTTTCCCGCAGCCGAGAAGATCGCGTAAACGCCTGAATCATACCAGTTCATCGCCTGAATCTTGGCAAGAGCCGGTTCGCTCCAGCTGCCGACATAATAATCGACAATCTGCGCATTGGGAATAATTGAAAGGATTCCCTGTATGTAACCTACTTCAAACTTGGTAATAACAGCGCCCGGCATTCCGCCGATAAACCCAAAGCGCGGAAACATAAGGAAATCAGGATTTGCTTCCCTGTCTTCAAGATATTTCAAAGCCGCTGCCGCTCCGACAAGATAGGAGCCTTCATGCTCGGCATAAGCCGCCTGCATGACATTACCGGCTTCGACCCAGTCGACATCAACTATCAGATACTTCTGCCGAGGGTTATCGTTTGAAACCTGCGTTAAAGCCTCATCCCATGTAAAGCCGTTAACGATTATCAAATCATGACCTTCGTCCGTAGCCTGCCTGAGCGACGGAACATACATGCTCTGGTTCTCTGTTGCCAGCCAGCCGTATTCGTTTCCCGAAGCGCCGTAAAAATCGAGGATTCCTTTCCACGCCGCCGCGTTAAAGGACTTGTCGTCAACTCCGCTTGAATCTGTAAGCAGGAGAACAGTAACACCCTTGCCGGAAGAAGCAGGCTGCGCCGTTGTGTTCTTTCCCTGGCAGGACATTAATATTACAGAAATAATAACCAGAGAAGTAAAAAATAAATTCTTAATTAATTTCATATGGGCACACACGGATTCGAACCATGGACATCTTGCGTGTAAAGCAAGCACTCTAACCAGCTGAGTTATGCGCCCTGTACGATTAAGCATCTGACCGAAGGCAGACGCCGAGTATTTTTTGTTATAAACAAAATACCCCTTTTAGAGCGGCTGATGGGAGTCGAACCCACGTCTCCAGCTTGGAAGGCTGGGGTAATAGCCGTTATACGACAGCCGCCTGTTTTATTGATATTTTCAAAAAAAGGGAGAAATGTCAAGATGGATTAAATCACGTTCTTAAACTGCCGATAATGAATCATGGTAAGAGGCATGTATACCGGCGCCAGCGGAATGAGGGCGCAGCAATGGCGGCTGGACGCGGTTGCGAACAATCTGGCCAATGTGGCTACGGACGGCTATAAGCGCGATGTAGCGTCTTTTAAGGCGTTTCCTGAACTTTTAATGCGGCGGCAGGATGACGACGGAGTGTATCTGCACCCATTCGGCTCCGCGGATGCCGCGCCGATTATGGGCAGGCTTGGCACAGGCGTCGAACTTAATGAGCTATATACCAATTTTACGCAGGGCACTCCGAGAGAAACATCAAGTGATTTTGACATGATGCTGGAAGGCAATGGGTTTTTCGCGGTATCCACTCCGTACGGAGAGCGTTATACAAGAAACGGTTCTTTTATGCTGGGCAAGGAAGGCTATCTTGAAACAAAAGAAGGCTACCCTGTGCTTGGCGAAAACGGCTACATCAATATAAAAGCAAATAATTTTAAGGTTGACGATGAAGGCAGGGTATGGGTTAATGCCGCGTATCAGGATATTCCGGAATTGCTGGTAGGAAGGGAATCAAATCAATGGGAAGAACCTGTACTGCTTGATATTCTAAAAATCGTGGAATTCGAGCTTGACCGCTATCTAGAAAAACAGGGCTCCAGCTTTTACCGCGAAAGCCAGACATCTGGCCCTGCGTTTATAGCTTCAGGGGACATGAGACCGAAGGTTATACAGGGTTTTATTGAAGCTTCAAATGTCGATCCTGTAGTGGAAATGGTTCAGATGATCGAAGTAAACCGCGCGTATGAAGCGAATCAAAAAATAATTCAGACAGAAGAAACAATGCTTGGCACATTAATTAATCAGGTCGCGAAGTTCGGCTGATATAGGGGAAAATTATTATGGTAAGAAGTTTATGGACAGGCGCTTCGGGCATGATTGGACAGCAGGCGAATATTGACGTTATTTCGAATAACCTCGCGAATGTTAATACTCACGGTTATAAAAAGCAGCGCGCGGATTTTGAAGATCTTTTATATCAGACAATCAGAACAGCGGGGACTCCGGCGACAGAAGACACCGTTATTCCTGTCGGCATTCAGATGGGGCACGGCGTAAAACTCGCAGATACCCAGAGGGTTTTCGCGCAGGGCAGTTTGCAGGAGACAGGTGTTCCTACCGATATCGCGATTGCCAATGAAGGTTTTTTCAGAATACAGATGCATGACGGCTCATACGCGTATACGCGTAACGGCAATTTTAAAGTTGACAATAACGGCCGCATGGTTACAAGCAACGGTTACTGGCTTATTCCGGATATTATTATGCCCGATCAGTTTCTTCCCAATACAATAAATATTACCAAAGACGGAAGAGTCAGCGTGCAGATTCCTCAGGACGGAGAATTAATCGAAGTTGATGTCGGCAGAATTGAACTGTACCGTTTTCCAAACCCGGTAGGTCTTTCAACAATCGGCGAAAATTTATTTAAAACAACCCAGGCATCCGGGGATGCGATTCCCGGCACTCCCGGTTATGAAGGTATGGGCACTTTAGAGCATAAATTCCTTGAAATGTCCAATGTCGCCGTTGTTCAGGAAATGGTCAACCTGATTATCGCGCAGCGCGCGTATGAGTTTAATTCAAGGACAATTCAGACAAGCGACAATATGCTTGGAACCGCGACTACATTAAAGAGGTAAACTAGATGGATATAGCCGGTCTTAATATACAAAATCCCGCGTCTCTTTATATGGATAATTTTCAGATAACATCTTCTTCCCCCGTTCACAGTCCTGAAAATTTCGCGGAAGTTTTAAAAAGAGCTTCCTCTTCCTCAACTTTCGCAGAAACCCGTTCCAAACAGGAACCGATTGACAAAGAAGACAAACTTTACCAGCTCTGCCTTGAACTTGAAACTTTTCTGGTTAAAAACCTTTTAACCAGCATGAGAAATACCGTACAAAAATCAGGTTTTATCGACGAAGGTTTCGCCGGAAAAATGTACGAAGATATGTTATACGACGAGTATGCCAAAGATTTTACAAAGAACGCGGGCTTTGGCCTTGCCGAACAGGCATACAGGCAGTTAAACATGCTTTGATTTATTTTCCGGATACTGCACAAGGATACAGAGGATAATAATAAAAATATGAGTAAAGAGAAGATTCAGCGCAATATTGAAAAAATCAGATTTTCAATCGGCGCAAAATTAATATTGATTATTTCATTTATTATTATTGTTTCTTTTGGTATTGTAATATTCTTTGGCTTCCGTCATGCTCACACGGATGTGCGTAAGAACGCCGAAGCCGTTAATATGGAAATAAACCGTATTTCTTCGCTGGAAACAGAATCCGTTTTTACAAGGTTAAAGTCCAGCTCAAAATTATTAATACAATCTGTCTCATCATCAGGTTTACAGAGAGCGGCAATTCAGGATTTTAATAATTTCTTCTTTTCTGAAAACCCTCAGATATTGGCGGTTTTTATTAAATCGCGCAGCGGAGAATCTCAATTGCTTCTTAACAGCCAAACGCTTTCTTTGCGCGGTATTGATGAAAGGGCTGTTGAATTATACTTTGCAAATCAGGCGGGAGCGTTTGCACGCGCCGAGCGGGGAGAAACTCTGCTTCGCAACGCTTCACTTCAATTCTCAAGACCTATACTGGCTTTGTTTTTTCCATGCCAAACCGGCACAGAGGCCGGAATACTGATATCCTCAGAAAACATCAACAGTAATTTCAGCTACGGGATTAATAAATCATTCATGATAAACTCAGACGGTGATCTTCTGGCATACGCGGATTTTTCCTTTGTCAGGGAAGGCTCCAATGTCGCGTCTCTTGATTTTATCAGAACAATTCTTGAAAGCCGCGATAACAGGGGACAAAAACTTTTTGAATCTGACTTTGGAATATTTGAAAGCGCGTCTTTACAAAATAATGACATAATATTGAATGTCTGGGAAAGACTTAGTCCCCAAATAATGCCGCTTGTGAAAAGTTTTTCGAATGTTCTTGCAGGCGCAGGTATTCAAAACAATTTATCAGTTGAAAAAAAAGCTAGACAATATATTGCGTTCACAAAACTTAACGCGGCAAATGTTATTGTTATAACAAGCGTCGATTATAACAGGGCATTTGACGGAGTATACTCATCTTTACGTTACGGTATCTGTTTCGCGGTTATAATATTATTGGTTTCAATTATATTAATGGCCATTATTTCAAAATCGTTATCAACTCCGTTAAAATCATTGGCTGCAGCCTCGCGTCAGATTGAAGAAGGAAATTTTAATCCGCAGCTAAAATATAACAGTCCTGATGAAATCGGCGTTTTAACTTCCGATTTTAAAAAGATGAGCTGCGCTCTGAACAATTTAGCCATGTTTACAAACAGGGAGATTGCCGTAAAAGCGGTACGCGGAGAAATAAAACCAGGCGGCATGCCGAAGCAATGCACGGTTTTATTTACCGACATTCACGAATTCGCGGCGAAGTCCGGCAATTTTTCAAGATATTTCGGCAATGATGGTTCCGATAAAATGATTAACTGGCTCAATCATTACTATAAAGACATGATCGAATGTGTTGAGAAAACAAACGGCGTTGTGGATAAATTAATCGGAGACGCTTTAATGGCGCACTGGGGAACACTTCTGTCAGGGGGCAGCCCGCGAAAAGACGCGTTTGCATGCATCAAGGCAGCCCTGATGATGCGAAAAACCCTTTATTACATGAACAGGGAAAGAAAGAAAGGAGACCCCGCAAATCCGATGATTCGTTTCGGCTGCGGAATTAATTCCGGAATTGTAACGGCAGGACAGCTTGGCAGCGAAAAGCATATGGAATACACAGTAATCGGCGAGCCTGTAAATTTGGCGGCTCAAATCGGATCTTTCGCGAACCCGCTCGGCGCTGACATTCTCATTTCGGAAGATACATGGAATCTTGTCGGAGATAAATTCCGCACCGAAGAAGTACCGTCTGTAACGGTTAAGGGCAGGGAAAAACCTGTCAGGGTATTCGCTGTCATAAATTTCTTAAGAGAGCCGAAAGGACCGCAAAATCTTGAAGAGGTGCGGACGCTTCTCGGCATTGAAATGAATTAGTTGTTTACCGCGTATAAAACAAAAGCAGAAATATTATATAACCCGTGAGCAATCGCTATACCGTGAAGAGAATTGTACTTAAGGAAAATAAGGCAAAGGACTGTACCGCTGATTGCGGCATTTAAAAAACTCCAGAATCCGCCGTATAAATGGCAGATAGAGAATAATGATACCGAAAGAATCAATATACCCGGAATATTTAAACCCAGCTCTTTTCTCATGGATAAAAGATAAAAACGGAAATAACTTTCTTCAAGGTACGCGGAAAAAATGAGGGATAAACAAAGAATTATCCACTGCGCGGCTGTGGAAGGTGAATAAAGAATAACTTGCGTTGTATTTCCGCTTATGACAGATATCCATGTAATAAAAAACCCGGTCAGTAAAAGACAAGGCAGCGCGGCAAGAGCGGATATCAAATCATTTTTTCCAGGCTTAAATTTAAATTGTTCTATCATGAAAAAAGAGGACTTCAGATCGACAGCCTCTCCGGCCGCGGCAATTTCCCGTTCTTTCGCTCTGCATATCAAATACCAGATCAGGGCTATTGAAGGAATATAATATATTAATATCTTCGCAAGTTCTGTTATTACAGAGAACTCAGCTGTTGTAAAAATCGCGGCGGAGCCTGAGAAAAACAGGAGAATATACAGTATCACGGCTTCAATATATATACCCATAACTTTATTTCTGTATTATAATTAGTATAATGAAATTTTTCATCAATATGGGGTAATAATTGGTTCCTTTTCTGATAATTGCGGCAATAGTTCTCATAGCAGCGTATTTCCTGATTTTTTTTCAGAAGGAAAAAACCGGAAACTGGATTCAATTTTTTGCCAGAGGCAAG
>JAIRQF010000156.1 GCA_031256635.1 Treponema sp. | reverse complement strand
CAATGATTCAGGAAACAGGAAAACATCCCGGAGAACTGAAAGATATGGTAACATCCCCCGGCGGCACTACAATTGCGGGAATTGTCGCTCTTGAAGACGGCGCGTTCCGCAGTACGGTAATTAAAGCCGTGGAAGCGGCATGGAAACGTTCGATTGAATTAGGTTAATTGCAATTAAATAAGACTGTACCAACTGCTCAGTTTTTGAACAAACTCAAAAATAAATAATAAATTCCGATACTATTGTATGCGCTGTTGCGGGTTTTTATTTTTTTTTCTGACTATTTCTTTTACATTATCCGCTCAGAGTGAATGGGGTTTGCATTCCGATGTTATCCGCGGCGAAGTTTATGTTGATTTAGAGCCGATCTATATCGGCCATGTGGACGAGCAGTATCCTCTTGATATTCAAACGGCAGGCAGGCGCGCCCTTGATGAAATGTCCATGTTTTTCTCCGCAATGATTTACGGCTGGTCCTTTAATTATGAAGTGGGAGAAAGGGCAAGAGGAATTGAAGAAAACCTTGAACTGGAACAGGCCGGGACAATTCAATACGGTGATCCTTCTTTGCGCGTAACGGATACGCTGGTTAAAGACATGCAGCTCAGAGTGTGGGCGGATTTCCATTTGAATGATGCCATGCAGCGCCGCTACCAGTTATGGCGTACAGGAACAACCGCAAACGCGCAGGCAATAGGATACGGACCGTCAAAAATTGATGAATACCCGGGCTGGATTGAACTTAAAAAAATGGCGCTTGAAGACGCCGCGAGAGCCGCGATTCGCGCGATGCTGCAGGGAAGCGAAAGGAACCGCCCGAAAGAAGTTACAGGACTTATCAGCCTTGCATCCTTTCCCCGTTATTATATTGATTCAGGCCGCTGGGCCTCCTCAGCCCGTTTCAGGGTTCAAATTACCGAAATAATTCCCTTTTCCGTTTATTAGAGTCATAATTAAATATTGATACTTAAACATTTATTATAGATTAATTCAATATATTAAGATAAAATATTTAATTATGGAAAAGAATTTTATGGAGCCTCAGCCGAAGACAAGCGAAGGTTCTCCCCTTAATATTTTAAGAATAGGTATTTTTTATGACGGTTATTATTTTTATAAAGTAAGCAATTATTATAAATATGAACACGAAAAAAAATCACGTATCAGTATCAGCGGCCTTCATGATTTTATCAGGAGCGAAGTTGCGTCCCGTACAAGGAACGATATCGGTCAATGCAGGATTATAGACGCTCATTATTTTAAAGGAAGATCTTCCGCAAAAGAATTGGGTGAAAAAGTGCAGAGCGAACGCATTTTTGAGGATATTCTGATGCGTGAGAATATCGTCAGCCATTATCTTCCGCTGCGTTTCGGCGACAATAACACGGTTCAGGAAAAAGGAATCGACGTGTGGCTTGCTCTGGAAGCATATGAGCTTGCTATATATAAACATTTTGATATTCTTGTTCTTGTGGCCGGAGACGGCGATTATGTTCCTCTTGTAAGAAAGCTGCATACCGTAGGAACGCAGGTAATGCTTATCTGCTGGGATTTTTCGTATCATAACGAAAACGGCGATGCAGTGGAAACAAAAACTTCGCGCCAGCTGCAGGACGAAGTTTTTTTTGCTATTCAGATGCATCAGCGAATTGATCAGGATGACAAGAATCTTTTAAGGGATCTGTTTGTTCCTGAGCGTGTCCTTGAAAGATATCAGGCTTTATCCAGCGCCAAACCTGATGAAATCACAGCTGGTAATGAAGTGCTGGAATCAAATATTTACAGCATCAATAACGGTTATGGCTTTATTACAGACGAGAAATGCAATAATATTTACTTTCATTACAGTAAGCTTTTCGAACGCGATTTTTCTGAATTAAGGGTAGGGATGCGGGTAAAGTATACTGTAGAAATTGATGAAGAGAAAAGCAAAAAGGAAGGCGCTCCGCGTTACCGCGCGACAAAAGTTACTGTGATTGATTAATTTAAAGTGGTCTATCTGTAATGTGTCTGCATTATAAACAGACTCTGATTATTTCTTGCCTGAGTAAAGGGTAAACTCCATTTTTTCCTTGTTCTGCGAAAGCATCATCAGCCATAAATTTTTCTTTTTGGTAATTTCCCTGCTCTTGCGCCCGATATCACGCATTTTTTCATAAACCTGCGAGCCGTTTTTCGCGGCCATCCATGTTTTGTAATGATCTCCGTGAAATATCTGCGCGGCTTTTTCATCAACTTCCTTGTCTATATGCGTTTCAAAAGCGTCAAGGAGCAGCTGATATTTTTCTGTAATTCCCTTAAGGTAATCAAGGATTAATCTGTCAAATAACGGAATGAGCTCGCTTACAGTAACAAGATTATGCAGATAATCCACGGAAAGATAATAATCTTCATTAACGCAATATGTTTTCATCGCGTTACGGCAGATCTGCACATAGGAATCATTGTTAATTGTTTGTAAGCCGTAAACAGGATGTTCCGGTGTTATGGAAAACCTTGCCATGGTCTGCGCCGCTTTTGTGAGCAGTTCCATTAAATCCTGATAAATGCGAAGTTCCCATAAATTTTCACGAATGGAAGAAAAAAGCCTTGTTATGTCTTCGGCGAATTTTTCCTTGTAACGCTCGCTTTTGTCAAAAACAACTTCGCATGTCGGAATCATTACTCCCTTGAATTCAATATGCCCTGTATCAAAAAAATAGATTGAATCATTCTGCGCCAGAATGGTTTTGGCGGCCGCGTTTTCTTTTTCGTAGTTCATCATAACCTGTTTGGCGATCATAATCCTTGATTCTTTGGGAGAAAGCTCATTCGCTCTTGTTTGCAGCCTTGCGCCTGAATTAAGAAGAAAACCGGCGAGGTTGCCCCTTTCTGTTACAATAAGGGGGCTTTGCGTATTGCCGCCTGTTATTCCGCCTGTTATTTTAAAGATTGGCAAAGCTTCCGCGTTGCCGGTTCGTCTTGTCGATATTAAAGGATCGCCTACAATATTTGTTTTTCCAAAGTAGTCAATAACGCACAGGGTAGCAGTCAGAGCGTCGGTGGCGCTGGCCGCGACGACTACCATTTCGTCTCCGCGCTCCCTCTGACTGATCGCGCCGCATTGCGTGGAAATTCGCTTTATCTCATTTTCAATAGCCCAGTCCAATGTATGCATCATTGAAAGATTTTTTCTGGACTCCATGCAGAATTTTGTATAACCGTGAATATCAAGCATCGCGACATACAGGTTGGATATTTGGAGCGTTTTTTTCAGTTCTCCGGCTTCAGGTAATTCCCTGTCCGCGATTACCATTTCTTTCCAGAGTTTTTTATGCGTATTCGGGCAAATAGCGGAGAAAAATCCCCAGTTTAGCCGTTTTAACAGATGAAAAGCTTTCATAATTACAGGATGCGTCCATTTATCCCGCAAAACCGGAGCAATCAATTCCTTGAGTTTTGAGAAAGTTGTTACTTCCTTCGATATCACTAATTCATACAGGAAGGAAAAAAACTCATGTTCTGTCATTCCGCTGTGGTATTCATTAATGTCTTTCACTCCGGCAATTATAACATATGCCAAAAAAAAATAACAGTGACGATAATAAAATTAAGTTGTTTATCCTGTTTATTTCAGGTATATTATTAATATCTGTAAGAGAGACAGCTAATTTTATCAGGATAAAAATGGAAGAAGCCGCAGTTCTAAATAATTCCGGTATCGCGTTAACAGAGGCAAACCGCCCGTTTGAAGCCATTGGTTTGTTCAGGCAGGCATTGGTTTTGGAGCCTGAGAACCCGCTATTGTGGCTTAATTTAGGTATAGCCCAGCAAAAAACAGGCGAATACCCTGACGCGATTGAAAGTTTTCAAAAGTCCCTGCTCATTGATGACGGCCTTACCGAAGCCTGGCATTCCATGGGGCTCATATATTATGAATTAAACGAATTGGATGTTGCGCGGCAATGTTATTTATCCGCAATTAAAAACTGTGATAATGATCCGAAGATATGGAACAATCTGGGTGTTGTATATTTTAATCAGAGCAATTATGAAGAAGCCCGCAGTTGTTTTGAAAAGTCGATAAGCCTGAGTCCCCAATATTTTGACGCGCTTTACAATCTGCGCGATACATGCAGGGAATTATGCGACTGGCGCGCCGCGGCGGAGTTTGAGCGCGTTATTTCAGAGCTTGGAGCGAATAAAGAGCGTTCTCCATGAAAGTGCTTTATGTGGGAGAGATTGTCGGCAGGCCCGGTGTTTATACTTTCAAGAAAGCCCTTAATGATCTAAAAGCGCGTTACCCGCATGATTTTCTCATTGTCAACGCGGACGGAGCGACAGGCGGAAACGGACTTGGCCGATCGCACGCCGCCTACATTTTTAAAATGGGAGCGAACGCAATTACGCTTGGGGAGTGCTGTTTTTATAAAAAAGATTTAACGGAAAATCTGGATAAAACCCCTTATGTGCTGCGGCCTGAAAATTTAAATCCGCAGGCGCCGGGCACCGGATATAAAATATTTAAGTTCCGTTCCTCTTCAGGTGATACAGAAAAAATCGCCGTGGCTGTTTTTATCGGGCAAAACGGATTTACCCGGCTCCATGCAAATAATCCTTTTATTGCCCTCAAGCATTTTCTTGAAAACTTAAAAAAACAAACGCCGTACATCATAATTGATTTTCACGCGCAGGCAAGCGCGGAAAAAAAGACTTTCTTCTACTCCGCCGACGGTTTATGTTCCGCCGTGATTGGGTCTCATAACAGGATCCAAACAGCTGATGAATCAATTCTTACAGGCGGAAGCGCATGTATCAGCGACGCCGGCCGCACAGGCAGTTTTCAATCAATCGGAGGCTGCGATATTAACTCGCGAATCAGAGAATATATAACAGGCATCCCTGACTGGACAAAAGACGCATGGGACGCTCTTGAGCTGCAGGGAGTATACATCGACATAGCAAAAGACGGAAAAGCCCGCTCAATAGAACGAATTAAGATGCCTGTTAAAAAAGACAGTAACGCCGTTTAATGTTCATTACACAGAGACTATTTTGAAACATTTCTTAATAATCTCTGTGTGAAATATTACAGGACATTAAACCCCTTCTTTTACGATTTCGATCTTTATACCGTCGTTTTGATCAACTTCATCCTTGGGCGGAATCGTTACGCGCAATATTCCGTTTTTGTAAACAGCTTTAACTTTTTCCTGCGCGTATTTATCAAGCGGGACAAAATATTTTTGTTTTTCGATATCTTTTCTTTTTAAGCGGCGTTTAAAATAGCGGACGTTCTCCTCGCCGTTATATCGATTTTCCTCTTTATCCGTGTCCGAAGTATCAATTCTTGCGGTAAAAACCATATAATCGCCCTGAAAAGAGAGATTGATGTCTTTTTCATCGAAACCCGCGAGAGCAAATTCAAAAACCAGCGACTTGTCTCCCGTCATAAAGACATTCATCGGCGGATATGAATAATTCGGGTAATAATCGGTATTCTCATCGAAGAATTGTTTGCCAAAAGAAAACGGCGGAGGCGGACCGTGCCTGAATCTACCGCCCTCCGAATCGCAGGTGTTAAAATTTCTTTGGAAATGATCTTTAAATTCCTGAGCTGTTTCGAAAATTTCATCGAAAACACTGCCCAGATCCATGTAATTTCTCGCGCCTTTCATAAAGTGCTCCTTGCCCTGAAACCCACGGTTCCGGAACGCTAACCGCCGTTCCAGGCTGTTTAAAATAAAATCCCCATACGGGCGATTTTTCCAATCCTGATATACAGAATTGAGAGCACAACGGCTCTGCTACCAATATATAATAATTTTTGCGAAAAGTCAAACGATAAATTGTCATGGTGTAATACGATATAAATTATCCAATTATAAAAATTTTATACAATAACTTGTTCAATATTGATTTAATATGTTATATTTTAACACGATAAAACAATTACCGGACAAAAGGTGTATATAAATGGCGTTACTAAAGTCAAAATATCTTCAGCTTGTTAATCCTGTTTATATGGGAGACAGACCCGCCTGTGAAATGAAGTTGTCAATTTTATCATGCGGTTCAGAGAAAACACAGATGTATAATATCTCCTCTGTAGATGAACTGATAAAATATAAGAATGATTCAAAAATGTCATGGATAAATGTAAGCGGATTAAAAGACATTGATTCAATAAAAAAACTGGGCGAACTGCTGGAAATTCACCCTTTAAGCATTGAAGATGTTCTGCACACAGAGCAGCAGGCAAAAATGGAAGTTTTTGATAAATACAGATTTTTATCAATTAAAACAATTCAGCATAAAAAACATTCTTACAGTCCGGCGGACGAGAAGAAAAAGAAATTTCCTTATTTCAGAAAGAAGAAAAACTTTGCGGCAAAAGAAGATGAAATAAATGAGTTAGTAATTGATCAGATTAGCATAATTGTCATGAAAAATGTTTTATTGACTTTTCAGGAATTATCAGAGGATTCATTCGGCGGTATAAGAAAAAAACTGCTGGAAAGCACAGGAGACATTAATAAAATTGATACTGATTATATCGCATATTTAATCATTGATAATATTATTGATGAATATTTACGTACTTTATACAATCTGGAAGATTATATTGAGGATTTTGAAGACCGCGCGGCTCAAACGACCGATAATACATTCATTGAAAAAATACAGGAAACAAAAAAGTATTTGCAGCAAATCAGAAGGGCAATCCTGCCTTTAAAGGAAAACCTGATGACTATTTCCCGCCATGAGTTATTCTTTCAAACCGCAGAAATTAAGCCGTTTTTACAGGATCTAAATGAAAATTTGAATCATGCCATTGCGCTAGCGGATCATTACCGGGAATGGCTGTCAAACATCATGGAAGTGAATTTGTCTTTATTGTCATATCAGCTGAATAAAGTAATGAAAGTAATGGCCATGATTTCATCCATCTTTATTCCGCTGAGTTTTATCGCGGCGATATACGGCATGAATTTTGATTATATGCCTGAATTAAGGTATCAATTCGCCTATTTCATTGTTCTTGGCGGATTGGGTCTTATTGCATTGGTAATGATGATTATATTTAAAATTCAACGCTGGTTTTAAATTCCGTCTGTGTCCCGCAATTCGCAGTTATACGAAATTTTTCAATTCCTGAAACTGTGTATTGGAGAAGGAATCCTTCCGCCCCTGTTAATGAACGCGCTGCTTGACGCGCTGTTAACCGCCATTATGGGAGAGCCGCCCAGAAGACCGCCGAACTGCGCCCAATCGCCTGCTTTTTTGCCGGGAACAGGAATGACTCTTACTGCGGTAGTTTTATTGTTTACCATACCGATTGCCATTTCATCGGCGATTATTGCCGATATTGTGGAAGCCGGTGTGTCGCCGGGCAGGGGAACCATATCAAGCCCTACAGAGCAGACGCATGTCATCGCTTCCAGTTTATCAAGTGAAATTGAACCGTTCTTTACGGCGGCAATCATGCCTTCGTCTTCAGAGACCGGAATGAAAGCGCCGGAAAAGCCGCCGACATGAGTTGAGGCCATCACTCCGCCTTTTTTTACCATGTCAGTTAACAGTGAAAGCGCGGCTGTTGTTCCGTGAGTTCCTGCTGCCTGTAAGCCGATCTCTTCAAGAATACGCGCGACAGAATCTCCGACAGAGGGAGTCGGAGCCAGAGACAAATCCAGAATACCGAAAGGTACACCGATTCTGCGCGCTGCTTCCATTCCTACAAGCTGCCCCATTCGTGTTATTTTAAAAGCTGTCTTTTTGATTGTTTCAGCTAACTGGTCAAAATTCATTCCGCGGCAATTCTCAAGAGCGGCTTTTATAACGCCCGGGCCTGATACGCCGACATTAAGAACACATTCGGCCTCTCCGACGCCGTGAAAAGCGCCGGCCATAAACGGGTTGTCTTCAGGCGCGTTGCAGAATACGACAAGTTTCGCGCAGCCGATTCCGTCCCTGTCCGCCGTCGCTTCGGCGGTTTTTTTTATTATTTCTCCCATCAATTTAACCGCGTCCATGTTAATGCCGCTTTTTGTAGAAGCGGCATTTACCGAAGCGCAGGTTCTCTCAGTCTGTGAAAGCGCGTCCGGTAAAGACCGGATCAGTTTTTCATCGCCTGATGAAATTCCTTTCTGAACAAGAGCGGAAAAACCGCCTATAAAATCAACGCCCAGTTCCTTCGCCGTAACATCCAGCACCTTCGCAAAAGGCGTATAATCATCTTCCTCGCTTGATGATGCGATTATCGCAATGGGAGTAACAGAAATTCTTTTATTAATAATGGGAATACCGAACTCTGTTTCTATATCACAGCCGGTTTTTACAAGAGAGCCCGCAAGACGCAAAAGTTTTTCACGGATTTTTTTTCGCGTAGCGTCTCCTGTGGAAGAAACGCAGTCCAAAAGCGAAACACCAAGCGTGATCGCGCGGATATCCAGCTTATGCCGCATGAACATATCCACGGTCTCTTTTATCTCAAAAGGAGTAAATAACATAGCTTATATTCGATGCATAGCGGAAAATACTTTTTCATGCATGAGACTGATGCTGACATTTAAATTGTCGCCAAGGGATGACAGTTCTTTTTTTATCTCTTCAAGGGCTTTGGAACAGGAATTTAAGTTTACCATCATCATCATTACAAAGTTTCCGCTTAAAATAGTCTGCGATATGTCTTCGATGTTAATATCGCGCTCCGCCAGAAAAGCTGAAACCTTCGCTATTATTCCGACTTTATCATTTCCCACAACGGTTATAATTGCAAGGCTTTCGCTCATAAACTTCTTAAAATCCTTTCCGCTTCCGCTTTGCCTGAATAACCGGGATTGCGGCTGATTAAATCCTGCAAATAGCGCCTTGCGTCAGTATTGCGGCCAAGCGTTACGCATGTCATTCCCAGTTCGTACATCGCGTCCCAGTTATCCGGCGCGAGCCTGAGTACCGACTGATAGGAAGCAAGCGCTTTTTGAAGATCGCCTGCTCCGGCGTACGCGCGCGCGAGGTTAAAATGCACCATCGCGTCATTTTGCCTGACGCTTAAAGCGCGCTCGTAGTGGACAATGCTGTATGTCCAGTTTTCCTGTCTTGAATAAACAGCGCCTAAATTATTGTTGACTTCAAAATTTGACGCTTCAATCGCGTACGCTTCGTTTAAAAATGTTATCGCTTCCGCGAGATTACCCATTGCCATAAAAAGACTGCCAAGATTTATTCTGGGGCGAATATACCTTGCGTCAATGGCGGCGGCTGATTTATATGCCGATACCGCCAGATCGTTTGCCGCCATTGCTTCCAATGCGACGCCCAATGTATAAACATAAACCGCGTTTGACTGATTGGCGTTTACGGCAACATTCGCGTGATTAACAGCTTCGCTGTATTTTTTAAGTTCTATCTTGACGGTTGCCATATTATAATTTGTCTGGGGATCGGCGGAATCTATACGCAAAGCTCTTGTGAACAGATTTTCCGCTTCGGTGTAGTTTCCCGCGTGACTTTGCGCCGCCGCTAATTCGCGTAACGTTGAAATATCATTCGGGCTTAACTGAAGCGCTGTATTTAATGACGCTATTGCTCCCCTTGTATCATCTCTTGAAATGAGTATCCTTCCGATTTCACGGTGAGCTACCGCGTAATCGGCTCTTATGGCGACTGCCTGCCTGTATGCTGTTAGAGCGTCGTCAAGACGGTTTAACGCGCGGAAGGTTCCGCCAAGGTTGTACCATGACGCTTCAGCGTTGGGATTTATCCTTACCGCGTTCTGAAAAGCGTCTCTTGCTTCCGCGTAACGCCTGACAATGAAAAGAACCCTTCCCAAATCGTGGTAATACATAAAATTACCGGAATCAAGGCGGGAGGCTTCCCTGAAATAAGTGACAGCCTGATCATTCTGGTTTGCGTCACGCGCAACTTTTCCAAGCACATAATGAGGCAAAGCCTGGGTAGGATCCTTTGATATCGCGTCGTTGGCGTATTGTACCGCGCTTGTCCGCGCTTCCCTCGCTCCGCTTGCGTTAGGGTTATTAAAGCTGTAATTGTAATATGCGTCGGCTATATTTGACAGGGTCTGCGCCTCAAACCTGGGCTCTCCAGGAGGCATGATTCTTTTTGCTTCGGAGAACGATTGATTAGCTCCTGTCAGGTTCCCTGAATTAAGCATTGCTATTCCGTCGGCAACATGATTATTAACAGCCCGCATGGCTTCCTGCAGCGCGGCGGAAGCTCTTGCGAGCTCTGCTTCCTGCGCTTTTCTGCGGGCTTCTTCCGCTTCAGCGGTCGCTCTGCGCGCCGCGGCGGCTTCCGCTTCGGCTTCCTGCGCTCTTCTGGAAGCCGCTTCCTCCGCTTCCGCTGTCGCCCTTCGTATCGCGGCAGCCTGCGCGTCGGCTTCGGCGGCCGCTCTGCGTATTTCCGCGGCTTCCGCTTCGGCGGCCGCTCTGCGCAGCGCGGCGGCGTCATCATTGGCGGATGAAGTCTGCACTATTACGGGCCTGTTCAGACTGGAAGCAAGCGCCTGGTTTTGCCGCATTTGCTCTTCAAGGAACTGGCGCTGAGCGGCAAGAAGAGCTTCTGTTGAATCGAGATTGCTTCTGTCTATGCCTAAAATTGCGCGCTGAAGAGCGCGGGCGGCTTCGTCATCCGGATTTTCTATTAAAAGCCTGTCAATCAAATCCAGCGCTCTGCCAAATTCTCCGCTCTCGGCGTAAACAGTGGCAAGCCTTAAAGTATTTTCTCTCCTTATATCCTCCGCGCTGAGCGAGGCATTATCCTCTTCTTCGATATCATTGTTTTTATTTAAAAAGATAATCAGAATTATTACACCGGCGATAACCAAAGCCGCGCTGCAGGAAATGATAATTATTTTTTGTTTTTTTGTTAATTTCACTTGTTTACTCCAGTTCAAATTCGCCATGATAATGTTCAACGCCTTCCGCGCCGAAGGAAATGCCCTGGCTTGATTCAGCCACAGATTGTAAAGACGCGGAAACCGCGTCCAATAGCCTTTGCCTTTCTTCGGCTATTCTGCGCGCTTCTTCTTCTGCGATAAGTTTTCTCATTTCTTCCGCCGCGAACTCCGAATGAACCAGGGTTACAAGCTGTTCAATGCTTCCCCGCTGGGGAGAACGCGGTTCCAGCGTCAGGTAATGTTCATAATCGGAAACGGCGTTTTGCAGATTTCCGGCTCTAATCCTAGTGTTTGCTCTTCCAAGATACGCGCTGGAAAAAACACCGTTAAAACCAATAGCCTGCGTATAATATTGTTCGGCCATATCAACATTGCCTCTATTAAAATAGACATTCCCGAGATTATTCGCTATGTATACGGACAGGTTCCCGGCTATCGGAAGAGCTCTTCTGTAAACGGCAATTGCTTCGTCCACCATGCCGAGTTGTTCATAGACAATGCCCAGGTACAGATAACTTGTAACATTGGAAGGATCTTCCGATAAAGCGCGTACAAGGAAGTCAAGAGCTTCTGAAGGTTTGTTATACATTAAAAGCTCTTCGCCTTTTAGAAAATTTGACTGTCCGTAGCAAAAAACTGTTATAAACAATAAAATACAGATAAAAACAATCTTTTTCTTCATTTAATTTCCCCTATATAACCAATATATATTAAAATATATAATATATACCATATGATTATCGGTAAAAAAGGCTCCAGTTTTGAAAATACTGTGTATTTCTGACCATATTGACCCTCTTGTTTATTCTCATGGCATTAAAGAGAGATTTTCCGATATAGATATTATCCTTTGCGCGGGCGATTTACCGCTTTATTATCTGGACTTTATTATATCAAACCTTAATAAACCGCTGTTTTTTGTCTTTGGAAACCATCATATTAATGACTTAAAATATTACAAAAAAACAGAGGATATCCCCATTGATTTAGTTCAGGATATACAGAATTATATGGGCTGCGGCGCGGTTCATTTGGGAACAAGAATAAAAAAGGAAGAAAATTTTATTTTGGCGGGACTTGGGGGATGCAAGCGCTACAATAACGGATATAATCAATACACAGATTTTCAAATGTATATGGAAGCGGTTAAACTTATTCCGCGTCTTTTATGGAACCGGATTATACACGGCAGATATGTTGATGTCCTTTTAACGCATGCTCCGCCCAAAGACATTCACGACAAATGCGATTTATGCCATAGCGGTTTTAAGGCTTTTTTATGGTTCATGAAGACGTTCAGGCCAAGGTATCTAGTACACGGTCATATTCATCTATATGATATGAGTGATGAACGCTGTACAAAATGGGAGAATACAATGGTTATTAACGCATACAATCATTACGTAATCGAGACTGCGCCCGGAGATTGAAATGGACTACGATCCGGCAATAGAGCAGGCGTCTGCCGATTTTTCACGCGCAAGAGGCAGAGCCGTACTTTCAAAGATACAAAATTTTTTAAATACCGATAACGACAGATTGCTTTCATTCAGTGATGTAAGGGATATTTTAAAACCCAAGAATGAGGTTTACAGGGGAAGCCAGACAGTCCCCATAAAATTAATTGTAGGAAGCGAAGGCCGTTACCGCGATTTTAATAAATATTTCCTTCCCAAAAAAGACCATCTGCGCCACCGCTGGCAAAGGGTGGATATGGCGCATATCAGGGATATAATTCTGCCTCCGATCCAGCTTTATGAAATTGGAGGGGTATACTTTGTCCGTGACGGAAATCACCGCGTATCGGTCGCCAAGATGCAGAATGTTGAATTTATTGACGCGGAAGTAATAAGCCTCTCCACAGAGATCAATATAAAACCGTCGATGACTACCGATGAGCTTAAAGACGCTTTAATAAGATTCGAAAAAAAAATATTCTACAATGAAACGCATTTCGGCGATCTTACCAAATATTGGGATATGGATTTCAGTTCACCAGGCCGGTATGACGTAATTTACAATCATATACTTGTTCATAAATATTATTTAAACGAGGATATAAGCGAAGAAATTCCGCTTAGGGACGCCATCGTTTCATGGTATAACAATGTATACTATCCGGTGATAACGGTAATAAAGGAGCAGTGGCTTTTGGTAAATTTCCCCGGAAGAACAGAAGCGGATCTTTATGTATGGATAATAAAGCACTGGGATTTCTTAAAGAAGAAATACGGAACCTATTCCCTATCGGATGCCGCAGGTGATTTTACCAGAAAATACGGTCAGGATAAGGGAAAATTCTGGCGTTTTCTTGCCATGCTTGTCGGACGGATTTTTAAATTAAGGAATTGACATGGCGGTTTTATCAATACAGTCTCATGTAGTTTACGGTTACGCGGGAAATGCCGCCGCGGTTTTTCCGCTGCAGCGCCTTGGGCATGCTGTCTGGGCGATTAACACTGTAGAGTTTTCCAATCACACAGGTTACGGCGCATGGAGGGGAAAAGTCCTTGGCGCAGAGCTTGCCGGTGAGCTTGTAACAGGCCTTGAAGAAAGGGGCGTTTTAAAAGACTGTAATGCTGTCCTTTCAGGCTATCTTGGAGACGCCGCGACAGGAAGGATAATAACAGACACAGTAAAAAAAGTGCGCGGGTTTTCGCCCGGGGTACTGTACGCCTGCGACCCTGTCATGGGAGATACAGAGCGCGGATTTTATGTCAAAAGCGAAATTACGCAAATAATCAAAAACGAACTTGTTCCGTTAGCTGACATTGTGTGCCCGAACCAGTTTGAGCTTCAAGCGCTGACAGGAACTGCCATTGAAAACTTAAGTGACGCGTTAAAAGCCGTGAATATTGTGCATGAAATGGGACCTTCTGTTGTTCTTGTTACAAGTTTTAAAGAAAAACAGGAAAGCAACCCTGTACTCAGCATGATTGCGTCCGTACGCAAGGACATTCAGCAAATCTACAAAATAACCACTCCGGAACTCCCGCTTGGAGGGGATATCGCCGGAACCGGTGATATGACGACAGCCGTTTTTTTATCAAGATACCTTGAAACAGGGAATATTGTGAAAACCCTTGAGCTTTGTACGGCGTCTGTTTTCGGCATTCTGGAAGCAAGTTACAGAACAGCTCCAAAGCGCGATGCAAACCCGGCGGAATTAAAAATTATTGAAAATCAGGAACAGTTTGTTTCTCCTGTTCATTTCTTTAAGGCGGAAAAAATAAATTAAGTGAACAAGAACAACACAGAGTCCTGGGCGAGAGTAAGTCCCTATCACCGCTTTTTTGATTTCATTGCAGATAACGCAGATCGTTATTCGATACTTATTGAACACGCTGAAAGGCTCAAGCTTAACACGACAGTCATCAATATAGAAGGAAACAGGCACATTTTTATTTTTCCTCCGGGGCAAAAATCGCTTCGCACTTCCGACGGAATTATCTCCTTTGCCGGAGGAAACCCCTATCTTCTGTGCGCGCATTACGATCGCGTCCCCGGAAGTCCCGGCGCGAATGACAACAGCATCGCTGTCTTTCACCTGTTAAAAGCCGCCGTCTCGTTTGTACAAAACGGCATTAATAACTGGATAATTATTTTTACCGACAAGGAAGAACTTGCTTCAGGAGAAAAACTTGAAGATCAGGGGTCTTTCACTCTTGCGAAAAAAATTAAAAGCTGGGGCCTTGGAAAAGCCAGAATATTTAATTTTGATTCCTGCGGCACCGGAGATGTTTTTATTATTTCAACAACAACAGATCATATTTTAAAAGACAGCGAGCGCCCCAATTTGGGCAAGATAAGAAATGCTGTTTTAAAACTGCGCGATCACGCGCTTGTTACCGTCAATCGTCTGAGACTTGACAAGGTTCTTCTGGCTCCGACGCCGTTTTCAGATGACGCAGGTTTCCTGCGCGCCGGTCTTGCGTCTCAAACCATTACAATACTGCCGTCTTTTGAAGCTGAAAAATATGAGGCTTTACTGCGCAGCCGCCCTGATTTTACCGATTTAATCATTTCAGGCAAGATTAACGCTCCCGATGAAAGGCGCAAACTTCCGGAAACATGGCGCAATATAAATAACGCCTCAGATACTCCTTCGCGCCTTACGCCTCAGTTTTTTGAACAGGTTGTAAAGTTTATGTCGGAATTATGCAGGTAATTTGCTAAACTACTCCAAGCAGTTTACTGTACGCTTCAAGCGCGCTGTCTCCGTAATTTCCGGATAAAACCTTCTTTGTAAGAATTTTTCCAAGCTGCACGCCTTCCTGATCAAAACTGTTAACATTCCACACAAAGCCTTGAAACATTACTTTGTTTTCATAATGAGCTAAAAGGCTTCCCAGAACAGAAGGCGTTAAGCGCTTTCCGTAAATTAAACTTGAAGGTCTTCCCCCTGGAAACTCTTTGTTACGATCCCCGCTTTCCTGTCCTTTCGCGAAAGCCACAATTTGCGCTGCAAGGTTAGCTGCAAGTTTCTTCTGGCTGATTGAATTGTCAACATTTACATCATCGCCTCTCTGGCTTTCCGTAAAACCGATAAACTGAAGCGGGATAACGGAAGTCCCCTGATGGAGAAGCTGATAAAAAGAATGCTGCCCGTTGGTTCCCGGCTCTCCGAAAATAACAGGCCCTGTTTCATAATTTAAAAGCTCTCCATCGCGGCTGACTCTTTTTCCGTTTGATTCCATGTCCATCTGCTGAAGATGAGCGGGAAAACGCGAAAGCGCCTGACTGTACGGAAGAACCGCCGTATACGGCAGCTTCAGGAAGTTGCGCTCCCAAACGCCTATTAGCGCGTCAAGAAGAGCTGCGTTCTTTTTAATATCTTTTTCAAGAGCGAGTTTGTCCGCTTCGGCGGCTCCGGCAAGAAATTCCTTGAATACATCAGAACCGAAGGCAAGGGAGAGGACACAGCCGCCGACAGCGGAAGAGGAGGAGTAACGGCCTCCGATATAATCGTCAATGTAGAAGGAATCAAGATAGGCGCTGTTACGCGCAAGAGGGCTAGTTTCGCTTGTTACAGCGATCATGTGTTTGCTTGGATCGAATCCTGCCTTTACCAGTTTATCCTTGACAAAAAGCTCGTTGGCAAGCGTTTCCTGCGTAGTGCCGCTTTTTGATACAAGAATGAACAAACATTGATCAAGAGGCGATGATGAAATAATTTGCGAAGCGTCATCCGGGTCGACATTGGAAATAAATTTCGCGCTAAGTTTCTTTTTACCTTCAGTTTCAGCCCAGTTATCAAGAGCGAGATAAAGAGCGCGCGGGCCTAAATCCGAGCCGCCGATTCCGATCTGAATTACTGTGCTAAACGGTTTACCTGTAGTTCCCTTGTATTTACTGTCATGAACGGCTTTCGCGAAATCACAGAAGCGTGATAGTTCTTTGCGATAGAAATCTCCGATATTTTTACCGTTTTCAATGACAGGCTGTCCCTGTTCGCCTCTTAAAAGATGATGAAGCACTTTACGTTTCTCGCCTGTGTTCATCATTTCCCCGTTAAGGAGGGCCTTGTATTTCGCGGTAAGCTCAGTCTCGTCCGCGAGTTCCTGAAGCAGTTTAACACATTCATCATCAACAGCCTTTGCCGCCCATGAATACTTAAGTCCGGCCGCCATCGGAACAATACAGTTTTCTACCCTTTTTGCGTCAAGGGAATTTTTAAAACTAAAAGTTTTTTTTGCGTGTTCCGGCAATTTTTTATAAATGGAAGTTTTATCAAAATTTAAATATTGCATTATTTTCTCCTTATAAATACTATGACAGAAAAACATAAAAAAATCAATGAAAAAATAAACAGGAAACCTGACGTCTGATTAAAATTATATAACCTTTCAACAAGGGGAAAGAAAAGTTCCTGCTTACCTTTTAATGAAGTGATATCCTGCCAGGGTAGAATGATTGAAACCGCGTGAAGTAATAAAAAAAGCGTTAGAATGGGACATAAAACAAGCAGAGCAGCCAGCCATACCGGTTTAAACGCTGTTTTCCGGTTTTCAAGAAATAATTGTTTGAAATAATGTTTATTTAATTTATTTTTAAATTCAGCTATCGCAATTTTTAACTTTCCTGTTAATATAACAATAATATATATAAAAATAAAACAAAAAAGCAAGCAAAGCGTTATTTGAGGGCGTTTAAAAAGAAGGTTAATACTTGTATCAAGAGTGAAAAAATTATAATTTGTATCATGAATACCCAGGCTTTTCATGCTGTTTTTTATATATGTTTCATCGAAACCCGCGGTTAATACAAGAAAATTATACGCATGTCCGCCGGCTATTGAAGAAGGAACATAAACGCGGTTTGACTCTTTATCTTTGTCATCTATTACGCCTGTTACAATCCATGTTTCGCCCCGAATTTTAAATTGGCTGCCTGCGATTTTAACGCTTCCAAAGATTACGCTAGCTGCGGTTTCATTTAACACGGCATGCCTTTGAGCGCCTGTCCATGCCTGTTTTGAAAAAAAAGCTCCTTCGGATATACCATAATTAATAATTTTCGGATAACAGCTGTTTGTTCTGACAAGAGTAACGGGAAAATCAGCATAAGAGAGGGAGATTTTTTCTGTCGATAATATTTCATATGTTAAAAGAAAATCACTTTTTGTAAACTCTTCGATTTTATTAACATCAATTCCATGCGAACCTGTTTGTGAAGACGTTACGAGCAAGAGATTACGCTTTTTGTCATTATGCGCAAAAAAAGCAATGGTAAACAAAATCAAAACAGACAGAAGGAAAACCGCAGCGCAAAATATATTTAATTTCGCGGATAGAAAACTAATTTTCAAAAAAATCCTCCGCGTTTTTAAGCGTCACCGTCATTCCCGCTTCAAGTGATTTGTCGCTTACAAGAACAATCGGCTCAAAAAACGTAATTCCTCTGACGACCGCCGTATTTTGATGATCAGAATCCCCGATATAAATATTAAGCCGCTCAAGATAATATTCCTGGCCCATTATGCCGGAGCGGCGTTTTATCTGATATAAGAAATAGCCGTCATTATCCTGATTTATTGCCCTGTTTGGTACAAGGGTAAAAGATGCCGTGCTTCCTTTTTCGAAAGTAATATCAAATGTTTCACCGTCTGAAACATCATCGGAAGTTATTGAAATGGTTACTGTTTTTCCGTTAGCTGAAGGCCTTATACGCCCCACAATTCCGTTAAGCGCGCCGTTTGAATTTACAAGCTGGCATGTGTCTCCCGGATTGACAAAATTATTATCAAGGGAAATATTACATTCCACAATAAATCCGCTTCCTGTCCCGATACTGACAAGCAGCGCGTTCTCATTGAAATATTTCCCTCTTTCCGCGTAAATATCCAGAATTACCCCGGCGCAGGGAGCTCTTATAACCGTATTATTTATGTAATCGCGCAGCGTTTCAGCGGTTGTTTCGCGGGTCAGCTTCAGACTGTCTAAATCAATTTGTTTTAACGCGATTGAATGTTCTATATCATTTATTTCCGATTCATATTTATATAAAAGCGCTTGAATGTTATTTTCTGCGTTTACAAGTTCGTTTCTGCTCAACATTCCGTAACTGAATGAAAGCTGCGCGTCAGCTAACGCAGTGTTTGCCCTGCTGATTTCCATTATGATAAGCTCCGACCCCGCTGATGAATATTCGGTGTTTTTTCCGCCCTCAGATGAAAGAGCCTGGAGGATATTGTTCAATCTTGAAAACAGGGATCCGATATCCGCTTCCAGTTTAATGATATTATTGTCTATTTCAGAAAGGCGTCTTTGTGCCGCCGGAATATTAAAATCCATTTCAAAAAGAATCTGGCCTTCTTCAACTCTTTCTCCCTCGCGGACATATACCCTCCCAGCTGCGCCGGAGGAGGCCGCGTATATATTTTCAGTCTCAGCCCATCTTGCTATGCCGGAAGAAATTTCCAGTTTATTAAGCGTTCCTCTGGACGGCTTTGTTCCGGTTACCTGCGGCATGTTATATGTATAGATAGTTCTGGAAAAGAACAAAAGTAAAACGAGCAAAATAAAAATTATAGCTCCTGCTGTTTTTTTGTTTAATTTCATATAATAAATCCTTTTAAAAACATTATTTTACTCCTGATAATTCAATTCCTTTTTCTAGATCACGCTGACCTGACAATAAAAACCATATAGGCAGGAACATATAGATGCAGGATGCAGCGAAAATTAACGCTGTTCTTCCGTCCGCAAGACGCGAAAGATATACAGAAAGTGGCTCCAGTCTGAAATTATCAATAAAAATTATGGCCTGCTCTACAACATTCCAGTATTCTATAAAGGTAAGCATGCAAATGGCGGCAATGGTGGATTTAAGCTGAGGAATCAGTATGTAAATAAATATGTATAAATTTCCCGCTCCGTCAATTTTCGCTGATTCAAAATAAGCTTCCGGAATTACTTTCATGCTCTGACGCGATAGAAATACGCTGAATGGCGAAAAAATCCCCGGGAGTATTATCGCAAGGTAACTTCTCTGTATTCCGAAAATGGAAGCGATTATATAATTTGGAACAAGGACTGCCTGAAGCGGCATAAGCATTACAACAATAAAAACAAGAAATAATTTTTCCTTATGTTTGTATTTCCAGATTGTAAAACCGTAAGCGGTTAATAGACCGGATAAAAGAGCGCCTATTGTTACAGGTAATGCTATTTTTAATGAATTGAAAATTAAAACAAGAAACGAAGGCTGATTTATCAGTACATTCGCGTACTGTCCTAAAGTTACAGGATTCGGAATCAGAACAAGTTTTTTAAACTTCTGCGTTATACCGTCAACAAGATCAAAGGTTGTAACGTTGGATGAATAATTTAGATAAACCGACTGCTCTGTCATGAAAGATCCTGCTATTGTAATAATCAGGGGAAAAAGTATGATAGCGCCAAGTATTACAAGGAAAATTACTATCAGCAGGGGATTCTTTTTATCAGCGGGGTTTCTTGTCATGAAACCTTCCTTTCAAGGCGAAGAAGAAACTGCGTAAATATAACCATGATCAAAACTAAAAGCGATGTTGCAGATGTAAGGCGCGGGTAATTAAGGGAAGAGAACATGTTGTTCATAAAATGCTGTAAAGTATAAATGCTTTCATGCGGATAATTACCGGTTACAAGGAAAATTTCCCTGAATATTTTAAAAGAATTTATAATGGACATTATTAAAGCAAGGACAAATGTGGGCAGAAGACACGGAAAAGTAATATGTCTGAAAGCCTGAAAAGATGAAGCGTTATCCATCCACGCGGCCTCATAATAATCCTT
>JAIRQF010000073.1 GCA_031256635.1 Treponema sp. | reverse complement strand
TTGCCTGAGGTTAGCGCTTTCGCATACTCCTTAGCAGCGGTTTCAGCTTCTTCAAAATCACTGTGAAGCACATACTCCTTAATTTTGTCAATAACTGCCTTGGTTTCCCTTGAATATTTTTTTATTTTTGACAGAATATCAAGCGCGCCTTTTCTGTTATATGAAGAGCACATTTGCTTAATCGCAAGCAGTTTTAACTGTAAGTCTTCGATATCTTCGTCAGTACTGTACTCATCTTCCTGATATGATTCAAATTTTTTCAATACCTTGTTTAGTTCCTTCAGGAAATCAGGAACGGATGATGTTATCTGATCAATATCGTTTTCGCGGCCGTTTTTTTCAAGTTTACTCGCGGTCTCAGCAAGGGCGCTTTCGCCGATGTTCCACAGGGAACTTTTTATTCCGTGAACAATAATTGTAAATTTCCGTAAAACATCTTCTTCCTTAAAGCCGGTTGTTTTATTCTGTTCTTCAAGCCATGTTATTGCCTTGCGGGCGTCCCTTGTAAATGATTCGTATAAGTTAGTATCCGCCTGCGGAACGCTGAGCCTGTTTACTTCAGCTTTTTGTTTTTCAGCGGCTTCAATAACTTCCGGCATCTGCTTGTCGCGTATTAATTTATTAAGTATTGAATCAAGCTGTCTTATATCAATCGGCTTTGAAATAAACTCGTCAAATCCGTTTTCAAGAAATATTTCCGCCTGTCCAATTAAAGCGTTAGCTGTAAGAGCCACAATGGGAGGGGTATATCCAAGATTACGTATCCGCGTGGCAGCTTCTATTCCGTCCATTTCCGGCATCATGTGATCCATAAATATTATGTCATATATTTTTCCGCTCTTAATCTTTTCAATTGCATCAAACCCGTTTTGAGCTGTGTCAATTTTTAACCTGTAGAGTTTCATAAGACCGACTGCGACGTAAAGATTTGTCTCTACATCGTCAACTATCAGCACGCTTCCGTACGGCATCGGGCTGCGTTCAAGTTGTCCCCTCTTGCTGCGTGAAAAAGAACTCATCCTGCTATTTTTTAAATTCGATACGGTTTCCTTTCCCAAAACTTCATCGTCAACTGTCTCCTGCGGAAGGCGGATTGTAAACTCTGAACCTTTTCCGTGTTCGCTTTGAACATTGATTTCCCCGTTCATGAGATTGATAAGCCGCCGTGTAATGAAAAGGCCAAGACCGGTTCCCTCTATTGTAACGTTTTTCTCCTGGTTAAATCTTGAATATTCTTCAAACAATTTTTCCAGATCTTCTTTTTTCATGCCGTGGCCGGTGTCGTTTATCTTAAGCTCAAGTATTACTTCGTTTGCTTTTTGCGCGGCTTCCGATCTAACCGACATGGTTACTTTTCCTTCGCTTGTATATTTAAACGCGTTTGACAAAACATTATTTAAAATTTGTTTAATCCTGATTTGATCACCGATAAGATTTGCCGGAACATTTTCATCAATAAAAACTTCAAACTCAATAGGTTTACTGTTTATATGCATTATGTTTAAATGCATGGAATCACTTAGCATGTCAGCTGTTTTATAAGGAGCCGGCACAACATCCATTTTTCCGGCTTCTATTTTTGAAAAATCAAGTATGTCGTTAATGATACCCAGCAGCAGTACGCATGAATTGTATATTTTTCCAAGTCCTTCTTCTATTTCAGCCGGAAGCATTGTGTGCTGTATAAGGAGTTCTGTTACTCCCAGAATAACATTCATGGGAGTGCGTATTTCATGGCTCATGTTCGCAAGGAATGATGATTTTGACCGCGAAGAGGCAAGGGCCGCGGCTTCCATTTCCTTTCGTTTTGTTATATCCCGCGCTATGCCCATAATGCCTACAACATCCCCGTCAAGGATAAGCGGCATCTTGATTGTTTCGTATAACGGATTTGTTCCGTCAAAGCGAGGTATATGCTCTTCAATTACATAAGTACGTCTTTCGCTTATAACCTTAATGTTTGATTCTTCAAACGCGGCGGCCTCTTCTTCGGTATATCCAAGACTTTCCTTGTCGTTTTTACCGATAATGTCATCATAATTTTTGTTGAAATGTTCCAGAAGACTTTTGTTGCACTGCGTAAAATCCAAATCAAGATTTTTTGTAAAAATAAGGTCGGGTATTGAATTAAAGAGCGTTGTTAAAGTGGTTGTTTGAAGCGCAAGCTCGTATGTTCTTTTCGCTATTAAGGAATGACGGTTTATCGCGCTTGCGAGCATCAGGCTTACCGAGCGTAAAATCGCGATTTCATCTTCGGTAAAATCACGTTCATTTTTACAGTCATCAATACTGAAAAATCCCCAGAACTGTTTATCAAGGAACAGGGGAATCATGCAGACTGATTTTATTTCAAGTCCTTCAAAAAATTCCTTCTCCCTTGGCGGCATTCCGGAAATCGGGCCGCTGATATATTCACCGCGTAAAAAACTTTTTTCCCAGTCAGGCCTGTCCCTGTAGGGAAATTTTAATCCGGCTTGAATCATATTTTTATACATTCCTGTATCAACTGAAAAACTGTACGCGCAGACAAAGTGCATGTCATTTTCAATCATCTCATTACGCCAGATAAATACGCGATCAACATCCGCAGAACGGCAGACAAGTTCTATGCTTTTCATCAGAGGCGCTTCTATATCTTCATTTTCATCGGTGGTAAGGAGCATGACTGCCGCTTTATTAACAGCCTCAAGCATTTTATCGCGGTGTTTAATGGTTTCTATCATTTTGAAATGTTCGCGTAAATCATGCGTGTATCCCAGAACAATGTCATCATCCCTGTATTTTGCCCTGACAAGAATAATTTCAGAAGGGATTTGCGTATCATCATCGGGCATCTTGTGCATCCAGTCGAATTTACAATAACCTTCATCAAAAGCCTGTGTCACATATTTTACAGCTTTTTCATCAGAGCGAATTCCATCAGGCTGGTATTCAGGGGAGCAGTCTTTCAGAAACCTTTGCGCATACTCATTCTTGTCCTTAAAACCGTACATTTTTACTGCGGCGTTGTTACAGTCAATTGTCCGCAGGGTTTTATCCCATATCTGGGCGCATACAGGAGATGTATCAAGCATAAGCATTGCAAGCTCGTTTGCCTCATTTAAAGCCTTCTCCATTTTAAGATAAATTTCCTGCGAGCCTCTGATAATTTTTCTTATTAATAATAAAGACAGGATTATAAATCCTGATGCGATAAGAACGGAAATTAATATCGTTATTGTTCTTGATCTTTTAACCGCAGTGTATATATCTTCACAGTCAAATTCCATTCCGATAGCGCCGATTACATTGTTTTCAGAATCATGGAAGGGAAAATATGTTACATAAACAATTCCCCATTCCGTGTTCATAATTCTGTCGCCGAATACAATTTCATCATTCAGGCATTGATTAAGCATGGGCGTAATCTGTTTTTCAACAGGATCTCCTACATGCCTGTAAAGTTCATCTCCGCTGTCAAAACCGTCGACAACATATATCAATTCGCCGTTTTCGTTTTTCTTGGCGGTGTACAGATAACGGATATTTGCGATGCGCCTTATTTCATCAAGCTGTTTATGGGCGGTTAAATATAAATCGCTTTTTTCATCTTCTCTGATATTAAGGCTTGTAAAGCAGCGCTCATCAATTAAATCCTCCGTCAATTTATGGATATTTACGGCGTCTTTTTTCTTTTGTTCTATAATTAAAGCATTGTATTCGCTGTATTTGATATAATAAATAGTGGATGAAAGCAGAAACACAACAAGAAGCAGAATGACTGCCATCTTTATTTCAAGATCTTTCCAAATATTTCTTTTCATGTTCTCCCTTTATCAATTACATGCGCTTTATAGAGGTTCAAAATCTTCCGCGCCATGTTTGCATAACGGACATATAAAGCCTTCAGGCAGAGTGTCGCCCTCATGAACATATCCGCATATTTTGCACACAAAACCTTTTTTTGCGTCTTTGGCAGGCTGAGGTTTGGGTTTTATGTTATCAAAATAATATTGATAAGTTACGCTTTTTTCATCCGATAAAACAATTGACTGGGTAACATCGGCGACAAAAATGGTATGCGTGCCGTAATCATATGAAGCCGCGACTTTAGCCGCGATCACGCAGTTTACGTGCTCGCTTACAAAACGGATCCCATTGGCAGCGCGGTCGTTATACCCGCATGAAGCGAATTTATCCGTATCCTTTCCGCTTGAAAAACCGAATTGCTGAAATATCCTGAAAGGAGCGCTTTCAGTTAAAATTGAAATGTTAAAAGCGCCTGTTTTTAATATCATGTCATGGGTATAATTCGCCTTGTTTACGGTGATGGAAATTCGCAAGGGAGAAGAAGTTACCTGAATAGCCGTGTTTATTATGCAGCCGTTGTCTTTCGCATCCGTGTCTTTTGCGGTTAACACAAAAAGGCCGTAAGAAAATTTGAACATTGCGTTGGGGTCGATGGAAGCGGGTTTATTATTCTGCGTAGTTTGCACAGCATTCCCGGACGCAGTGTTCGGAAAATCCGCGGCAATCGCGCGCGCTATCGCTTCAATTTCCGGAAGCTGTTCTTTTTTAAGGCTGGATTTAAGACTGAGAGTTTTATCAAGGATTTTTATATTTTTGCAATCACGCAGTTTTTCGCGGATCAAATCCCCGCTTGCAGCGGCCCATGAACCGTTTTCAATTACTGCGGCAGTCCGGTTTTGGATGTTATGCGCAACAAGATCATTTATCAAATCTTCCATTGAAATAAAAATTCCGGCATTATATGTTGTGGAAGCGAAGACAAGATGGCTCCACCTGAAACAGGAGGCGATTATTTCAGAGGCGGGCGTAACGGAAACATCAAACATAACAGTCTTTATGTTCTTTTCCCGGAGGCTGCATGAAAGTATTTCCGCGGTATTCTCGGTATTGCCGTACACAGAAGCGTAGGCGATCATTACGCCTTTTTCCTCCGGCAGATAGCCGCTCCAAAGCATATACTTGTTAATAATGGCGGATAGATTGTTTCTCCATACAAATCCGTGAAGGGGGCAGATGGTTTCGATGTCAATTGTAGAGGCTTTTTCAAGCAAGGTCTGAACCTGATCTCCGTATTTGCCTACAATATTCGCGTAATACCTGCGGTATTCGTCAAGATAATCCTTTTCAAAATCAACTTCATCAGCATATAGCGCGCCGTTCAATGCTCCGAATGTTCCAAAGGCATCTGCCGAGAAAAGAATTTTATCCGTCGAATCATAGGTGACCATTACTTCCGGCCAGTGAACCATCGGCGCCATGATAAAATGAAGCGTGTGTCTTCCTGTATTCAGCGTGTCGTTCTCATTTACAATAACGGCGTCTTTATCAAAATCAAAATTGAAATCAAAAAACTGTTTTATAAAAGTTAATGTCATGGCGCTGCAAACGATCTTTACGCCCGGATATTTTAAGATCAATTCAGAAAGAGCCGCGGAATGATCCGGCTCCATGTGCTGCACCACAATATAATCAAGTTTTCTTCCGCCCAGCGCGAAAGCGGTATTTTCAAGAAATCTATGCTGAACAGCCTTGTCAGAAGTATCAAATAAAACGGTTTTCTCGTCGGTTAAAAGGTATGAGTTATATGACACGCCGCCTGCCACGGAATAAACGCCTTCAAACATGGCAAGACGCCTGTCGTTTGCTCCCACCCAAAAAAGGTCATCCTTAATTTTTTTTATACAATGCATAATTTCCTCCGTTATTTCCAATAAAATAAAAATGAATAAACTTGCCGTATATATTGACAGACGCCGGATTCGAACCGGCCGCCTTCAGCTCCGGAGGCTGACGCTCTATCCAAATGAGCTAGTCTGTCTTATGGTTAATTTAAATCATAGGAGGTTTGATGTCAATGTGACGTATTCTCATACAATTGACAAAACCCGAAAAAAAGCCGACTTTAATATTAATGAAAAATATACTCGCCATTTTAATAAAAACTATTCTTGGAACTATTTTAATATTTACTGTATCCTGTAACAAAGATTCAGTCGGTTCTATTGAGCGGGAGGATCTTTTTTCGCTTGAAATCGGGCCTCTGGAAGATCAAATTGCTCTTTACAAATTGGAAGGAGACAGGGGAATAAGAAGAACCGGTTTTTCAATGCGGGACGGTCTTTTATACATAGCAGACGGTACGAACGGAAAAATTATGCGTTATAACTCATACGGCGATTTACTATTAATGATTTACAATGAGGAGACAAATCCTCCTCCGATTACTTTGAAAACCATTACGGAAGACGAACAGGTAACGCGCTGGGCATACACTTATCCGCTTGAGGAACCCGGATGGATAACTATTGATTCAAGGAGGCATATCTATGTCGAAGACAGGCTTCCTCATGAGGAACAAAGATATGACTCAGAAACAAGAGCGCTTCTGGACGGAGTAATCCTTCACTTTGATCAGGAAGGCCGTTTTATCAATTATCTTGGCAGGGAAGGAATAGGAGGAAGCCCGTTTCCGCGCATCGTCGGATTGTCCACATCATCAAGGGATGAGCTTGCAGTAATTTGCCGTCTTCCTTCAGGGTGGGAAGTTTTCTGGTTTAACTCATCCGGGACCCTCCTTTATCTTGTAAAAATTTCTTCGGATGTTACTCCTGTGCTTGCGGACTGGCCCCAGGCGCTTGCGACTATCGACAATATAATGGCCTCTGTTGATTCAAGGCAGCTATTGATTAAAGTAGACTACAGCCGCGATACTTTTGACGAATCCACAAATATACGGACAGGCAATGAGCCGTTTAATTCCGTCATTTGGGTATTGAATGTGGAGGACGGCACATATTCTGATTCTGTTGAGGTCCCTCTTTATGAAATTACCGAAAACGGAAGACCGGCAAATATCAGAATATTTCACATCATGCTGGGTGTTGCGCGTAATGGTAAAGTGCTTCTTTATTTTCCCGGAGAAAACGACGGCTATTCGCTGCTTTATGTAAACATCCGCTCGCATGAACAGCGCAGGGGCAGTATTCATTTTTCCAACGCGGAACTGCGGTACAATGATTTTTTTCTTTCAACCGACGGAATTCTTTGCGCAATGCTTGCCGATAATTATAATGTAAAGATGGTATGGTGGCGCACCGACAGGCTTATGGATGACGGATTGTAAATAAAATAATGAGTGATGAAAAGACTGTTTCAGAAAACAGGCCGAACGCAAAATATAACCTCAGTTATCCAGACACCGCTTCGGAAGGACTGACTTTTCATTACAACAGGGAAAGAAGGCTTGCCAATGCGCCGGAAAGCGTTCAGGATATTTATAAAGAGGAAAAGAAAAGCCGCTTTGGTTTATTCGGCGTTCTTGTAGCTGACAGGCCAAGACGGATGCTTTTCTTCATGATTGTTTTATTATGTTTTTTAATATTGATTCTTTCCCGGCTGGAATTTTTTGATACATCGCATATTCTGGAAGGAAACAGAATTGAGATAACAGGCACTTTTTACGAAGATTCAACAATTGTTCTTGTTAAAAAAACCGTAAAAAATCAAAACTCCTACACAGGCGCTGTTGATATCGCCGTATCCGTAAATACAGAAGCGGATCAAATTCCTGTTTATTACCATCGCATTTTTTTTACATTGGAAAATGAAGAAATATACCGTTTTGCCGTTCCTTATAACTCAGAAGAACTTTTGATGATATTACAGACCGAAAAAAATACGCTTAAGCTAAGTTTTAAACCGCAATAATTAAAAACATTGACTTAAGCATCTTTATGAGATATCTTATAGTTATGATTCAGTTGTATTTTTTATCCATCGTTTGTAACGGCCTTGCGGGGTATTTTATTTTTTCCGAAAATAAAAACACTATTGATAAGCCCGCCGAAACTACCCCCACATTTCACCTTGTGCTTGGTATTTTATGCGCTGTTACCGGTGTACTAAAAATTTTATCTCCCGCCGAGAAAGGCGTTTTCTTTTTGGGAGATCTTTTACCAGCAGCGGCGGGAATTATCGCCGGCCTTGTTTTAATTTTTGGAATTTACCGCCAAAATGCCGCCGTTAAAACAGGCGAGCTTGAGCGTATCGGCACAAACCTGCTCGCGTTCAAAAAGCCAATCGGTATCGGATTAATGTGCAGCGCGCTTTTGCACTTTATTTTCGGCGGACTTCCTTTGTTGTAAATAAAAACAAACAAATTTTTTTTATATGATATAAAAACTTTAAGAATCTTAAAAAAATCTCTATATCCGGAATTTTACAAAAATACGCGCGTCCAAGAGTCCAAGGCCCGCGCCGGATTCATTTTCAACAGGGAAGGAGCTGTTGTTTATAAATGTTTTTCCTTTTGTTTTTCCGATATAACGATAGGCGGCTTCAAGAGATAAATCAAAGCGTCCGATTGAATAGGAAACGATACCCTTTGGTTCAAGGAAAAGCCCCCATGCGGTATAATCATTAAAAAACGCACTTCTTCCGATATGGTTATCTACAGCGGCGCAATATGTAAAAGGGCTTATCTGAAATGATAATTCAAATGATAACGGATAAAAAATATTAGTTCCTATTGATATTCCCGGAGCAATCAACAGCCAGTGCTGATGATAGCGGATAACTTCTTCTCCTTCAAATGAATGAAGATACGGATTATCGTCAATCGGATAATATGTGCCTGTTCCTTTACTCCTTGCGTATGTTCCATATCCGTCTCTTCCCGAAAATGAAAAATACATCCATGAACCGTTTATAAAAGGTTTTAAATAAAAAAATGATTTTACAGGTATTGATAAACCAATCTTCGCATCCAGCCAGTAAAAACTGCCGGTTTTATTTGTATGTTCAGAAAAATGAGTAAGGCTGTTGTTTTCAATGCTCATCCAGTCGCGGTCTTGCAGGATGCCGGAATCACTGGGGAGGCCCATTTTGAAAGACAGCGATGAATAAAATCCCAATGCGCTCAATGGATTGGTTCTGCCGAACTCAGCCTGTAAATTAAAATAAAATAAAGGCTTCATGTCCCATAACAATTCGCTTAAAAGCTCGCCTTTTGTATCTGTTGTAGGGTAAACAAGCTCCTTTGCCTGCCCGAATAAAGTGCCGAAAGAAACACCCAATGAAAAAGTATTGGCCCTTTCTCCCGGAAGTTTTTGGCAATATACCGAAGTGTTTACCGATATTGTTAAAATAATGATGACTAAAAACCGAAAAGAGGATATATTTTTCATTAACATGAGAATAATGTTGAAACGCCCTCTTGGTCAATTATCATGCTTATATTTTTCATTCCCGTTAATAATTCTCTCTTTTGCGTTATTCTCATGCAGTTCAAACAAAGAAGAAACGCCCGTAAATCCGCCTGTTACATCCCCTTTAACCGGCGATTACATAGGTTTTGGGGTAATAACGGCATCATTTACACATATTTCGATTGATCCGGCGGAAAACAGCGAATCTCTTGGATACCTCCGCAGAGGCTCTCTTGTAAAGGTGATTCGAAGGCAGATAATAAGGACATCGGGTGATTTTGTTTCGTGGGTGTTTATTGAAGGAGAACATGAGGCAGGTTATCAATCCGGCTGGCTAAAGGAAGAAGTAATGGAAATATACGGAAATGAAAGTCAGGCAAGAACTGCTTCGGAGTCCATTTAAAAGTGAACACGATACTTCTTTTTGTTGTGCCGCCAATCGCAGGGGCGATAATCGCGTACTCTACAAATGTTGTAGCGATAAAAATGCTTTTTCGCCCGCTTAACGAATACCGTATTTTCGGAGTAAGAGTCCCGTTTACGCCCGGTATCCTTCCAAAACAGCGGAAAATACTGGCGCAGAGTATCGGCGCGATGGTTGAACGGGAACTTATAACAGCGGAAGTTTTAAGAAGCCGCCTGTCAAGTATTGATTTAAAAGGCCTTGCGCACATTGTTTCCGGTTTTCTTCGCAGGGAAGAAATACGAAAGGAACTTGAATACAAGGGACGGCTCCTTTTTCGCAGCATAATGGTAAAGCTAAATTCTTTTCAAAGATTTTTTCTTTCTGCGGGCCAGTATGATCAAACGCTTGAAGAAAAAATGCCGGAAATAATTGATGAATTAATTAACAATGTTGAAAATCTGTTACGGGAAGAAAGGGTAAAGCAAAAATTATTCGCCGCGGTTGACGGTCAAATAGAAAACATTCTCTCTTCGATAGATATTAAAACCCTTGTCTCCGATCGAATAGATTCGCTTGATATGCTTCGTGTTGAAAGGATAATCCTTGACATAATGTCAAATCAATTTAAGTGGATATATTTCTTCGGCGGAGTGCTTGGTTTTTTAATTGGACTTTTCCAGGCGGTTCTGACGTATTTTCTCAGGTAATTAAAGGGGCGGTTATGTTAAAAGGCGCGAAAGTATTAAAAAGAATTATAATAATTTTTTTAAGTTTTATATTGGTTATATTCATCGCTTTGCTGGCGGCGCCGTTTCTGTTTAAAGATCAATTAATGGAACTGGCAAAAACTGAGCTTAATAAACTGGTATTGGCAAAGATCGATTTTAAGGATTTAAAACTGTCGTTTATCCGTAATTTCCCAAACGCGTATGTGGCTCTTGAAGAACTTGAAGTAACCGGAACAGGAGATTTTGACGGCGAATTATTGGCGGCTTTTGATATATTAAGCGTTACGGTGGACATCATAAGCGTAATCAAAATGGAAAACATCGAAGTAAAATCCATTTTGTTGAATAACGCGCGCTTTAATGGCTACATACCGGAAGACGGAAAAGCCAACTGGGAAATAATAAAACCTTCCGAAGCAAATAATGATGTAATTGAAAAAGAAACGGAAGATTCATCTCCTTTTAAGTTCAAAGCAGGATTAAACAGATTTGAAATACGCAATATGCAGATAACATTTCGTGATGAAGCGCATAAGATGCTTGCGGAAATAAAAGAGCTCAATCTGATTTTAAAAGGCAATATGAAGCTTGAAAATGTGGATTTGAATCTTGATCTTGGAATTAAAGGCATTGATTTCTGGCTTGACGGCATCCGTTTCGCCAATAAAGCGAATGTTGGTTTTATTTCAGAAATAGCCGCCGATCTTAAAAATTTAAACTTTATTCTCAGGAACAACAGATTCAATTTAAACGATATTGTTTTAAAATTGGCAGGCTCGCTTGGCATACATGAAAGCGATATAAACATGGACATTACATTCGCATCCGAAAAAACTGATTTTAAGAGCCTTCTTTCGCTGGTTCCCGCCATTTATATGAACAGCTTTAAGGATTTAAGAACAACAGGAAGACTCGCCTTAAGCGGGGATGTAAAAGGCACACTAAATGAAAAAACAATGCCAAACGCCAATATAAATCTTTCTGTAGATAACGCGTCATTCAGTTACCCCGGTCTTCCCAAATCAGTGGAAAAAATCAACATAGCGGCAAGGATATTTTATAACGGAAATGTATTTGACCGCACAACTGTTGATGTGGACAGATTTAATTTTGAAATGGCGGGAAATCCTTTTAACGCGGAAGTTCATATTAAAACGCCTGAAAGCGACATGCAGGTATCCGCGATGTTCTCAGGAATTATCGACATTGATTCAATAACGGACATTATTCCTGTAAATGATTTTACTTTATGCGGAATGCTGGAATGTGACGTAACAGTCGAGGGAAAACTGTCCATGCTTGAGAAAGCGCAGTATGAAGATTTTCAGGCACAAGGACATTTAAAATTGAGCGGGTTTAATTTTGAAAGCCCTGAGTTTGCAAAAGCAGTGGCAATCAAAAGCATGCAGTTAAACCTTTCGCCGAGGTTTGTCGAGCTTGCGGATTTTGACGCTGTTATAGGAAACTCCGATATCGCGATGAACGGTACCCTTGAAAATTTCATACCATTTGTGCTCAGAAAGGAAACAATAAAAGGAACGCTCGCGCTGAGATCAAATACAATCGATCTGAATGAAATAATGAGCGGCATTCCGACAAAAGAAGAAACCGCTGCCCGTGATGATACAACACAGTTAAGTGTAATTGAAGTTCCCAAAAACATTGATTTTGCGATGACAGTGAATATCGCAAGAATTTTCTTTGACAAGCTGTTGATAACAAATACCGCAGGTGCTCTTACATTAAAAGACAGTACGGTTGTTATGCGAAACCTAGCGATGAATCTGCTGGAAGGAAGCATGACCCTTAACGGCGAATATAACACACAGAATATGGATTCTGTGTTTGTTGACTTTAACATGGATATCAGGCAGTTTGACATAACATCCGCGCTCCTTTCATTCGCGGTGCTTGAAAGACTGCTGCCGAATCCGCGCAATTATGCAGGCAGGGTATCGGCGGCAATGACTTTTCGCAGCGTATTCGATGAACATCTTTCGCCTGTTTTAAACACAATAAATTCAAGAGGAAGGCTGCAAACACAGTCTTTGCAATTACGCAATAATAAACTTTTTGGTACCATCGCGGATTTAATTAAAAATGAAAACTGGCGAAATCCTGCACTCGGTAATGTAAATATCGGATACGAAATAAAAGACGGCAGATTGTGGATAAATGATCCGATAGTGATGAATATTCAGCCGGCAAGAGTTGAGTTAAAAGGCAGCCAGGGCCTTGACAGAACAATGGATTACAGGGTAGATGCTTCTGTACCGATTTCAATTATCGGCTCCGAAGCTACAGGCATTTTAAACAGAATACCCGGAGGTTCAAGAATTAATGAAATAAGGATTACAGGGCAGATAACAGGCGATGCAAGAGATCCTGATATCAGCTTAACAATGACAGACATGGCAGGTTCAATCGTAGGCGCGATAAGAGAGCAGGTGACGGAGGCGGTAACACAGGTTGTAGAGCGGGTAACTCAGGCGGTTGAAGATGTCGTTCACAGGGTAGAAGAGAGGGTAGAAGAGGTAAGGACTCAGGCAATTGATGAAATAAACCAGCACATTGATCAGGTGATGTCGGAAGCTCAAAGACAGGCGGATAGTATCCGCAATACCGCAAAACAGGCGGCTGACAGGCTGCGAAGCGAAGCGAACGCGGCGGCAGACAAGCTGATAAGTGAAGCCGCAAATATTTCAAACCCAATCGCGAGAATCGCGGCGCAGAGATTGGCCCAGGAAGCTGCTGACACGGCGCGGCGTGAAGGCGAAACAAGAGCCGGACAGCTTGAACGTGAAGCCGAAACTCAGGCGCAAACAGTCTTGAATACTGCGCAAAGAACGGCGGATGATATAAGAAGGAGTATACAATAATCAGGCAAGAGTAAAAGAACCCAATGTAGCAATGCCTGTGCCTTTATAAATAAAATAGATCGCCTGTATACCGTCAGGTATTTTTATTTCGGAAGAATATTCTTTCCAGATGTTACTCGATACAATGTCGATTTTCCCGGCAGGCTCTCCGTCCCATTTTGTTTTAACTTCGAACGCACCCCTGCAATAACCGCGTGTTTTTACTTTTACAGTTGTAACGCCTTTACAGTCAAAATATTTAAAACCCGCTCCGCAGTTATCAAGGATATTTGTAATAAAAGCGCGGCTTTCATTACCGGAAACTTCACAGCAAGCATTGTCATTTGGCGTAACATCTCCGCCGTCCTGCGTGATAAACGGCATTTCCGGGTTTCTGTTCGGCCAGTATGCTTTGGGCGGAGCTTCCTTTTCATCTACGGAAAAAATGTTACACGCAATGTACGCAGGATACTCGCCCTTTCCGGGAAGGGGAGCGCCGTTAGGGCCGCAGGAAGTCATCTCAACCTGCGCGATTGAGCCGTCTTTTTTAATATTTATAGGTTCAAGACATGCCTGCCTGCTAAACTCGTTTCCGTTAGTGTGCCTGTGGTAAAAGACATACCATTTGCCTTTAATTTCCGCGATGCCTCCGTGGTTATTATTTCCATGGAACATCATTTTTAAGGCAGGTTTGTATGAATCTATTCCGACATCGGCGTTGCTTACAATTACTCCTCCGTATTTAAAATCCTTTACAGGATTTTTGCTTGTCGCGTAACAGAGTTCGTTCAGTACAAAAGAAGAATAAACAAAATAATTGGTATCGCCAATTTTTCGTATGGAAGACG
>JAIRQF010000002.1 GCA_031256635.1 Treponema sp. | reverse complement strand
GCCCATCCCGGAAAAGTACCTGTTCCCCTGCGGGATACGGCGGCTCTTGTATCAGTGCTGATATTACCCCTGATTAATTCCCGCGCGAGTATAACCCTGAACACATCCCTTCCTTCCTGAACGCTGACCTGCACCATTTCCCCCGACTCCAGCAATTCAATACGCGGCCTCTGCGAAAGCACCCTGTTCGGGGCTTCAATCATCCACGCGTCTTTTAAGCTTGTCCTTAATAGGGAATCATCGGAAATTCGCGATACAGGTAAATCAAGAGCGTAAATGTTAAAAACATTTATTAAAATAACAAAAATAACAGGAATTCTTGACATATTCGCTTTTATTATCGGTTTTTTTTTGATATAATAGAGTCATGAAGTTATACAGCCGCGGTCAGGTTCTATTTTTTTCATTAATCAGCGCGTGTTTTGTCCTGCTGCTTGCAATTGGTTTTGGCCTTTTACAACCAATTGGGCAAAAAACAAATATTGAGCCTGTTTCCCTTTCAGCAGGTGAAAATCAAATAAAAGAATTTGTTTTACAGCAATCCGAATATAAAGCACTGAGTACAGCTGATCTAATCGGATATTCCGAAGATGAACGGGTTAATATTTCAATTTATGAGCGGTTGAACGCCGCTGTTGTAAACATCACGACAGAGATAATGGCAATCAACTGGTTTTTGGAACCTGTTCCACAGGAAGGCAGTTCCGGTTCAGGTTCAATAATTGATACCAGAGGCTATGTTCTTACAAATAACCACGTTATTGAAAACGCGCACAGGGTATTTATCAACCTTGCCGACGGCTCCCAGTTTGAAGGTGAAATTATCGGCGTTGATTCGGAGAACGATCTTGCTGTTTTAAAATTCAATCCGCCGAACGGGATGGAATTAATTACTATTCCTTACGGCGATTCTTCCAATTTAAAGGTAGGGCAGAAGGTTCTGGCAATTGGCAATCCATTCGCGCTTGAGCGCACCTTAACGGTGGGAATTGTTTCCGGCTTGGGGCGGCCCATTCAAACATCCAGAAACAGAATTATCCGCGACATGATTCAAACTGACGCTTCGATTAACCCCGGTAATTCAGGCGGCCCGCTTCTTGATACCCAGGGCAGAATGATAGGAATCAACACAATGATTTATTCCACATCAGGCGGCTCTGTAGGCATTGGTTTCGCCGTTCCTGTAAATACCGCCAAACGCGTTGTAAATGAACTTATACAATTCGGCAGAGTCCGCCGCGGCTGGATTGACGCTACTGTCGTTCAGCTTTTCTCAAGTCTTGTCCGTTACGCCAGACTACCTATTGAATCAGGCCTTCTTGTTTCCCGCACGACAAGGGGCGGCCTTGCAGAAAGAGCAGGACTGCGTCAGGGAACAGAACCTGTACAGTACGGCCGCAGCGTTATCTATCTTGGAGGAGACATTATAATTTCCGTTAACGGAATTAAAACAAATACCCTTGCCGACTATTACGCGGCTCTGGAGGCCACTAAGCCGGGAGATACGGCAACCGTCGAAATATTCCGCGGCGGACGCACAAGCACATTGCAGATAACGCTTGTTGACAGGGAAGAAGCGATGAATTAACGTTTTCCGGTCAAGAATCCTTCCCATAATACCGAAATTTATAGTATAATTGTTATTGATTTGGGAGATCAAAAAAATGGCTGGAAGAACTATTGTTCTTTTGCTGCTCATCATAATTTTAGCGGTGGGCGGCATTGTATGGTTCGATTTTCTTAATATTATCGATGCTAAAAATGTACTCGCCCCGGTTCTCAGATTCATTCCGTTTATTCCCGGAGAAGTCAGAACGCAGACCGCTATTGGGGATGATGATGTTATTAATCTTGACGCTGAGCGGCTGGCAATACGGCTTGAGGCTCTTTCACTGCGAAATATGGAAATAGACACTCAGCAGAGGGATTTGGAAATACGCTACGGGGAAATTGCGCAAATGGCGCAGGAACTTGAAGAGCGGCAAAATGCACTGGATGAGCGGGAAAATTTCCTAAGAGCTCAGGCTTTAGATGCCGAAAATAAAGACAGGAATGTCGAGCAAAACGCCCGGTATCTGACAGGCATGCCGCCGCAAAGCGCGGTAAACATTATTGCCGCGCTGGATGATCAGGACGCTATCGACGTAATCCGGAAGACTGAGGAAATTGCCCAGGCTGCTGGAACGGCATCTATTGTATCTTTCTGGTTCTCCCTGATGGATCCTGAAAGAGCCGCAGAACTGCAAAGAAAAATGGCAGGCAGACCTTCGAGTTTATAACCTCAGGCGCATGGCAGCTTCCTTCCGGGAGCCTGAACATTAAATAAAAATGTACAGGTAAACTTCTTTAAAGGAGGCCGGTTAGTGATAGCAATTACCGCCTATACAGACATCCCTGTAGAAATTCAACCGCCGCCTGTAATTGAAAAAGAGGAAGAGGAAGAGCAATCGGATTTTGCGCTGCTTCTTGCCGGTTTATTACAGGATGTTCAGGATGCGCAGGAATCAGGACTTGACGCCGAAGAAACAAAAGATGAAAACAGGATCGATGTTTTCAAAAATGAAATTGAGAAAAACGCCGTTTTAAAATCAGGCATTGAAACTGCCCTGCAGACGGAAATCGATCCGATTGATGCCGCGCTTGAAAGCAAGCATCAGAATATTCTGAGCGCGGATCATTTGTTCGGCAGTTCCCTCAGCTTTGACGACGCAAATGAAGACGCCGAAATTTTTCAGCTTGTGGACGAGTTCATTCAGGAACTTGGCGAACAAACTGTAAATGATCTCGCTGAACTGGCGTCGTCTAATATTGAATCGTTATCAAATGATCTTTTAGCCAGGGAAATTCCGCAAACAGAAAATTCTTCTGTAAAAGATATATCAAAAGATACATCTTTTATTTCCGCCAAAACACAGACAGATACTGTATCCGGTTTGCAAACCGCATCTGATTTGGCGGCAAAGCAAAAAGCAGACGAAGCGGACAAGAAGGTTAATATCGCAAAAGAAAGCCAGTCTTCCGTTAGCGAAAAATCTGATATGTTCGGTAAAGCTGAAATGGTTTCCGCCAAAGACAAGGCAGGCGAAGATAATAACGCTTCTTTTAACAAGCAAAATGAAAACCCTGTATCATCAAAACTGGACGAATACCGCAGGGGAGCGCGAAAGGATAAAGTTTCCTTTGAAGTGCGCGATCTTCGTACGGCGGCGAATGTCACAAATAATTCACAGCCAGCCCCTGCGTTAGCTGAAACTGCCGCAGGCCGCAATCCTGTCCAGGAAATAACCCTTGATTTGCGCATGCCCGCAAATTCACAGGCTCAAAGCGCATGGGATATAAAAGCTCCGGCGGCGCTTGAAAACATGCTTGCGCGCGAGCTGCATCAGAACTTTAACGGCGATATTGTCCGCCATGCTTCAATGATTCTCCGTAACGGAGGAGAGGGTATTATTAAACTTGCTCTTCACCCTGAAACTCTTGGGAATGTAAAGATACATCTTGAAATGGCCGAAAACAAGATTACTGGTTTCATCGAAGTTGAAAGCAAGGAAGCCATGAACGCTTTCCGAAAGGAAATAGCGGCTTTGGAACAGGCTTTCAGGGAACAGGGATTCGCGGAAGCAAATCTTGATTTGTCATTTGCGGCGGACGATAACAGGGAATTTGAAGCGCCTTCCCATATTTCAAAGACGGCAGCTTCAAGTTATGAAGATTCGTATGAGCAGGAAACATCGTCCATTGTTGATGTCTTTTTTGGACGAAATACAAGCTCAGTAAATATGCTTGCCTGATCCATTTCGGGTAAAAAAATGGGCATTAATGCCCGGGAGAATGTATGGATATTTTATCAAAGCCGATGATGAGTTCGAATGAAGTAAACGAACTTGACAAATTTGTCCGCGATTACAACATGAGTTTGAATCCGACACGGCAGCCTCAGCAGGAACTGGGCAAGGATGATTTTTTGAAACTGCTTATCACCCAGCTTTCGTATCAGGACCCTACCGCGCCGATGGATGACAAACAGTTCATCGCCCAGATGGCGCAGTTTTCCACGCTGGAACAAATGACGGCGATGGCAGGTGATTTTAATAAACTTACGTCAATGTTAATGGGGAACGAGGCGTCAGGATCACTTGGAAAAAATGTTGAAATACTTGAAGGCGATAAAGTTATTCAAGGGACGGTACAGGCGATTACAAGGGGAGGAGTACCGCAGATTTTGGTAAACGGAGATTTCTACGGCTGGGAGAACGTGGTCAAGGTTTTTGCGAACGAATAGGAGGAATAAATATATGATGCGATCATTGTTTGCCGGAGTATCCGGACTTCAGAATCATCAGACTAGAATGGACGTTATTGGTAACAATATTGCCAATATCAATACATACGGTTTTAAACGGGGAAGAGTCAATTTTCAGGACATTCTCTATCAGCAGCTGCAGGGCGCGGCTCGTCCTACAGAATCGCTCGGAGGCGTAAACCCGAAAGAAGTCGGTCTTGGAATGTCGGTCGCCTCAATTGACACAATTCACAATCAGGGAAGTTTGCAGACGACAGGCGTTCAGACAGACCTCGCAATTGACGGTAACGGTTTTTTCATTCTTGACGATGCAGGCACTCAGCTTTATACAAGAAACGGCGCTTTCTCGGTTGACGCAGAAGGCGTTTTGGTAAATCCCGCGAACGGAATGAAGGTGCAGGGATGGATGGCGCAGGAAATCGGAGGTTCCGTATTTCTGGACGTTTCAGCTCCCGTAGGACAGATTAATATTCCTGTCGGCGGAAAAGACCCTGCAAGCGCGACTACGATTGTCAACTTTGCATGTAATCTTGACAAGCGCCTTCCTGAATTAACGGAAAATCCGACAGAGGATGAAATAAGGCGCGCCACATGGTCAACAACGATTAAAGTATATGACTCTTTCGGTGAAGCGCACGATTTACAGGTTCAGTTTCAAAAGGTGCCGGGAACAGCGAATACATGGAACGCGATAGTCGCTGTAAACCCGCAGGCAGATGTTCCGACCAACGCGACTATCGGTTTCGGCGATGCAGCGCCGGCCGCGGACGGGCCAAATACTTTTACGGTAACGTTTTCGAATAACGGGACTTTGCTTTCCGCCGAAGACGGAGACGGTAACATATCAGGCGCTTCAGGCACTGTTCAGATGAATGTCGCCTTCGATGTGCCGAATACCACTGACAATGAAGACGGCACCCAGGTAAGGCAGGAGTTTATTCTTAATCTTGGGCAGGTCGGCGGATTCACCAACTCAATCACACAGTACGCCGAAGAAAGTTCAAGCAAAGCGGTTGAGCAGAATGGACGCACCATGGGTTATCTTGAAACTTTTAAATTTGATCAATCGGGAAATATTACCGGTGTTTATACAAACGGCACGACAAGATTGCTGGGCCAGGTAGCGATGGCAAGTTTTACAAACCAGGGCGGCCTTGAAAAAGTAGGAGATAACGCGTTCAGGGTTTCCAATAACTCAGGACTTGCGAATATCGGTCCTTCTGGAGTTGCGGGAAAAGGCAAGATAATTCCAGGCGCATTGGAAATGTCCAATGTTGACATGGCCGATCAGTTTGTAGACATGATCGTAACCCAGCGCGGTTTCCAGGCTAACTCGCGTACAATACAAACTGCGGATCAGCTGCTTCAGGAATTACTGACGCTGAAACGCTAGTAATATATTATGATAAAAGTTACAAGGCTTGACGGGAAAGAGTACTATATAAATCCGCATCAGATTGAATTTATAGAGGTGCGCCCCGATACCGCCCTTGTGATGCTTTCCGGTAAAGTGCATGTTGTCTTGGATGAAGTTGATGATGTGCTGGAAAAAATTATAGCCTACCGCAACCGACTGGTTCCGGCTGTGGTACAGGAGTGAAAGTATGGATCTAGCATCAATTGTTGGTTTAGTCGGCGCTTTCGGCATGGTTATTTTTACTTGTATCTCTACAGCGGGAGGCATAATAGGTTTAACCCGTCTTTTAAATCTTCCCTCTTTCGCTCTTGTAGTACTTGGCTCCTATTTTGCCGTTATGGTCGCCTACAAATGGTCTACCGGTCTTGGCGTTTTCGGCGCAATAAAGCGCACATTCAGCGTACCGGCATTTAATGAATCGGCGATTGTGCAAAAACTTGTAGCCTTCTCGGAGAAAGCGCGCTGCGAAGGCCTCCTGGCTCTTGAAGACGAGCTTGAAGACCTTGAAGATGAGTTCATGAAAAAGGGACTGCGTCTTGTTGTTGACGGTACCGACGCCGCCATTATCCGCGATCTTATGGAACTTGAAGTAACGCAGATGCAGGCGCGCCATTCTATCAGCCAGGCGTTCCTTGTAACATGGGCAGCAGGCGCTCCCGCCTTCGGGATGATGGGAACGGTTATCGGTCTTGTAAACATGTTATCAAACCTTGATGATAAATCTTCAATCGGCCCCAACATGGCGATGGCTCTTATCACCACCCTTTACGGATCACTGATCGCAAACGCTACAGTTATGCCCTGGGCGACAAAATTAAAAGGCCAGAGCGCTTCCGAGGCAGCCATTAAGGAAATGACTATAGAAGGAGTCCTGTCGATTCAAGCAGGCGACAATACCCGCATCCTTGCGATGAAATTGTTGGCGTATCTTGAGCCGGCTCTGGCTAATACATTGGCAAAGGAACTGCTTAAGGATTAAAATGAAACAGGTTTTCATTTTCGATTTAGCCGCGCGGATTTATACTACACTGTATAAAGGGTAATCATGGCGAAGAAACAAAAAAAACAGGAAGAGCTAAAACCGCCTGACTGGATGACCACATATTCAGACATGATCACATTATGTCTGTGCTTCTTCATCATTCTGTTTAATCCTGATGATATTACCCAGGCCCAGCTGGACGCGATTACCGAATCCATGAGACAGGCAAGCATTGGTTCGTCGCCAGGAGGCGTTACTGTTTCTGTCGGCCGCGCCGCGGATTTAGGACATACTGTTTCATCCTTGCCTTCTGCGACGCCGGGCAGGGTAATGGGAGACGCCATGCGAAGGGCCGTCTCTCTTTTTTCTCCGGAAATGCGTTCCAATATTATAAAAATTACCCATGATGAAAGGGGCCTTGTTATAACCCTTGCGGGGGACGCTTTTTTTAATTCCGCAAGCGCGCGCATCAATATTGAAGAAACAAGAGACATACTTCTGCGGATTGGCACATATCTTAATTCAACCGAACTGGCTGGCAGAAAATTCAGAATAGAAGGCCATACCGATGCTGTTGATGTCGATCCCGCAGGCCCGTGGGAAGACAACTGGCAGCTTTCCGTAGAACGCTCAAGGGCTGTTCTGCGCTATTTATCAGCCCTTGGTCTAAATGAAAATAATTTCCAAATCGCGGGCTTTGCCGCCACAGCCCCTGTTTCAACTAACGACACCCCCGAAGGCCGCGCCAATAATCGCAGAGTGGATATAATTATCCTCGATGCAGGCCATTTGTAAAATATATTTTAATATATCCGCCATATTGGCGATTAAATCTAATGATATTAATAACAGATACTATTCAATAGCGTAATTAAAATCTTGTAAACAAGTCACCAATATGGTATATGCGGAAAGCCTTGGTTGCGCCTATGGCAGTTTTGACGATGATTATGTTTCCAAGTCCGCTAATTATCACAATGTATAATAAATTATTTTATTAAGAATTTAGTTTTGCAGCCTAAACGAAGCAGCGGACTCGTTACTAATGCCATGTATAAATTTCTGCCATTCTAGCACACCAAGGCTTTCCGCATATGCCATATTGGTGAATTACTGACATATAATTTAAATTTAACTATATTTTAGAACAACATGTTATGTTCTGCATTGAAATATATTTTTTTTTGCGATATATTATCCATATTGTTTAATAGGAGTTTGTTTTGAAAATTAAGATTTTTTGTTTTATAACAGGTTTGATGCTAATTCTTTGCGGGAGCGTTTTCGCGCAAAACGCGCAGGAATTGCGTATCGGTTCATCTTTATCCGGTAATATAGCCGCCGGTCAGGAAATTTGGTACGGCGTAGCGGCGGCGCAAGACGGTCTTTTGGTTGTGCAAACCACTGGTGATACCGATACTTTCCTTGAAGCTTATGATGCCGGAGGGAATTTTATTTCTGAAAATGATGACGGGCCCAATGAATACAATGCCAGTCTTATTTTGTCAGTAAAGCATGGCAATAACTATTTTTTTCGGCTTACAGGTTATGATGAAAGCATAAGCGGCCCTTACAAAATATCCGCATCCTACTTTGCTTTAACACAATTGAATGCGGGAGGCTCTCACAGCGGAAATATTACTGACTGGGATTATAAATATTTTATTTTTACAGCGCCCCGAAACGGCTCGCTTACAATTGAAACGTCAGGCAGTACGGACACATATCTGTGTTTATACGATGAAAATCTGGAATTTCTGGATTACGATGATGATGGGGCCGAATTTCCCAATGACAGAATTGTACATCAGGTTACATCAGGAAAAACATATTACATAGAGCTTGGAGTGTATGAACTGGGGCCTTATACAATTTCCGCACGTTTACAATAATTGAGTTGTTTGGAAACTCTTAACAATAATAAGGAGAATAAAATGAGAAAATTTTTCTGTCTGATTGTAATTTTAATGTTTTTCGCTGCCGGCGGCGTTTTTGCTCAAACCTCGCAGGAACTGCGCATTGGTGCATTTCTTTCCGGAAATTTATCTTCCGGACAGGAAATCTGGTACAGCGTAAGAACAACCCAGGCTTGTATTTTAACGGTATTTACCGAAAGTAATATTGATACATATCTTGAAGTATATGACGCGCAAAGGAATTTGATTACTGAAAATGATGATGGGGATGACCTAAACGCGAAGCTTAACATATTGGCCCAGGCTAATACAAATTATCTTTTTAAATTAAGAGGTTATTCTGACAGCGTCACCGGCTCTTTCAGGATTTTCGCTGATTCAAAAACAATAACAGAGCTGCGTATTGGAAGTCCTGTCAGCGGAAATATTACGCCGAGCGGCGAATATTGGTACAGCGTCCGCGCCACCCAGAACGGATATCTTGTGGTCGAGACATCAGGCGATACAGACACATACCTGACGGCTTACGATGGAAATTTCTTCTGGCTGGCGGAAGATGACGACGGCGCCGGATATCCGAATGCAAGGATAAGATTACGGGTTTCAGCCGGTAATAATTATATTTTTGTTTTAAGAGGTTATGAAAATACAAGCGGCGCATTTCGTATATCCGCCGCTTCCCAGGGTTATCCGCCTGCCGCTTCCCTTAATGTAGGATCATTCCTGAACGGAAACATTACCTCAGGCGGCGAATATTGGTACAGCGTCCGCGCCACGCAGAGCGGTTTTATTACAGTTGAAACTTCCGGTAACACAGATACATACCTTGAGGTTTTTGATGAAAGTTATAATTTTATAACGTCTGATGATGACAGCGCAGGCGGCGGAAATGCCAGGATAAGGATTCAGGCAGTGGCAGGAAGAACTTATTTATTCTTGTTAAGAGGTTATAGTTCAGATACAACAGGCTCTTTCCGTATACTTTCGAATTATCAGGCGTTTCCGGCTCCGACGCCACTGGCTGTCGGATCATTTTTAAACGGGTATATAGATTATGAAGGTGAAATTTGGTACAGCGTCAGGACAGCCAGAAGCGGCACTCTTGTAGTTGAGACTTCCGGCAGCACTGATACGGTTCTTGAAGTTTACAATAACGCTTATGAGCTCATTGATCGCAATGATGACAATGAGGATCTAAACGCAAGGATAAGAATTAACAATGTTAACGCTAACACAACTTATATATTCAAATTAACCTGTTTTTCATCCGGAAATTTCCGCATTTACGCGTTTATGGAATAAGAGTATTTATGCGGCGATATTGAATAATACCCCTGCGGCGGGCGCTGCCGGGGTATAAACGCTTACAGAGTAGGCTGTTTTTAATTGTTTTTGATATTGTTCAATCAGTGCGTTAATTCTTGCTTCATCGTTGCCTTCCGGATTGCCAAACTCTGCGCTTCCTGTGGAAGCCTGGTTTTTTATTCTCGAGAGCTGTTCAATCAAAGTATCCAGAATTTTTAACTTGGAGATATTAACGCCTGTGGTGCCTTCAGGCGCGGGAGTGCCCGAAACATGTTTAAAGTGCGAATAAATTAACATACCAGGCGCAACAGGAAGAGACGCTCTTCCTCCCATGGCTGAGGCGCTGATCGCGTAACCCATGCTCGGGAAAGCCTGATGCGGTATGGCTCCGGTATTCATAAAATTCACTCCTATTATGAATATCGGATAATGAAAAAATAATTTAACTTATCTGTGAAAAGTTCGTAATAAAAACCACCTGAGTTTATCCGCGGCGTTAAAAGATTTATAAAGAAACTTATTGTAGACAAGATCGTATGTACCGATGTTTTCCATCAGCGCCGGATTATAGCCTTCCTTAAAATGATGAAAACCGTACCATGGATCTTTTATATCGGGATTTTTTCCCAAAGAGCCCCACAGATCAAAACAGACGCATTTGTTTTCATGTCCGTATTTTATCATGTCCCACATCATTAAATTGGAAGCCATCACTTCCCTGAAGGCATCGCTTGAAGCTCCGTAAGGATAATATAGCTTGCCGTTAAAAAGAAAAATTATCCAGGAAGTAAGAGACTGATCGTTATACATGGCGTGGAAAATATGCATCATACTGTTTTCTTTGCGTCCGATTGTTTCCCACATTGTGCGGTAATATTGCGGAGTATGGGAAAAGAATTTCTGGCGTGAAGTTGTTTCCTGCATAAGACGGATATAGGTTTCCATGCCTTTCTCTGATGTGTCTTCAACTACCTGTACGCCCTTCTTCATCGCAAGGCGGACATTGTAGCGGGTTTTGCTTTTTAAATTACTAAATATATCATCTATTCCGGGAGTTAAATCAAGGTGAAAATTAAATTTTGTAAAAAGATTTTTTCCGTTTACCGCTTTGTTTTGCAGTAAGAAATCTTTTTTAGATTTTAATATATTTTCTGAAATTTCTGCCGCGGCGGCAATATCAGGTTCAAGTTTAATAAAGACAGCTTTATTTTTGCGTGCCGCCTCCTTTAAAGCGGTTAACTGATCTGCGTCAGGCATGCATCCTTTTGGAATATAACCGGCGGTACGGCCAATGACGGGTATTTTATGAAATGAAACCTGAAAAGCGTTTACAAGTTTTTCATTATCAAATATTCCGATACGTTCGATTTTTTGTCCTGTCGCTTTTTTAAATTCACCCCAGTCATATGATTGAAGCGGATGGGTAACAACGCTGTTAAAAATATCTTTCTCGCTCTCAGAGATTGATCTAACCTGCATAATATTACCTGTTCAGCCTTATCCAGTCTGCAAGCCGCCTTTCAAGGGAATAGATTTCTTCAGAGCTTCGCGCGCGGTCATTTAAATAGGGAAGCACCACACGTTCCTTAAGTAAGGTCCAATTGGCAGGCAGCGTATTTGGCAGCACAAAATATTCCGAAGGAGGCATCCGGCCCAGAAGTTCAGGATAAAAAAGCGGATAAATCTGCTCAGTTACCGGGTTCAGCGACGAAAAACCTCCGTTGATACCGAAAATTTTTTCATCTATTCTGTTGAGTCTTGAGTATTCCAAAAGGAGCCGCTGGTTTTCAAACTTGAAAAACCACATGATAAAAGCTCTTGCCGCATCTTGCGATTTTGACCATTTCGGAATGCCAAGGTAAACGGTATCTTCTGTAATGGGAATTTGCTCCTTTTCCATTATCCAGCGGAAGTCAAGCGTATCCGCCGTATCGTCACCCAACAGGAACAGCTCGCTGCTTTCCATGTATGAGAATAAAATTCTCCCTGACTGAATAAGCCTTTCAGGCGATTCATAGAAATATTTAAAGGTAAAATCTTCTTCCATCTGGCTTGATGTATTTATTTCTTTGGTCCAGTTACTGATAAAGAGCATGGACTGATCGAGGGCATTTGAATCCCACGCAAGCGGTTCACCTTCAGTGAAGGATGCTCCCAGCAAGAATGCGGCGGTCAGTAAAAATTTGTTGTTCCATAACGGAGAAAAACCCATCCGCGTATATGAACCGCGGCTGTCCGTATTAAATTTTAAACTTGATTCCTTTATCTCGCTGAAATCAATGGTAAACTGGTTTGAGATTTCCTGTTCACGATCCTTTGAAAAAATTAAAGCCGGAATGTTATACGATACTGGCAGCAGATAATGATTGCGGTCTATTCTGCCGTCTGCAAGAAGACGCTGATTAAAGATGTTTCTGGAAATTTTTTTTGATCCAAAAATATTATTCAGTGATTTAAAATTAGATTGAGTTGAAGAATTTTTCATCCGGCTTGCGATAATTATATCAGGGCTGTTATTTCTGTTTAATTCCGCGATTGGAAATTCCATGTAACGGACGCTGACCTTATACCGGTTTTGCATTGTGTTATAATATTCGCCGTAAAGCGCAAATTCCGGATGATCTGTCCATATTTGAACGGTTTTTATATCGTCACAGGAGATAAATGTCATTATCAAAAACAAAATTAAAATATTTATGCTTTGCTGTGCTTTTTCCCGCCGCATGATGTAAGTGTATTTTGCCCCTATACGCTTGTCAATCTATTATCTGAATGATAACATAAATTCGGAATCTCCGGCGCGGTTTGAATCGCAGGTTTACCGCGATGATTCCCCTGGGGAGGAGTATTTGGATCGGATTAAGGATGCTCAAATCATCAGGCTCATTGAGCAAATTGGCGAGCATTACCGGACAAATATATCCAATCGTTTTTTACGCCCCATTTTATTACAGCTCAATATTGATAAAAGCACATGGGATCTTATAGAAGCTCTTACTGAAAAAATTGAAATTTACCGTTATCAGGGATTTCATCTTGATGAACTCTACCGTCAGATTGCCGCCTGCGCCAGATTTGTTGAAATTGCAAGGAACAACATGATTCCCACCCTCAGAAACAGGCTGGGTAATATGCCCGGCGGCAATGACAAGATACTGCGTGAAATGGCCGCAAGTAATTTCGCCTCTAACCTGAAGCTGTTCGCTGATCTTTTAAATGAGCTTTTTGTTAATCTGGCGGACAAGGATAAAAACGAAGCAGGTAAAAGCCAGCCTGTTTATACTCAAATACAGGAACTTTACAACATCGGCAGGCTTCTTGTCGGCGTTTAGCCTTGACTCTTTTATGAATGTAGGATACTGTAATTCTAATTGACGAATTTTGGAGATAATAATGTACGCTCTGGTTGAATTTAAAGGGAAACAGTACAAAGCCGAGAAAGGCGCTTTACTTAAAGTAAGTAAAATTGACGCCGATCCGGGAACAACTGTAAATATTGAAACGGTTCTTTTGGTTTCAGGCGATTCTGTTACAGTAGGCAGCCCTTATGTCGAAGGCGCAAAGGTATCTGCGGTTGTGGAATCACACGGAAAAGACGATAAAATTATTGTTTTTAAATACAAACCGAAAAAGGATTACAGGAGAAAACAGGGACACAGGCAGGAATATTCAATTATCAAAATTGATAATATTTCCGCCTGAGCCGGATTTGAATAATCAGGCTGGAATATAAAATTTTTTCCGGAGTTTAATTGATCGGGATAGAAGCTGTTCTTGATGATGGCGGTGTTCTAAGGGCGTGTAAAGCCTCAGGCCATTCAGGCGCCGGGAAAGAAGGGAACGATATTGTTTGCGCCGCCGTTTCGGTTTTAATAAGGACTGCTTTCAGCACCCTCTCCGGCCGGAATGGAATTGATATTCGCGGCGGCGCTCCTGAAAAAGGCCAATTTTGGCTTGAAGCTGATTATACGGCGGAAGGGAAGGAATTCCTTTTCACCGCAGGAGAATTCCTGATAAACGGGCTTTTATCTGTTGCTCAGGAGTTCCCAAAAAATTGTAATATTACAATTAAAAAATCCAATTTTAATTGTACGGAGGAATAAAATGGCACGGAAACGCGGCGGAAGCGGCGCAAAAAACGGACGGGATTCAAACCCCCAGTATCTGGGAATAAAGGCGGCAGACGGCACTTTGGTAAAAGCGGGAACCATTATTGCCCGCCAGAGGGGAACTAAAATTCACCCCGGAACAAATGTTGGATGCGGCGGCGACTATACTCTTTTCGCTCTTGCTGACGGAAAAGTCAATTTTCACCAGCGCCGCGGCCGCAAGCTGGCATCAGTTGTAAGTGAAGATTGACGCGTTTTACCCGGTTTATATTGGATTACTATACATTTTTAATATTGGTATAGTTATACATGGAAAAATTTGCTGATGAGGCAATAATCGAAGTTTCCTCGGGGAGCGGCGGCAACGGCTGCGCGGCTTTCCGGAGGGAAAAATATGTTCCAAGGGGCGGCCCTTCAGGCGGGGATGGCGGCAGGGGAGGGAATGTTGTTTTCACTGTCCGCCGAAATCTGCGTACCCTTGCCCATTTAAGGTATAAATACAGTTTTAAGGCTCAAAACGGCCGTGACGGCGGCAACGCCGGCAGATACGGTCACAACGGAGCGGATGTTATTATCCCATTGCCGCCGGGATCATTAATCCGCGACTCAGATACAAATGAATTAATACGCGATTTTTCAAAAAAACAGGATGATTTTATTTTTCTCAAAGGCGGCAACGGAGGGTGGGGTAATATCCATTTTAAATCGTCCGTGAATCAGGCTCCCACTAAAGCATTGAGCGGAAAACCCGGCATAACTGCAAAGCTGAAAGTTGAATTGCAGATAATGGCTGACATCGGCCTTGTAGGTTTTCCCAATGCCGGCAAATCCAGCCTTCTTGATCGATTTACAAACGCAAGGCCGAAAATAGCCGCCTATCCTTTTACTACAAAAATCCCCAATCTTGGCGTTTTAACAATCGGAGAAAAAGATATTATAATTGCTGATATTCCGGGCCTTATCCGGGGAGCTTCAAATGGGGCAGGGCTTGGCATACGGTTTTTAAAGCATATTTCACGGACAAAAATTCTGGCGTTCCTAATCGATCTCTCTGATGATAACTATCTTGACGCTTTCGATGTTTTATTAAATGAGCTTAACTCTTTTTCACCGAGGCTTTCTGATAAAAAAAGACTTCTTGTCGGCACAAAGACCGATTTGGAAGATGACAACTGGTCAGCGGAGGGAAGACTGTCAAGCCTTGCGGAAAAATATCCCGCCGAAGATGTTTTAGGCATTTCAGTTTTTTCAGGCGGCGGAATTAAGGAGTTATCCAGCGCATTTCTGCGTTTAACTGATACAACAGAAGATCAGAATGAATTGAGCGAAGATGAGAACCTTTTTGACAGTACGCTTTCAGATGATGGCGGCTTTGATTTTGAAGATGACGATTCACTGATTAATTACAGCGTTATCGCATCGGATGATACTAATGGCGGCGGATCTAAGACCGCCGCGAAAGAGAGGACAAAGTGAAACTTGGCATTTTGGGAGGCAGTTTTAATCCGGTCCATCTTGGCCACCTTTTTCTTGCGGACAATGTTCTTTCCGCGTTGAAACTGGACAGGGTTGTTTTTATTCCGGCATACCGTTCTCCCTTTAAACTTGACGATATTATTACCGTAACCGCAAACGACAGGGTAGATATGCTCTGCGCGGCAATAGCTGCCGACGCAAGGTACGCTGTTGATAATTGTGAAGTAAGGAGGGAAGGCGTTTCATATACGGTTAATACCATCGAAGATATACTGCTCCGTTATAATCCTTCGGAAAAACCTGTTTTAATTATCGGCGATGATGTTGCTCCTGATTTTCCCAAATGGCGCGAAAGTGATAAAATTCTTCAGTTGGCGCAAATTGCCGTAGCGCACAGAATTAATTCTTCGGCTGTAAAATATCCTTTCCCCTGCATCCGGATCGATAACAAAGTGATGGACATATCTTCGCAGGATATAAGACAGAAGATAAAAGACGGCAGCAGCTGGCGTTCCCTTGTACCGCCTGAAGTCTGCGCAGTTATCGAAGACAGACAGCTTTACGGTTATAACCATGAACAAAGCAATGATTTTTCACAAGTCCAGATTCAGCGGATAGAGGCCGCAGCTCGCGATGCCCTCAATACGGAACGATTTCTCCATTCAAGAAATACAGCAATCGCGGCATACGATTTATGCCTTAACTACGGCCTTAATCCGATGACAGGATATCTTGCCGGAATCGCGCATGACCTTGCAAAACAGCTGGACGGCAAACAAATATTAAAAATTTTAAAATCCAAAAATAATATTTTTAAAATATCGGCGCTTGAAAATGAAAAACCGAATCTGCTGCACGGCAAGGCTGCCGCGGTATTGCTAAGAGAGCATTTCTGTATTCATAATAAAGATGTGCTGGAAGCAGTCGCGTTTCATACATTGGGAAGCGAAAACATGGGGCTTCTTGCGAAAATTATTTATGTTGCGGACAAAACCGAAATTTCAAGAAACATTGATCCCGCATTAAGAAAAATGAGCCTTATGGGGTCAAAGGAAAGCGATTTGGACAGCATTCTGTACGCGGTGCTTGAAAAAACAATTGTAAAGTTAAAATCAAAGGAACTGGATCTTTCCAAAGATACATTGATGCTGCTGGAGAAAATTAAACAAAAATAATTGGATAAATTTTTTATTGGTTCAAGGCTGCGGTTTTAAAATTATTATAAGGAGCAAATATTGAAAGTTCAAAAAAGCGATTCCTCTTTTCTTCTGCTTATATTAATTGTTTTTCTCCTTATCTTTGGAATTGTTTTTTCTGTATTGACATTCCGCAGTAATCCTGTAGGAGACGCTGTTTCCGGCAACCGCGTTATCAATACGCTTTTTGTAATCGAAGATAATAAAAAGCCGCTCAGCACATATGCGCTTATGTATTATCCCGGCACAAAACGCGCGGCAATTTATGATATACCAGGAGATCTCGGGCTTTTAATTTCCAGAATCAACCGTGTGGATCGCATAGACAGGGTGTACGATCCTGCGAGAATCGGCAGTTATGAGAATGAAATTGAAAAACTTTTGGGGATTGATATAAATTTTTCCATTGTAATTACAAGGGAAAATCTTGTTTCTCTTGTTGATCTTCTTGAAGGAGTGGAGATTTTTATTCCTTCATCCGTGTTTCACATGGACGAAAACGGGATAATTTTATTTCCTTCCGGAATGACAGTTCTTGACGGCGATAAAGCAAGCCTTTACGCCGTCTACAGCCTTCCCCATGAAGACAGCGAAGTGGAAGTGTTCCGCAGACAGCGTTTTTTTCTTGGCCTTCTTAACCGTCAAATACAGATGAATGAAAACCTGAAAAATCCTGACGCGGCAAAAATGTATTATTCTCTTTTTAAAACCGGAATGAATCAAAGCACTTTAATTAATCTTTTTAATGAATTTGTAAATATTGACACTAACAGGATCAATATACAGTCAGTCGGCGGCAATTTACGCGAAGTATCGGGACAAATGCTGATTATTCCGCACTGGGACGGGAATTTAATAAAGGAGATTGTGCGGCAGACATTGGGAACACTTACCCGCGATATTGAAGATCATTTAATTGAGCGCAGCCTGACAGTTGAAGTATTGAACGGAACAGCGGTTAACGGGCTTGCAGGCAGGACCGCGGATATGCTCAGAAGTTTCGGCTTTGATGTAATTTCAATCGGCAACGCGGATAATAGCGATTATGACAGCACTGTAATAATCCACCGCGCGGGAGAGCAGCACCTTGTCAACGCTTTTGCCGAAGTAATCCGCTGCACAAATATCCGCCGTGAAATTACAGACGAACAGGAAGAGGACATAATGAGTTTAAATATTGAATATAAGGCGGATATAACCCTGCTTATCGGAAGGAACTTTAATGGAAGATATGTTACAGGTGAATAATAAAACCGCTGAAGAGATTGCGTTTTTTTTGCGGGATCACAAGGGAGAAAATGTAACTGTTATTGATCTTCGCGGCATTTGCAACTGGACAGATTTTTTTATTATTGCGACTGTCTCAAGTAAAACTCACATGGACGGAATTGAAAAACATTTTAAAACATTTTGCCGTGATAAAGAAATTGATATATCCGGCAGCTCAGGCAAGAATAATGATGACCAGTGGCGCTTACTCGATCTCGGATCGATAATCATACATTTAATGACTTGTGCCGCGCGGGATTTTTACGACCTTGAGCGGCTCTGGGCTCCCATTCCAAAAAAGCAATAACCATGAAACACGGAACTTTATTGGTTCCGTGTGTTTTTTAAAATTTCATGTTTAATTATTCTTCATCATCCCAGTCATCTTCATCTTCTTCATCGTAATCGTCGTCTTCATAATCATCGTCTTCATCTTCGTAGCTGTCATCTTCTTCGTCATCGTCTTCATCTTCTTCGTCATCGTCATCACCTAACTCGTCTTCATCATCATCGTAGTCGTCATCGATGTCGTCATCAAAATCATCATCATCAATGTCATCGTCGCTGAAGATGAACTCCGGTAATTCCTCTGACTCGTAAGCGGCACATTCGTCTGCCTGTATTAGTGCCAGATCTTCCTGACCAGAAACATTCGCCGTATTGCTGTTCGGCGGTAGATTCAGAATCATAATGCACTCCCTTAAAATTGGTATTTTCTTGAATCTAAACTGAATTAAGAAACAAAAAGCTTCTCACTAGAAACATAAGGGAGGATATATTATTTTGTCAACAGGTTTTTAATATTTTTTAAAAAGATATTAACTTAAACCGCCGCGGAACTTTCGTATGAAAGGTTTATATTTTGTTTTGAAACAGTTTCCCTTGATTTATGTTATCATTTTAAAAATGTCTGAGAATTTTAACGAACTGACCGTTTTCGCTCCCGCTAAAGTTAACCTTCATCTGGCGATTTTTGACAGACGGCAGGACGGTTATCATAACCTGGAAAGCGTCTTTTTGGCTGTCAATTTTGGGGATACATTGCGTTTTTTCGCTGAACGCGGAAATAACAATAAAGAATGTAAAATTGAGATGTCAGGGGACAATTTTCGCTCTATTTCCATGAAAGATAATATTATTTATAAAGCGCTATCCCTCTTTCGGGCCAAAACAGGCTATTCTGAGGATTTAAAAATAAAAGTTGATAAACAAATTCCGCTTGGCGGCGGTCTTGGCGGAGGTTCTTCCGATGCCGCGGCTGCTCTCCTTGCCCTTAATAAAATTGCATGTTTCCCGTGCAGCCAACGGGATCTGCTTGATTTGGCGCTCACACTAGGCAGCGATGTCCCTTTTTTTATACATGAAACTCCATGCGCGTATGTTTCAGGCCGCGGTGAGCATATTTCACCTTTTAATGCGCCCCTTTTATACATTGTGATTGTCAATCCCGGATTTCCAAGCGATACATCCGCCGCTTTCCGCCTCCTTGATAAAAACAGGGAAAAGTGTGGGGAATTATGCGTAAGAAATGATGATTTTGCAATGAGGAGCGAGCTAATGAAGAATTCGTCATTCTTAACTGCTGGTTCCCTGTTTTTTAACGATTTTTTGGATGTATTTCCGGAAAACGAGAAAACCGTCTACCTTGAGATTATTTCACAACTGAAAGAAATTGGGGCGTATTTTGCGAATCTTTCGGGGTCAGGATCAACCTGTTTTGGGATTTTTAAAGATATGGAATACGCCCGGAAAGCGGCGGAATTATTAAACAAAAAATGGAATTTTGTCAAAGCGGCAAAAACTTACTTTGTGAGCAAATAACGTAATTTTATCAGATTATAAACACGTTAATATGTAGAAATGTCAAATAAAAAAGCAATGATTTTACTTGCTTTCATGACAGATCAATTGTACAATGTAAATTATCGGGCTTAATACTTGATAAGCGTTCCAAAGAAGCTGGTATTAAGATAAAAAATTTGGACCTCAAAGGAGAGGAGCTATGGAAATTACAGATATCAGGGTCCGCAAGGTGACAGGCGGCGGTAAGCCGAAGGCCTATGTAACAGTGACTTTTGACGATTGCTTTGTAGTTCATAATATAAAGATCATTGAGGGTAAGACAGGAGTTTTTATCGCTATGCCCAGCCGGAAGACCCGTGCGGGTGAATATAAGGATGTCGCCCATCCCATTCATCCTGAATTCCGGGCCGAACTGCAGAAACGCATTTTGGAAAAGTATGATTCCGGTGATGTTGATGTAACCTCGGATGGAGCGGACGATAATGACTGATGACGAACGCGGAATGATTCCTTAATCGTTCCGCGTTCAACGTATTTCCCACTTGATTAAATCCTTTAAATTTTGATATTCTCATATGTAATGTATAAAATGGGATGTCGGCAAGTGGTAAGCCACCGGTCTTTGGAGCCGGTATTCACAGGTTCGAATCCTGTCGTCCCAGTAGGGGTCAGTCCCGTAATTTATTATTGAGGTTAAATATATGAACAAGGTTGTATTACAGGCAAAAAATCGTCAAAAGCACGGTTCGGCGGAATCCCGCAGATTAAGAAGAACCGGCAGAATTCCCGCCGTAATTTACGGAAGATCCGGTAATGCTGTTTCCATCGATCTGGATTCTGTTGAATTTGTAAAAGGCACAAAGGGCATTTCTGAAAGTACCATTGTTAAAGTGAATGTTGAAGATAAATCCTATGATGCCTTTGTTAAGGATACCCAGAGAAATATTATAGACGGTAATATTCTTCATATTGATTTTTATGAAGTTGAAAGCGGCGTCTCTTTAAGGGCAAAAGTTTCCCTTATTTTGCAGGGGAATCCAATCGGCGTGCGCGAAGGCGGTATGCTTGAAACGCCTCTTCATGAAATTGAAATCGAATGTCTGCCCAAAGACCTCCCCGAAAGAATCGAAATTGACATTTCCGGCTTAAAAGCGAATCAATCCCTTCATGTCCGGGACATTGCTCTCGGCGAAGGCGTCAGGCTCCTTTCCAACCCCGATCAGGTTATCGCCCTTGTTAAATTCGCCAAAGCTGAAGCTGCCGCCGCTGTTGCTACTGATGCCGCCGCGGCAACAACCGCTGCCGCAGCGACTCCTGCCGCCGCAACAGCAGCAGCGGCTCCTGCCGCCGCAGGCAAGAAACCGGCTTCAGCTCCTGCCGCCGCGGGTAAGAAACCGGCAGATAAAAAATAACAGTACAACTTCTCCATTCTTTGGTGGATATCATCAATCAATTTGAGAGTGTAGTCGTCTCTTTTATTAAAAATTACGCGGATGAATCAGCGCTGCTAATTGCCGTATCAGGCGGCGCGGATTCAATGGCTCTTCTTGCTTCCCTTCGCGCATCAGATAAAAGGCCGCTATTTTGCGTTCATGTCGAGCATGGTCTGCGTTCCGCGCAGGAAAGCAGAGGCGACGCGGATTTTGTCAGGGATTTTTGTAAATCCAATGAAATTGAATGCCGTGTTATACACATTCCGCCGGGGAGAATAGAACAGTTTGCCAAAAGTAAAGGCATAGGTATTGAAGCCGCCGCGCGTTTTTTCAGGCACAGATCTCTTTTACGCGAAGCAAAGAACATAAAAAAAAACGGACATAAAACTTTTATTTTACTTGCCCACACTAAAGACGATCTTCTGGAGACCGCTCTTATACGTATTTTACGCGGAGCAGGACCTGCCGGCCTTCGCGCAATGCCTGAAAAACGCGGCTGCCTCCTTCGCCCACTGCTAACAGCAGCCCGCGTTGATGTTATCGGGTATCTTAACGCGAAAAATATTCCCTGGCGCGAGGATTCTACAAATACCGATGATAAGTTTTTGCGAAACCGTATCCGCCGGCGGCTCGTACCGATTTTAAACGAATCTTTTCCTGAGTGGAAAAAAGGAATTACCGGTATGGCTGAAACTCAATCGCTTGTTACGGATTTTATTACAAGTGAAACAACTAAACACATAGTATGGACAATTAATTCTAAACCGCAGAGTAATGTAATGAAAAGAAGTAATTCTTCTGTTTTCATTTTTTCCGATGAGGAGAATTTCTTTGTGCAGCCGGAGATAATCAGGGAAGAGGCGATTTTTCAAGGTATAGACATAATACTTTCCGGTATTAAGTATGTGTCAAAATCCGCAAAACGTTCCGTAATCCGGCAGTTTTGTTCCGGAGCATTAAAAGCCGCCGATCTTGGGCCTGTTAGAATAAACCGTGAAAAGGGGAAAATTCTGTTATCCAGCACACAGAAAGAGTTCTTTGAGAGCGGGGTATCACAGTTGATCAAGGAATAAAGATATAGCTGAATATACCTTGATTAAAAGCCATAAAATACATAAAATTCTCATTATTACGAATATCTGTCCGTTTATACTGAGGGAAACCAGCGCTCCCGGCAAATATAAACGGCATAAATGGAGTATTGATGCAGAATCCTAATGAAAATTTACCTGATCGCGGTGCTCGCAAACCAGGCGGTTTCGCGCTTATTTTTTTTCTTATAATTGCCGGTATTTTTATTTTTTATTTTTTCAGGGGAGAAAGCACCCCTGTTATGAATATTACCTATTCTGATTTTACGCGTTTTGTTAATGAAAATCAGGTTGAATCGGTTACCATTTTTTCTAATGATACGATGGATATTTCCCTTAAAGGATCATCGTCACAATACAGGACAAACATTCCGTACAGCGATCCGAATCTTTTGGCAAGTTTAAGGGAAAGAAACATTAATATTTCCGGCTCTCCCGCAAGAGTCAGCCCTTTACGTGTTTTTCTTGATATGCTGCCGTGGATTTTCATCATATCGATAATTATTTTAATGTTCAGAAATATGCAGGGCGCCGGAATGAAGAATTTTTCATTCGGCAAAAGCAAAGCCAAGCGTTATCATGATGAAGGAAAAAAAGTCAGTTTTGCGGATGTAGCAGGGCAGAAAGACGCGAAGTTTGAACTTGAGGAAGTAGTTGAGTTTTTAAAGAATCCGCAGAAATTTACAAAAATGGGCGCGCGGATACCCAAAGGCGTTCTTCTTGTAGGAATGCCCGGAACAGGAAAAACATTGATGGCCCGCTCTGTCGCAGGAGAAGCGGGAGTCGCTTTTTTCCACATGTCAGGCTCGGACTTTGTTGAAATGTTTGTCGGCGTTGGAGCCAGCCGGGTTCGTGACCTTTTTGAACAGGGAAGACGAAGCGCCCCGTGTATAATTTTTATTGATGAACT
>JAIRQF010000090.1 GCA_031256635.1 Treponema sp. | reverse complement strand
GGTTCACACCTAGAGGTTACTCAAGAACAGCGGTAATACAAATAGCCAAAGTCTATGACCTGGTTGACGGCCAGATGCCCGCAAACGCAAGGCAGTTCACCGCCGTTAACAGCGCCGCTACAAATCTTTATGACTCCAACAAAGTCACCGTTACAGGACTTGAGCCTAACTCAGCTTATGCTTACCGCGTAGGTACAGGCAGCGAATGGAGCAACAATGTCTTTACATTCAATACGCAAAACCCGGACGGCAGATACAGAGTCATCGCGTTAGGTGATCCGCAGGTCAGCTCGTCAACTGTTTTATGGGAAAATACAGTCAGGCAGGCAGTAAGAAGCGCGCCTGATGCTGCATTCATTATCAGTTCAGGCGATCAGACGAACAGCAACACCTTAAGGGATGTTGACGGATATGTTTTACCGCCACAGCTGCGCAGCTTCCCGGTTATGGCAATCGTCGGTAATCATGATAACGACCTTAACTCAGCATCTGAGCCTACAGGGACTGATGTCGGTTATCTGGCGCTGCTTTATCAATGGCCAAATGACGGAATGAAAGCGGGACGGCAGCTCGGCGGCTGGGATTATTATTTCAGCTACGGAAACACGCTTTACATATCGGTCAACTCAAATGAAAAGGATATTGAAGCACACAGAGCGTTCATGAGGCAGGCAATCGCTTCGCATCCTGATGCGACATGGAAAGTCGCCGTTTTCCATCATGATCTATACGGAGTCGGCGATCACGCCGGAACAGGATACGGAGACGCTCAGCAGATGCAGGCGGACTGGGGTCCTTTCATGGATGAGTTCGGTATTGATGTCGCCTTTAACGGACATGACCACATTTACGCAAGATCCAAATTTATAAGAGACGATGAAATCCAAAAACTTCAAATGACCGCAGTCTTTGATCAGAATCTTAATAAAGCGAACCCCGGCGCGGTTATTCTGCCTGATGGCATATTGTATATGGCGCTTTCAACAGCAGGCGACAAGTTCTACGATCCTGAAATGCAGGATTGGGTCGCCTATACACCCGGCAGGCACGGAAACCCAAGTGTTACTCCCGCAATACCGGATGTACCCGAATATACAATCATGACGATCAACGGTACCAACCTGATTCTTGAAACATACCGCGCCGATACAAACGAACTGCTGGACAGCATTACGCTGCGTAAGAAGGCTTTAAAAGAAGATCTTGCGGCGGCAATTCCCGGAGCAAAAGCGATAACGCGCGGTGATATTCTGGAGCCGGGCTGGACGCTTTTCCAAAGCGCGGTTGCCGCTGCCGAGAGATTCGCAGCCACAGGTACAGAAGACGAGATTCATGAAATGTTTGTAGCCCTGTATGATTCTTACTTCGCGCTCAGGGTGCCTACAAATAAAACATCTCTTGGAAATCTGATAACACAGGTTTCAAATAAACTTTCTGTATCAACAGAGGGAAAATGGGAAGGCCAATACCCGGCCGGTTCAAAAGCACAGTTGAAATCTGTTCTGGACGCGGCAATTCCAGTTTATGAAAAGAGGCTGGAAACACAGAGCGCGACAGACACGGCTTATAACACGCTGAATACCGCATTCAGGGCATTCGAGAGTCAGGTAAGCGTTATTCCGATACCGTGGATATTTGTCCATAACATCAGCGCGCAGGGCGTGACAACGATCGATTTGGTTGACTGGATGGAAGACGGAAGGTCATATGTTCTGGGTAATGAAGTAAAATACTTTACACATCACACAAAACAGGATTTCGCCGCAGGCAACTTCGGAGGCCCGCGCAGTGAGCCGGTATTCGGCCCTGCAAACGGACAGGGAGGCCGCGGACATAATGAAGCGCATATAACAAAGACACACATCGGCGAATGGATCCATTATGAACTTAATGTAGCGCAGGCAGGCTCCTACAGAGTAAGGCTTGGCGCCGTCAACAAAACAAATGTTGCGCAGAAGATTCTGTTGCGTGATACAAACCAAAGCACGCTGGCGGCATTTACCGTACCAGCCAATAGTCCGCTTCCGGCAGCCGGATGGGCCAACGCTCTGATGGTATCGGCCGATAAAGAGATTTATCTGCCTGCAGGCAAGTATGTAATTGAGTTGTTCTTTGTAAACGACGCATTGAACGTAAACACCAGAAATGATCTGTACCCGGACGGCGCAGATGTCGACATACTGACATTTGAACGCACCGGCGCAGGCACAGCGCCAAGAGTAATCGCAGACCCGACGATTTACCGTCTGCCAATACCTCCGCTAATCGCGGCAGGCGCTGCTATCCGTCAGCAAGGATGGGGAACACCGGGCAGCGTAATTGACAATGACGAAGCTTCGGCAATGAACATGGGCGCAGACAGGGAAGGCGTTCCGGTATATGTATTCAAAGCGGCCACCCACCTTGTACTTGAGCTCGCGGCACCGCTTGTCAATCCCAATTTCCAGATTCAGATTCAATCTGACGCGGATATGGACTGGCTCCCGAATCAGTCGGAAATACATACCGCCGCGGAAAGATACTGGGACGGCGAGAAACTGATAATTCCGATGGTTGATCTCGCAGGTTACCAGCGCTGGATTAATATGCAGTCAAGAGCAAGACTGTTTGTAAGTTTTTACAATTACGGATGGAACGAATTGAACGTAATGGGCGCTTACTTCATAGTTGACCCGGCGAAGATGCCGGCCGGTCAGACAACCGCCACGCCTATAACTTCTGTTACTCCTTCTGTAACTCCATCTGTAACTCCGTCCGTTACTCCATCTGTTACTACTCCGGCGTTTGTCACTCCTTCTATCATGACTCCTATCACACAGACTCAGCTTGAAGCAATTCTTGAAGCGGCAGCAAGTACGAAACCTTACAACCTTAATTGGCGCGTATCAATTGTCGATCTGTTAAGAACGGTCGATCTTGATTACAGGCAGGCTGCGCGCAGGGATCTTGCTTCTTATTTCAGATATAACGGCACTGCCGAAGAGGAATCCGCTGAAAGGAACATCTGGCTGCATCAGGAAATGATGAGAACCCTTCGTGAAAACGGAGGAGGAGTACCTACAGAAATGCGAAGCAGATTCGGAATTTAAAAGCTGTGGTCTGTTAATAAATGTGTTGACAGACTTATAGCGAAAAAAGCCTGACTTCCTCAAGGAGCGTCAGGCTTTTTTTTATTCTGATGATAATTTTTTATTCGAATCTGAATACATAACCAAGAGACAATTTATGATTTATGGAACTAAAATCAGATCTTAGCGAGTAAATTATATTAAAAGTATTTACAAGATGAATACCCGCGTAAACATTTGCCGCGATACCGGTAGACGCGTCGCTGCCGTCATTGGTGTTATAACTGGCTCTCAAATATCCGCCGCCTGCTCCGAACAATAATCCGATTTTTTCCGAAAATGGCATAAAATAACCAACATTAATATAAGGATATGCCGAAGTATAGCCGTCAACATTTTCCCTTAAGCTGTTAAAACCAAGATCAAAACCGAACTCCGCGTATAAATTCTGCCATATTGAAACGGTGATATTAAATGAACCGACTATCAAAGGTTCCGCCATGGACGCACCAAGGAAAAAGCCCAGTGAGTTATACCTGTTTGAATCGCTGTGATGCACTCTATGAAATCCTCCTTCCGTTATTAACCGGCTTGCGGATGCTTCAGGCAGTTGTGTTATATGAACAGAATCAGGATCAAGTGCGATTCTTTCGCCTGCTGTAACATTGACTTCTTCAGAACATATCCAAAGGCCTCCCGGATTACGGATAAAAATCTCATATACACCCGGCTCAAGAGATGTGTGCGAAAAATACAAATCGGCGGTATTATTTTCCACTGTGACTCTATCGGGAATAATAACATCGCCTCGGCCGTTAAGACTTATACCTGTCCAGTTAAATCCGGGATTTTTTCTTATAAGGGCAAACTCAGACTCCTTGAAAAAATCCGATCCGTAAACAACCAGTACCACGTTAGCATCTTCTGTATTTAAGGATAATCCGTAATTCGAACTGTCAATATAAGGCTGAACACTTTCAAAGATTTCAAATTCTACCCACTGCGATCTGCCCTCTATAATACCCATCCTGTTAATCGCGGCATACCGGTACCGGTAATGACCGGCTCTTAACGATACTTCAAACATGTTTACGGTTGCGGTAATTTGTTCAATGGGAACAGATCCGCCTTCGTCTGTCTTTTCAATCTCTATTTCATAACGTATGGTATCCGGTATTTGCGGAAATACAATCCTTTGAAAAATCCGCAGTCCTTCTTCGGTTCTTACTATATAACTGGAGCTTCTTTCTGAATCCTGCGCGTAAAGAGGCAATGCCGTAAGAAAAACCAACAGTAAACCTGGGAAAATTTTTTTAACGGTTTCCATATAACGCTCCCGGATTACTTGACGGCAATGTTCTTAACTCTCTTTGCTCTACAAATAATCTATGCGCCGCACTTGGCAGATCATTCCATCTTCCTTGACTGTCATTTTCAAATACCTGCCATACATAGTCTCCATCAGTGAGAATGCCGGGATTAACCAGCTCATATGAAGAGCCCAAGGTCTGGGTCGGCGGAACAAACGCTTCTCCGGTTGATTTATATAAAGCGAAGCGGTACGCGCCTGCATTCCCTTGCCATGAGAAGATAATTGATAAAGCGTTTTCAATCTGCTCATGCGATAAGATATATCCGTCTGTCGGGAATGCGTTGAAAACGGTGCCCGCCGCGCTTATCCTGATAAGTCCTTCAATGATATTTTCCTCTGTCGTCAGAGGCACAATAACCGGATGTTCTTCTGTAAACAAGGGATGTTCATCCTGCGGCAGTTCGTCAGGCTGCTGTTCCGGAACAGGCTGAGGTTCAGACCCAGGAATCACAGGTAATGGTTCGGGCTGTACAGGTACCGGCTCTGGCTGTGGTACCTGTACAGGCTGCGGAATAATTGCCGGCTGCTGAGGCCGGGATTGCGGCACTGGTTGTGAAGGCTGAGATTGCGGTACTGCAGGCTGTGCAGGAAGAGGTTGCAACGCCGAAGGCGGTTGAGTCTGAGATTGTTCAGGTTGAGGTTCAATCTCTTCCGGCTGTTCAGGTTCCGGCGCAGCAACAGGGTCAGGCTCTATAAAAGGCATACGGGCGAACACCTGAAAATTTCCGCCTTCGGAGACAGAAGGATTCGCGCCGCCCAATGCCGAAACCTGCCAGTGCCATTTTCTTCCGTCCTGCAGAACATATTCAGGCAGCGGGAAAAAATTACTTGTTACTGTCTGCCTTATCACAGAATTGTTAAAGAGCGGATTATCCGCGATTTCAACAATCCATGATGCCGCGTTCGGATCAAATGTCCAGATTAAGGCATTTGCGCCCGTATCAAGATAGATATTTTCTGAAGGCAAAGGATAAACCAGTTCGGGAGGAAGCAGAGCGCTTCTTTCACGCACAACAGAAAAATTACCGGTCGGCGAAGGAGAAACTGAACCTGTTACCCAGGATGGCAGCACAGGAGTTATCCGCCAATACCACGCGTTTATATCAAGTTCGCCAAGAATAATATTCGTTCCTTCTACAATGCGGGAAACAACGGGATTGCTCATATTTGAATTTGCTGATATTTCCAGATTATATAAAGAGGCGCCCTGCACGGCTGTCCATGAAAATGATACACCGCTTTCCGAGCGGACAATTTCAGCTGCGCCGGCAGGGGAAACAAGAGATACAAGGGATGAGGCAATTACCTCCAAAGTTCCCGACGGATACAATTGATTTACAGGTTCTCCTCTTGCGGCAGGATATGCGCGCCACCAGTAATTTCCGCTGTCCACAGGAATGACCGCGGAGTTTGCCATTGAATCATATGACTCTATCAGATTAATAAATTCTCCGTCATGCGCTATTTCGACAGTTACATATGTTTCGGGAGTAAAATTTGAAGAATTCCAGGCAAACAATACAGGGATGGATTCTTCCGTTTCGCCCATAATACGCGCTGAACTGCCGAATGATGTCATGGCGATTACCGGCCTAAAATCACGGTGTCCCGCGGCGTCAAGCGCGTATATTTCTCCTGCTTGTATTACCTGTCCGTCAAAGACAGCGCCGCCCCGAAGTACCGAAATATTAAATCCTTCATCGCTCTTGTTAAGGTTTACCTGTCCTTCAATTATGATTTGCGAAGATCCGTAAGTAACAATCATTTCTCTTGGAGACGATACTTCCATTCGTCCGCCTGTAAAGTCAACCCTTGCTCCGTCTTTTTCGCTGTAGAAAATCTGAATCAGCGTATTTGCGTTTAATGTAAGGCGCGTTGCATCATCCCTGAAAGTAAGAATAGCTTCTGATAATTCAATTGTACGGATTGTATCGCCGTTATATACAGACGAAGTATCCCTGAGTCTGTCCCATATTATGCGATCGATGAACTTACGCTCCGCTGTCCGTCTTTTAAATACAATTGTCCCGACAGGGTCTTCATTTAATTTATTCAGCGTGCGGTTATACTCCTGCCAGAAAACCGTTCCAGAAGCGGCGGAACCGGCAATACAGAGAATAACGATCGCAAGATCAATAAGACGAAATTTTAAATTTTTCTTCATCTGCATTTACATTAACCGTACTGATATCCACCGCGGGTATATTAAAAAGTTTTCTTACATCCGCAAGCGTCTGAGGTCCTGCCGCTTTTTTTAAGTTGATAACCGCGAACAGCCTTATGGGTTTTTCCTTGCCTTTTACGGTAACAGAAGGCATTTCCTCTGTTATAAACATATCTCCTATCAGTTTCCATGTGCTTTCGGTAATTAAAATATCTGTCCCAAGAGGTTTATTTAATGCCTCTGTCCTGCTTGCAAGGTTTACAGAATCGCCGATAACTGTATACTCCATGCGCTGATCGGAACCAATCTGACCGGCGGTGACAATTCCGGTATCAAACCCGCAGCCTATGCGTATTTGCGGATTTCCCGGATCGTCTTTCCGCCGTTTCCTGTTCAATTCATACAAAGCGTTGCGCATCATAAGGGAGGCTTTAACTCCGTTAAACGCGTCGGCCGCGGGACTTCCGGCGGAGAACGCGGTACCCCAGTGGGCCATAACTGCGTCGCCGATAAATTTATCAACAACTCCGCCTGTTTTTTCAACGCAATCTACCATATAGGTAAGATATTCATTCAGCCATAAAACAATCCGGTTGGAAGCGTCTTCTCCGAACGCGGTTGTAAAATTTTCGCATTTTTGAGTAAAATCCCTGATATCGGAAAAGAATACTGTAGCATGCCTGGAAAATCCTCCGGGTTTGATCTCGCCTTTCATGGCTTTTACGGCGATATCTTTATTTGTAAAACGCCCGAAAATTTTTAGAGCGCCTGTCATTTTCCCGAAACTTTCCGTTAGCAGCCCTATCTCATCACGGGTATTCGGCGTCAGGTTCTGTTCAAAATTTCCTCCGACAATCTCCAGCGCGGCGTCGGCAAGAGTGCGGACAGGACTTGAGATCGTTTTTGAAAAAAACCAGATGAACATCACTGCCAGAAATAATACGGTAAGAGTTAATAAAATATTCTGTAAAGTCGCTCTCTGAACGGCCTCAAAAACAATTGTGTGAGGTATTGTAGTAACTACAAACGTGTCCGTGCCGCCAATCGGAAAATAAGCGCCGAAAAACATATCGCCTGATTCATCGTTGTATGAAATCTGTTTACCTATCGCGCCCCTGTCCCGCAATATATCCGAAACAATTGACATAGAAGAAAAGTTCGCTCCCTTAAGCACAAGTTCATTTTGCGGGTGAAGCAGAAGATCGCCTGAACCGTTTATAAGAAAACTTGTATTGGTTCCGGTCCCGAAGGACTCGGAAAGATTATCCGGCATAAAGAGCACTTTAACCGTTTCAACTCCGGATATACCCTGCCTAATAAAAATCGCGCTTATAAGAGAAAGGCGGAAAAAAGGAGAAGCGTTAAAAAAATTTGTTCTTCCCGAAACCGCCATGTTTACAAGCAAAACAGAATCAAAATAATTTCTGACCAGATTGGCGTTGATATTATTTGAAAACATAAATGTTTCACCGGGGATATATTTCGAAACACCTTCCGTTGATACTACCTCAATTGCGGCAATGCTCCTGTTATAACTGAAAAAATCACGTTCCATTTCCGCGTCGCCGCCTGTTGAAAGCCGGTCTGTCATATTCAGGTAAAGAAGGACGGCGGCCTGAACGGATTGAAAAGAGCTTTCAGTCTGCGAGCTTGCCTGACGGTTAATGGTCAGGTTATTGTATTCAGCGGTACGCCGCACGTCCCCTGTACTGATAAAAGAAACAAGGGCTATTACAGCGCCAAGCGATATAAGAAGCAGAATGGAAATAATAATAACCAGTTTAGCGCCAATCGGAAACTTGACACCTGTCTTTGACAGCTTTTGAGCCATTCTACACCCCAAAACGAACCAAAAAAATGGAATTTAATACAGAAATTGTTCAGAAACTGAAGTTCCGGAGCAACTTTATTAATTTATATATAAATTTTAATCATTATAAGTTCAAAAGTCAACGTGAAACGGGCGTATTATAATGAAGGAATTCCCTACACTATTTTGCGTTCAGCCGCTATCCGGATTGCGTCCGCAAGATTTTCAGCTCCCAGTTTCATATAAATGCTATTAACCAGCATTTTTACGGTATTAATGGAAAGACTGCGGCCGGACGCTATTTCCGAACGCGAAAGACCGTGCGAAAGATCTGTAAGTATATCTTTTTCCCTGGGCGTCAGCACAATATTATCCGTAATGCGATTGTCCTTTTTATATTCAGTTATCACATGGGCGAGGCGTTTGGCGTATAACGAAGATTTTCTGTTAATATCTTCAAGCCAGGAGGCCGGAATTTTGCATGGTTCCTTCAGAAAAAAAGCCGTAAGGGTGCGCATATCTTTTCCAAGTTCAATAAAAGGCATTATTATATTGTTAGGTGACGCCGCTTCATACGCCTCTTCAAGCGAAGCGCACGCTTTTTCCCTGTCTTTCATTTTGTAATAAACGCAGGCTTCTATAACAAACATTTCAATCCGGCCGAACAGGTACGATTCCCTTCTTCTCATATCCTGAATATACGAAAGTAAAGGCGAATATTCCCTTGTTGCGTAAAAATAGCGCGCCTTCATCTGATTGGCGTAATTTTCAACAAAACCGGCGTGAGCGTAAAGAGAAAAATTCTCTTTTAACCAGTCGGGAACTTTTTCCGGCAGCCCGAGAACACAGTAATACCAGCAAATTGCAATATCGAAATCAACAAAACGATTAAAATATTTAACATCGATAAGGCTGGCTTCAATGTCTTCAATCGCCTTGCGCGCTTTCGGGTAATTTCCCTGTAAAACCGCAATCCTGACTATGTAGAATAACGCCCTGTGCATTATTTCCGAACGCTTCATTTTACGCGCGATATTCATGCCTTTTGCGATTGAATGTTCCGCGTTATGCATATCGCCCTGATAAAAGCTGAGCTCTCCGCGCGCAGCATCTTCTTCTCCGTTTTCAAAGCCTATATAGCATTTTTTTAAATGCTCACAGCTTCGCAGTTTCGCGTTAATAAAATCTTCAGGCGCACCCTTCCTTGAAGCGCCGACAAGGCACAGCCATGGTCCCGGCGAGCGTGTAATTAAATTTCCCGGATCAATGAGTTTATCATAAACCCTGCTCATTTTTTCATATAAAAGGTCAAAATCATAAACATCGTTCTTTGCGCACATTAACCTCCGCAAAATGGCCCAGCAATAATAAATACTTCCCAGGGTGTTTCTTGTGAAAAGCTCGTCTTTGGGCAAATTAATGAATCTTGCTTCATAAAACGACGCAAGTTCTTCCGCTTCTTCCAGAAGTCCCTGGCACATAATAGTGCGTAAATGAGTAGAGGCCAGATAAGAAACGGTGTCGAAAAATTCGATTGGCGTACGTTCCATAACTGCCGCGGCGTAACAGGAAATATCATACGGTATCTGAGAAGGAGAGCCTATGAACATATAAACAATTGCCTTGTAGTCTCCTATTTTTTCGTAGTACGACAGCGCGTCTATTTTAAACCCGTTACTGTTACACCAATTTCCCGCGATTGTATATGTTTCCTTTTTTTGCTCAGGCGAAAGAAGATTCTGTTTTGTCGCCAGGAATTCAAGAAACAGCGGATGTATCAAAAACGCGTTAATAAAGCTGTCTCTGCGCACATAAGCGCTTTGTTTTTCAAGTTCGTCAACAATATCATTGTCTTCGCCTGAAAGAAGATCGAGCAAGTCAACGGACAGATGATCAATAAGAGAAAGGCGCACAAGAAAATTCCTCAGGCGGTCTGACGTATTATTCCAGACTTCCGTTTCCATAAATTTGAAAATATTGGTTTTCATCGCGTTGCGTAAATATCCTTCGTAACCAGGCGCTTTTTTATATGACCGCGCGATATAGTTAAGGGCGAACGCCCAGCCTTCCGTATCCTGCATAATTGTACGCAGGCTGTCAGGCTGAAGCGAAATTCCCTGAGTGCGGAAATACTGAGCAAGTTCGCTGTCGGTAAAGCGCAGTTCGTCTTCGCTGACATTAAATATCTGGTCTTTGGAAATAAAGCCCGCGATATTAAGGCGCGGAGTGGAACGGGAAATGAGAAAGACAGTAATACCTACAGGCAGCTCGCGGATAGCCTCTTCAACAAACCTGATTACAGAATTATCTTCAATGTAGTGGCAGTCATCAAATACGATAATTCTCTGTACCATGTCAACGTGATTGCGCAGCTGAACATGATACTGTAAAATTTTTTCCGCCGTATCAGGAAAACCGATTTTATTTAAAGAAGCCGCGAACGGCTGATTTATCTGGGTCATGCTATGCGCAAAATTTTCCCAGAAACGCGCGCCGACATTATCCCGCTCGGACAGCTGAACCCAAACCGTTTTTGTCTTATATTCCAGTAAAAAATCGTGAACAGCGGTAGTCTTTCCGTATCCGGCGCCCGCGCACACAAATATCAGGGGGCAGTTCATTGCCTGCATAAATAACTGGTTTAATCTGGAACGTTTAAAATGGAAATTGCTGTCAATAATACAAGGAACCTCGGAAGAATCATTGAACGCGAATTTCCTGTCTTCCGCGGCGAATGCGGAATCTTCATGGTTTTTTTTACCGGC
>JAIRQF010000150.1 GCA_031256635.1 Treponema sp. | reverse complement strand
CACGTATAAGGGATTCTGAGGCTTGCAGGTTTTCCGCTCCAATGTCAATGCCGCGGATTGCGTGTTCAAGGCGGTTCTGGTAAGCGCCGAGATCCGATCTTTGTTTACTGACGATCTTTAACGCTAAGTCGAGAGTTCCAATGGTACGGTTGGCGCTGTCCGGGTCTAACAGTGAAATGAAGGTATCATCACCAACATTACGGATACCAAGAGCTTTCGTTGTCATAGTGCCGATATAAATTTGCTCACGCTGATCCATGTTAGCGCCGATATGCAGCCACATGGATGCGGTAACCAGATTTTCGCCGATTGGGCGGCCAAAACGGCCGGTTAACATGTTCATTCCGTTAAATTGCGCATGAGACGCAATCCGGTCAATTTCGTCAACTAACGCTGAAACTTCAATCTGCATGTACATCCGGTCTTCATCGGTATAAATACCGTTGGCGGCCTGCACTGACAATTCACGAAGACGCTGCAGAATGTCCTGGGATTCCTGCAGGTAACCTTCAGTGGTTTGAATGAAAGAAATGCCATTCTGGGCATTTACCGACGCCTGATTTAAGCCGCGAATTTGAGAGCGCATTTTTTCTGATACAGCAAGCCCCGAAGCATCATCACCGGCGCGGTTGATACGTAGTCCGCTGGACAGCTTCTCCATGTTTTTATCCAGGTAGTTTTGGGTAACTTTGAGGGACCTATCGGCGAACATTGCACTTAAGTTATGATTAATTATCATATACTCACTCCTTTGGCTTTTTTCGTAATAAAAACTGAATGTTTTCTTATTACGCGGTTTCCACACCGTGATAAAATTTCTTGTGAATACCCAACGGGCTTACAATTTAATACAGAGGAGAGCTTACTTTTAAAAACTTTGTACTTGGTGTGCTAAAAGTATTTTGTTTTAAAGCATCTTGCTTTATAAAACACTATACTTTTATTTATTTCTCCCACATCATTATTAATATCGGAATTACAACAAATACCTTTAAGGAATAATATAATTAATTGAGGTTTTTCCAAAACATATCATCACGGACAGACATTGAATATAAACTAATTTTTTAAATATACCAGAACCTAATATTGCTAATCACTTCCCCGCAATATCATAAATAACCTGCAATGTCCGCTCGATGCATTTCTCCCAGGAAAAGGCCTTGACTCTTTCAAGACCCAGCCTGCGGCATTCATTGTAGATTTCACGGTCTGTGCTAACGGTTACCATTCTGTCCGCCATGTCTTCGGTATTATGCGGATCAAAATAAAGGGCGGCGTGTTCGGCGGTTTCGGGAAGAGATGCGGCTCGGGCGCAAAGGGTGGGTACTCCGCAAGCCATGGCTTCCAGAGCGCCCATACCGAAGCCTTCGTACATTGACGGGAAAACGACAAAATCAGCGCCGGCATAAAGTTCGGGAAGGTTCTTCGGCGGAAAGTGGCCTGGCAGAAAAATATCATTGCGCCATGGGGAGGCGGCAGCGGCTTCTTTAACGGTGGACGTGTTATTGCTGTCACCGCCTGCAAGAACAAGCCTGTGCGGAAATTTTGTCCTTTCCTTAAAAATACCAAACGCTTCAATAAGCCGGACATGGTTTTTAACCGGATGATCGATCCGTGAAACACAGAGCACATACGGCCTTTTAAAACTGAAAGGCTGAATTAAAAGCACGCTCTCTTCGTTTCTCTGCCTGGGATAAAAAGAAGAATGGTCAATGCCGTTCGGTATTACAACAATATGTTTTTCCTTCACATGCGCTTTTTCCACAAGTTCCTGCTTAACCCACTCGCTGACAGCAATAATAACATCAAGGCGGCGAAGCAGATTCGGCACAATCATCTGAAGGACTGTTCCGGGCTGAACCTTTTTTACTCTTTTACCCCAATAGGCTGCCATGTCATGCACAACACCGACGGAAGGACAGGGAGATTTATACGGAAGGCATCTGTGAGCGGCCGGAAAGAAACACGCGTTATATTGCCGTAAGGAAGCAAACTTGTGATAATTAAAAATATGCCATAATGAGTTTGATGTTTTGCCGTGAATTGAACATTGCGGAATAAATTCAAACTGAGACGCCGCATCGCTGTAAGCGTATCTTTCATATTCCCAGCCAAAAAGTTCAAAAAGAGCCTCTCCGGAAGGCGGTATATTTTTTAAAAACTGGGTCAAATACATGCCTACGCCGGACTTTCCGCCGTCACAGGCAAAGGTATCCAATCCTATTTTCATTCATTCCTCCGGACGCCAAGTACATGGATGCTTTCAGGTACAGAAATTATACCATATTATCAACATGGTGTCAGTCATTATCAAGTAAATAAGGTCAGGCGCTTTAACAGGAAGTCCAGCCATCCCAGTCACAAAAATTGCACCTAGCTCTTGCAAAACTTCAGTTTTGTAAGAGCTTCTTTAAAATACCGCAATTTTGCAGAGCGTTAGCCCGAAAAACTGCTTTGCCGCAGCATCGAACCAAAGGTTCGCATTAACCTGGTTTTGCATGCGGCTAAAATTTTACTAAATATAGCGTACCATATTGACAATCACGCTATATATACGGTACTATGTTATATAGCTAGCTACGCTATATATAGGGTACTATATGTAGCGGGTTTGTGAAGAGGAACGCTATATGAGATGCCCTCATTGCGGCACAATTGAAGACAAGGTAATTGAATCGCGATCCCTTGCGAACGGCGATGCTGTGCGCAGACGAAGGGAATGTATAAATTGCGGTTACCGGTTTACAAGCTACGAAAAGATCGATGAAAGGCAGTTCATGGTAGTAAAAAAAGACGGCAGAAGGGAGCCGTTTGACCGTCAGAAACTGGAACGCGGTGTAGTGCGTGCGCTGGAAAAAAGACCTGTTTCCCAGATGCAGATTGAAAACCTAATTAATGAAATTGAAGACGAAACAGCTATTTTAAGCACGGGTAGCCGTGAAATTTCCAGCTCAATAATAGGAAATCTTCTTCTGGAAAGGCTGGGCAAACTTGACAAGGTGGCTTATATCCGTTTTGCCTCGGTTTATAAGCAGTTCAATGACCTTGATGAGTTTATTGATGAGATAAAAAAAGTAGGAGTTAAGGATATATAGCTTGAGGTACATACCGGTAGAGGAAGGGGGCTGTAAATGACAGATTAAATCTGCATTTACAGAAATACCGGTATTCCGGGATTTTATCCCAAATTTCTTAAGATCGCGCGAGTCGCTTCGCGCGGTCTTTTTTTTACATATATGCTATAATAATTGGCATGACTTCAGCGGAAAAGCAAAAAATTGCCTGTTTTCTTGATATCGCGGGAGATTATTTAGGCTCGGGGTATAAAAGTGCCTGTAATGAATACCAGTTTGATGATGATACAGAAAACTCACCTCAGATTACTCAGAGCAATGCTGATTCTATCGAAATAATCGCGCAGGAAATCAAGGCTTGCGGCAATTGTTCTTTATGCCAAACAAGAATAAACGCAGTTCCGGGAGAAGGGGTAATGCAGCCTGTTGTAATGGTTATAGGCGAAGGGCCAGGTGAAGATGAAGATAAACAGGGACGACCATTTGTAGGCAAGGCCGGTCAATTACTGGACAAAATGCTTTCCGCTATCGGACTTTCACGCAGTGAAAACGCGTTTATCGCAAATGTAGTAAAATGCAGACCTCCCAAAAACCGTGATCCCTATCCTGAAGAAACTGCCGCCTGTTCACAATTTTTAAAGCGGCAAATCTCAATTTTAAAACCGCAATTTATCCTTGCCGCAGGAAGGGTTTCGGCGCAAACTCTTTTAAAAACAACCGAGCCTATCGGAAGACTGCGCGGAAGATTTACAGAGCTTATTGTAGAAGATAATATTTATCCTCTCCTTGCGACCTATCATCCCGCCGCGCTTTTGCGTTCTGAAGAATACAAGCGCCCCGCGTGGGAAGATTTAAAACTCCTCAGATCCAAAATAGGGATTTAAAAGGTTTGTTTATTATGGAGGGGCCTTTCTTTGATTTGGTTTTTGACAACCCTTTGGAACAATCATTTACATACCAAATTGATGATAAGGCGCAGGCTGCCGCGGGCAAGCGTGCAATGGTTCCTTTCGGCAGAAGGGATTGTCTTGGCTATATTATCGCGGAAAGAAAAAATCCCCCCGATGGAATAAAAACGGAATCTGTAAAAAAAATACGCCGCGTAGTTGATACAGAACTTTTATTCGGTGATAAAGATATCGAACTTGCCCGCTGGATGGCGGACTTTTATTTTTGCAGCACAGGGCAGGCTCTTGCCGCGATGATCCCATCGGGGAGGAAGGCAGTTATCCCTGATCTTTCTTACGGCGATGAAGAAGCGCAGGAGACTCTTTCCATCTCAGACGAACAGGCCGCTGCGTTACACGAAATAACAATCGGGAACGGGAATCAAAAGCCGGGGACTGGATCACAGCCTTCGATGTTTTATCTTTACGGCATTACAGGCTCCGGAAAAACGGAAGTTTTTCTGCGCGCGGCTCAACACATGCTGAACGAAGGAAAGTCCGTCATTTACCTTGTGCCTGAAATTTCACTGACTCATCAGACTGCGAAAATGATAACAAGCCGTTTCGGTTCATTAGCTGCAACCATTCA
>JAIRQF010000142.1 GCA_031256635.1 Treponema sp. | reverse complement strand
GGGGTTGAGCAGAGGGTATGGGGACAAAGATGAGCCTGATTGCGCTTTTAACAGGACAGGTACAGCTGATTTTGGATGCTGGGGTCATCGTACATATACTGAAAACGGGCGTACTTTCCACAGGTTAGAATATAAGAATGTAACGGTTAGTTTTGGCAGATATGATTCCGGTACCGAAGCGGATAGATGGTATTTTTGGCAAGGTCCCTATACGGCTGAATTAAGAATGCATGTTATTCACAATGGGGATAACGCATTATATGAAGGCAGGGGTCAGCAAAAGTACATAGAAGTAACAAGCGCAGGGACTATTAATTTAACCGGCTTGAATATGAATAATGTTTATCTGGCGTATGTTAATCCTACAAATGATTTGGCTGGAAGCAATTCTGATACTGTTACCATTGGCGGTTCTGCCGCGAGTATGTCACGCAGTATATCAAATAACGCTTCATCCGCGCAAAAGGAGCAGCCAAGCAAAACCAGTGTAATTCCTGTAAGCGGCACGCCGGAAGCCACAGCGTTTAACGCCCTTCCCGCGGGACCCGGAGCCGGCAAAAGGACGCAGGTTTCGCGGCAGGCAGCACGGAGTATTGCGCCGTTGAGTCTTGTGGTTGGAACATCAACAAGGGAATTCTTCAGCAATGGTAATCAGAAGGTTACGGCAACTTTGTTGGCAAGCGGTACATATAGTAATGTTTGGGTTCCAAGCAATTTAATTACCACATCCCAAGCGCAGGGGATAGCCGCTAAATTTGACATATTATATCCTGTTGTAACAAATGTTTTTGGATTTGAGAACGGCGGCGGTCCTGAAGGGGACGGCGGTATGGACGGCGATAAAAAAATACAGATATTGATTTTTCATGAAACAGAGGGCTACGTTGGTTATTTCCATGGCAAGGACCTTCACCCAACAAATGTAGAGACATATTCAAATGAAGCTGAAATGTTTTACATGAACGCTTATTATTTTGATAATTCTCATTTTGATAACGAAGAGTCTTACACGACATTGGCTCATGAACACCAGCACATGATTCATTATACACGGAAGAACATAGAAAAAGGTTTGCCTTCGTCTGCATGGTATAATGAGCTGCTTTCCGCCATGACAGAAGAGATTGTTCATCCCTTCCTGAACCCTGACGGTCTTTTCCGACCAAAAAGGATAGATAATTATTTCAGTTCCGAATTGTCAAAATGGTCACTGGCAGATTGGTGGCAAGATCCGGATTCCTATAATAGGGTAGGCATTTTTGGCGGATACCTGTTGCGTAATTACGGCGGAGCAAAACTCGCAAGGGCAATAATCCTTAATGACACCGTTGGTATGGCGTCAATTGAAGCCGCGATTGCCGAATTAGGAACTCCCGAACCTGATTTCTATACCAGATTTATTGAAGCCTTAATATTTAACAAGTCGGATGAAGCCGCTTTGGGTAAAAGTCTAAAGACCTTTTCCAATTCTTCAACTGAAACCATAAACGGAATCACATACAATATTCCGGGCTTTGACATTGATGATTATCTTGATTGGAGGCTTAGATATTTCTATAATAACGGAATTAACTATGGTTCCACAATAGCTCGTTACTGTGCGGGAATATTGCTGCCAGAAGAATTAAGGAGCGTAACAGGAAATCTTTCAATTACTGTTACACCACCCACAGGCGGAGCTAAACTGTTTATAATTGTAAGGTAAAGGGAAGAGCAGGAATGCGAAAAGTATTTTTTATTCTATTGGCGGCGTCGCTTTTTTCCGCTTGTACAACAGCGAAGGAGGCGAACACCGCTATGGAAAATACTGAAACAATCACAGGGCGCGTTGTAATCTTCGGCAGCGAGCCTTTTACCTACGCCGGTATTGTCGCCGAAGATAACACGCATTACGCGATTTTACCGCCGGAGAAAGAAAAAGAACTGCGCGGCGTGCAGGGGCAATTGCTCAAGTTTACGGTCGTGTTTGTAACACCAGCGGAACAAAGTCTTGCCAGCATTAATTTAAAAGGCGGCACTGTTACGCCGCTTGCTTGGGAAATTTTACGGTAATCTTGGGTAGCTGCTAATGTAGCAGGTATAAGTCCCGGTGTCTTTAACAGATGCCGGGATTTTTTTTGCCCAGCCTGCGATTGTTCGTGAAGAGGCGTTGTTTCAGGGCATCGACAGGGCGTTGGCGATGATGCCTTCGGCTTTTGTGTCGTCTTCTTCTATAAAACGTGCCAACATTCGGCAATTTTCAGAAGGCAAAAATACTGCTGTGGACTTGGGACTGCTGCAGCTTAAAAAAAATGCAGAGAAGGTAACGCTGTCGCCAGTGCTGAAGGAAAATGCTTTTGGGGCTTTTCCGGCACGCCATTTTTCAGAATTAGGCTTTTCGCTGTTGATTAAACAGCCGGGCTTATATACTCTTAAAGGTATGGTCATTGATGTAGCCGAAGGAACTGGCCTTGAAGAGGGCGGCAGTTCTTTTTTCGCAGTGCTGCCGCTTGTCATGAGACCTTGTACCAAAGAAGATCGCGTAGGGCGTTGTCGTGCTGGCAAGCAACACGTTCTGACGGCGGTTGATCGCTTTGGGTCTGCCGCCTTCATCGATGGCAGCGGCCTTTCTTTGGGCAGAAACGAAAAGCCAGCATTGCAAAGAGCGGATGTCGGTAGGCTCTGCGTGGTAAAAGTAACACAGGATTGCGGGGGTGTAAATGTTTAACGATCAAAATGACAAGCGGACGGATCCGCCGCCTCGTTCTCCTTTGCCGGGGGGCAAGCCAAATCCCCTGACGCTCTTTTTGCTCCTTGCGGTGGCGGGCGTTTTTATTGCGTACTTTTTCAAGGGGAACACTTCTTCGGTGCGCGAGATACGGTATTCGGATTTTATCAACTACCTCGAACAAAACCAAATAGAGTCGGTCACTATTAATGATAATAATACGCTGGACATCACGTTGCGGCCTCAGTCTCAGCAGGGCGCGGTTCAGCTCAGGACACGGATTCCTTACACCGACCCTGATTTGCTGCCGAAGCTGAGGGAAAAAAACGTCAATATTTCTGGTGCGGCGGCACGCATGAGTCCGTTGCGTTTGGTGATGGATATTTTGCCTTGGGCGATTTTTATCTTCTTTATTTTCTTTTTGCTGAGGAATATGCCGGGAGGCGGGAACAAGGTTTTCCAGTTTGGCAAAAGCCGGGCGAAACGTTATCAGGATGAAGGAAAAAAAGTTCTGTTTGACGATGTTGCAGGCCAGAAAGATGCCAAGTACGAGCTTGAAGAAGTGGTCGAATTCCTTAAAAACCC
>JAIRQF010000057.1 GCA_031256635.1 Treponema sp. | reverse complement strand
GAATGGTGCCGTCGCTTATCATGTCGTGAAGGTTATCCATGGTAACCTTTCTCATTATCTTCGCGTCTTCAAAACGCTTTAATTCCTGCCGCTTTGAGGAGAACTCGCGCGCGACTTTTTCATCTCCTACTACCTGCAGAGGATCTCCCGCATTCGGTATTCCTTCAAAACCGAGAACTTCAACAGGCATCGAAGGAGTTGCCTTGTTTATTTTATCGCCTTTATCGTTAAAGATTGCGCGTACCTTGCCAGGCCAGATACCGGCGACAAAAGCGTCTCCGATTGCGAGGGTTCCCCTTTCCACCATTACGGTCGCTACAATGCCTCTCCCGTGATCAACTTTAGATTCAAGAATTTTTCCTTCGGCGTTGCGCTGGAAATTGGCTCTTAAATCCAATAGTTCCGCTTCAAGTAAAATCGCGTCGATTAATTTATCAATGCCGGTTTTTTGCAGCGCGGAAAGCTCTACAAACATTGTCTGCCCGCCCCAGTCTTCGGGCATAAGGCCCAAATCGGACAACTGGCTTTTTACCCTGTCCGGATTTGCTTCAGGTTTATCAATTTTATTAACAGCGACAATAATCGGTACTTTCGCGTCCTTCGCGTGATTGATGGCTTCGATTGTCTGCGGCATAACTCCGTCATCCGCCGCAACTACAAGCACTACAATGTCCGTTATCTGAGCGCCTCTGGCTCTCATGCGCGTAAACGCTTCGTGGCCGGGCGTATCCAGGAAAGTGAGGCTGCCGTGCGGAGTCTCAACCATATACGCGCCGATATGCTGCGTAATGCCGCCGAATTCCCCGGAGACAACATCAGCTTTGCGGATTGCGTCCAACAGCTTGGTTTTACCGTGATCGACATGTCCCATAACAGTAATTACGGGAGGACGTGGCAGCAATACCGCGTCTTCGTCAGAGGCGGTTTCAATTACTGTCTCATCGTAAAGGCTGACAATTTTTACATCAGCGCCGAATTCGGCTGCAAGAAGGGTCGCGGTGTCGGCGTCAATTTGCTGGTTTATGGTAACCATCTGGCCCATGCTCATCAGTTTAGATATAAGGTCTGACGCTTTCAGGTTCATTTTTCTTGCCAGTTCCGATACGGAGATTACTTCCATTATGTCGATTGATTTGGGAACAGGATTGGCGACATGGGTTATTTTCTTTTTGGTTTGGAGGAGTTTCTCCTCCATCTCAAGTTCTTTTTCTTTACGGTTGTATACAGGCTTTTTGGTAATAAACTTGCGCTTTGCGGGTCCTTTTCCTTCGGGTATGGGAGTTGCGGGAGCTGTATTCATACTGCGGTTTTGCGGACGGTTAAAACCTCCGGTAAATCCGGGTTTCTGCCCCGGTTTTGGAGTAAACGGCGGTCTTGTACCTTGCGGACGCTGATTAAACCCGCCTTTATGAGGAGGGTGGGCGCCTTCATTATTCGGTCTGTTTCCCCTGGGCTGCTGCGGACGGGCAGGACGCTGCGGTTGATTCTGGTTTCCAACCAGTTTGCCGCCTACTCTTCCCGCAGCCGCGGCCGGGCGCTGTGCAATAGGAAATGCGCTGATTCTTGACGCGTCTGCGGCATTATCCTGTCCCTGTTTTCTTTCCTGGTTTTCAGGTCTTTTTGGATGAGACGGTTTTCCGGAAGGAGCGGAGCTGACAACAACTTTCGGCGAAGGTTTCTTGTTTACGGGAGCGGACGGTTTTTTAACAAGCACTTTAACTTTGCGCCGCTCTCCCTGATCGCCCTGATTCTTCCCCGCGGAACTTTCCTGTTCATTGTGGGAATGCTTTATCAGCAGTGTCTTTGTTTTTTTGGTCTTGTCAGCTTCATCTGCAGGAATCTTATTTGGATGTTCTGCCGGATTTTCCGCAGGAAGCTTGTTTGGATGTTCCGCCATATATACTCCGTCACTCCTCCTCTTCATATTCAAAACTAAGACCTATTCCGCAATTCGGACATGTGGTCATTTCTACAGTGATCTTCGCGCCGCACTCCGGGCACTCGTATTCTTCAGCTTCAACCTCTTCGCTTTCCTCTTCCTGTTCATCCTCTTCAGGCTCTTCTTCTACAATCTCGACATATTCTTCTATTAATTTACGAAGTCCGTCAAGTTCAGCCGGTGTCAGTCCCTTTGCAAGAAGTTCTTCCTGCTCCAGGCCGAGGAAGTCTTCGATAAAATCAATACCGTTATCAAGCAGTATCTGCGCGATGCGCCTGTCAACGCCGGGCAGCTCGTTAATTCGGGAGATCTCATCGTCGATAACTTCGGTGTCTCCGAAGAGCTCCGAAACGGCGCGGCGGGATTCCGCGGCGATATCCATTTCTGCAAACTGCGATTCTGTCTTAACATCGATGTTCCAGTCTACAAGCCGGTTTGCAAGGCGCACATTAAGTCCCTGTTTACCGATAGCAAGCGAGAGCATTGAATCGTTAACAACCGCCAGCGCCTGATGTTTGCCTTCATCCAGAATAATCACGTCGCGCACTTCCGCCGGGGAGAGCGCGTTTTTTATAAAGCGCCTGGGGTCGGGATCGTATTTTAATATATCGATTTTTTCACCTTCAAGTTCTTTTATTACAGCCTGAATGCGCACGCCCTTAAGCCCGACACACGCGCCGACAGGATCAACATCTTCCCTGTTTGAGTAAACCGCGAGTTTTGTGCGGAAACCCGGTTCGCGCACTATCTTGTGTATTTCTACTGTCTTGTCATATATTTCCGGAACTTCCAGTTCAAAAATGGCGCGCACAAAGTCCGTGTGCGTTCTTGAAAGAACAATCTGAAGCCCGGAGGAATCTTTTTTAACTTCGGCGATAAGCGCCTTGATTCTGTCGTTGACATGGTAAATCTCGCGCGGAGACTGGTATTTTTTGGGAAGGACTCCTTCAATTTTTCCAATGTCTACATAAATAGTACCGTTGCGCTCGCGCTGGTAATAACCGATGATGATTTCCCCTTCCTTGTCCTTGTACTCGGAAAAGAGCGAATCTTTCTGTATATCCCTGATTGTTTGGTGCGCTTTTTGCTTTGCGCTTTGAACTGCGATTCTGTCAAACTGTTTTGGATCGATTTCCACAAGTATCTCATCGCCGATTTCAGCGTCAGGTTCGATTTCCTTTGCTTCATCAATGTCTATTTCGATAACAGGATCATAAACTCCGTCCTGTTCCACTATTCTCTTTTTCGCAAAAATCCAAACTTCAAGATTATCTTCATCAAAACGCACTACCGCGTTATCCGCGTTTCCGAAACGATGTTTATACGCGGCAATCAATGTATCTTCGATGGTCCTGAGTATCAGCTCTTCAGGTATTCCGCGATCCTGGTTTATCTGACGGATTGCCTGCGACATATCTGTTCCCATCTAAACCTCCTGTTGCGAGTCGTAGACAGCTGCGCTGTCAAGCTTGGCTTTCGCTATTATATCATAACTCAAACTTTCGACTCCGTTATTTGTCTTTATTGTAATTCCCTTCTCACCGGCGGACTCCAAAACCCCTGCCGTCCATTCAGTAATATCGGTACGGTAACACCGCACTCCCCTGCCTTTGTAAAACGCGAACTCGGCGCCCTCTTTTATAAGCCGATCAACCCCAGGCGATGACACCTCAAGATAGATATCCTGCTTGTCAAAAGCAAGCTCCAGGCGCGGCATTATCGCGCGGTGGACTTTTGTACAGTCATTGGTGCCGATGCTCATACCGTTGTAAATAACAACCCTGACCTGCACACTACCCCTGGATCTTGAAACAGTCAGCTCTAAAAGACCGAACTTAAGCCCGTCAAGAACCGCCTTTAGCTGCTCCCGCACAGCGGCCGCTTCGGCATTTTCCTCTTTTGCTATCCAACGCATATCTCCGCCGTTATATAAAAAAAAGGGCTTTCTGAAGCCCTTTTTTAAATGAAGAATTGTACTAAGTACAAAGTAACTTTTTTTTTATTAAATGTCAATAGTTTTAAAAAATTATGATGCTATTTAATGAATAAATTTTTAAGCTTCACTATCGTATTTCATTTTATTCCTCCTGTAAAATTACAAGGGTGTCTTTTTAGGCACAATAGAAACACCGATCATAACCGCCAGTGTGCAGATATACGGAAAGGCCAGAATGAAGTCCGCGGGGATGCTGAAGAAACCCTGCGCGTAATTTGAATAACATTCGAAGGCAGCGAAAACAAAGGCTGCCGCGAGAACGCCGTGAGGTTTTTTCGCGCCGAGAAAGACGACGGCAAGCGCTATCCAGCCTTTGCCCGCGGACATTCCGGGAACAAAGGCTGCGATGTTTAAACTTAAAAAAGATCCGCCGATGCCGCAGCAGAAACCTGAAATAAAAAGCGAGGCTGCTTTATAAAGCTCAGGGTTAACGGATAAGGAAACTAACGCCGGTGAGTTTTTATCGCAGGCCCTGAGTCTGTAGCCGAAAGGCGTTTTATAAATAGCGAGCCACGAGACAGCAAGCATAATAAGGGCAAAAATTGAATACCACAAAAGAATTGACGATGAGCCCGCCGCGGCGACGACGCCTTTTGTGTTAAAAAGTTTTTCCGAAAAGACAGCGCATAATCCGCTTGATAAAAGATTGACGGCAAGCCCTGTTATGAAAATATTTGCGCGTAACTTAAAAATCGAAAACGCGTGCAAAGCCGCGAGCGCTGTAGATGAGATAACCGCGCAGATAACGGAGGCCAAATAATTACCGGTAAAATAAAAGACAGTAAGGGATGAGAACGCGCCGCACAGGAGCAGTCCTTCAAGAGCGATATTCAATATCCCGGCAAGAACCGTATAAAGACCTCCCATGGCAGCGAAAAACAAGGGTATCATAATAGTAAGAGTGCTTTTAAGAAAGAGGAGGAGACTTTCCATTTATCTTTTTCCCTTTTTAACAAATACGGCGGTCGAAAGAAAGAAAATAACCGCTTGCACAATATACGCAACTTCAAAGGTAAGCCCGGTGTTCTGCATTGCGGTTCTTGCTCCCGCGTTTATCCATGCAAGGAAGACGGCGCAGGGAACCACCGCGGCAGGCGAGAAACCAGCAATCAAAGCTACCGTAAGGCCGCTCCAGCCAAGTCCTGAAGAAAATTCCTTAATCACTGAATAATGTGTTCCAAGAACAGCGACGCTCCCGGCAAGCCCGTATAGGCATCCGCTTAAGGCAAGAGCGATAACCATGTTTCTTTTTGTATCAATCCCTCCGTAACGCGCAAACATTTCATTAAAACCCGCCATCCTGAACTCATAGCCTGTTTTTGTTTTTTTAAGAAAGAACCATACAATGATAACAAGAATAAACGCGATAATAATACCGGAGCTTAAACCGGAAGGTTTTAAAACAAGGGACAGGCGCATGTTTTGGGTAATCTTTGCCGTAGATAAAAGAGAAGTCTCGCTGTCAAGAAAAGGGCCTGTAACAAAATAATTTATAACAGGGATTACAGCACAGGAAAACAGAAATGTAGTGATTAATTCATTTGTATTCCATTTGGCTTTGCAAAAGCCGCTGAACGCGGCAAGCGCTCCCGCCGACAAAGTACCTGCAACAGCGGCGACTACCGCGCCGGTTACACCTAACGCGGCAAGAGAGAGAGCGGCGATTACGGTA
>JAIRQF010000184.1 GCA_031256635.1 Treponema sp. | reverse complement strand
AACCTGCGTGCAAATGTCCTGCGCCTTCTGGCAGCGCGGTGAAAACGGGCAGCCTGATGGGCGATCTTCCACTGACGGAGCTTTTCCGGGAATGTTTTCTAGATTTTTACCGCGTTTGTCTTTATTGGGGATTGCGTTTACAAGCGCTTTTGTGTATGGGTGTAGGGGAGAGTAGAGTAATTGTGAAGGGCCTTCTTCCGCTATTCTTCCCGCATACATGATAAGGAAGCGGCCGCAATAATCATGTATTATCGAAAGATCATGTGAAATAATTAATAATGTCATTTTATTAACGCGGTTCATTTCCAGAAGCAAAGAAAGGCAGCGCTTCTGGCTATCTTCGTCAAGCGAACTTGACATCTCGTCAGCTAACAGAAGTTTCGGGCCTTTTATAATCGACATGGCTGTTATTATTCTCTGGCACATTCCTCCCGACAGCTGATGAGGATAGGCGTTATAAACGCTTAAAGGATTGCCAAAACCCAGCGATGAAAGCAATTCCAGTACTGTTTCCCTGTTTCTCGCGTTTTGTATCCTTTTATCATTTTTTCGATCATCTTTCCTGTTTATTTCAAGCATTTCCTTAATCTGATCGCCTGCTTTCATCAGGGGATTAAGAGCGAGCCTTACATCCTGAAAGATAAAAGAGATTTCATTTCCCCTTATGCCGTTCATTTCCTCTTCACCTAACGCTGTCAGACTGCGGTTGTGATAATTTATTTCGCCTTCCGTGATTTTAACCGCTTCGGGAAGAAGGTTCGCGATGCAAAGGGCCGTCATGCTTTTTCCGCAGCCTGATTCACCTGCAATGCCGAGAATTTCACCTTCATCAATTTTAAAACTGACTTTTTCCAGAATATTAAATATTTTGTCATTTTTTCTTACAGCGGCGGTTAAATCGCGCACAGTAAGACATGAGCCTTCGCTGTTTTGGTTTTCATTTTTTGGTTTTGGAATATTCTGTTTATTTATATCACGGGCGCTGTGCCATGATGATTTATCCGGCAATATTCCAAAACTTCGGCGAAGCCCTTCTCCTGTAAGGTGAAATGAAAGAACAGTCAGCATTATAAAGATTCCGGGAGAAAGAGCGCACCAGGGAGCCGTAAAAAACCATGCCTGCGATTCAAATAACATGCGTCCCCATGAAGGATGCGGAGGCTGGATTCCCATTCCAAGATAGCTCATTGCGGACTCTGCGAGAATTGCGTTTGAAAGTCCAAGAACGGACGCTGATAAAAGGGACGGCGCGAGATTGGGAAGAATATGGATAAATGTTATGCGAATAAATCCCGCTCCCAGAAGTTTTTCCGCCTGAACAAAAACGGCGTTTTTATACTGCATGGCTCCTGTGCGCATAATTCGCGTGTAGCTCGGTATAAAAAGAATTAAAAGGGCAAGCAGCAGGCTGAATTGGCTGTTATCCAAAACAGCGACAAACAAAAGCGCAAGCACTATTCCCGGAAATGAACTTAAAGTATCTATAACCCTCATTATTATTCCGCCTGTTATTCCTCCAAGGTAGCCTGCAAAAAGGCCGAGTATGCATCCGGCGGCGGCGGCTCCGGCGACAGTGCATAACGCTAGAAGCAGGGAGTTTCTTCCGCCTGCCATAACCCGCGAAAAAATATCTCTTCCGAAATTGTCTGTTCCCAAAATGTGATTTGCCTGCGGAGGAAGAAGGCGAATTGAAGTGTCTATTAAATTTTGATCATACGGAGTCCAGAAAATACTGACTAAAGACATTGTGACAATAATGATTCCAATTACAGATCCCGTAACAAGCTGCCTGTTAAGTTTCATCGGACTTTCCTTGTCAGCATAATTCTTGGATCGATAAATGAAATGAAGATGTCAGCCAGTGTGTTTGCGCAGACTACAAGAAAGGCGATGTAGACCATCAATGCCTGAATCAGGGGATAATCTCTTGAGCTAATCGCGGTAATTAAAAGACGCCCCATTCCGTGAATGGAGAAGACCTGTTCAATTATGATGCTTCCTGAGAAAACTTCGGCGATTATCATGCCAAGCATGGTTACGGCGGGCAGACAGGCGTTTTTTAAAACATGGCGCATAAGTATATAAAGACCTGACGCTCCCTTGCTTTTTGCCGTTCTTACATAATCGCTTTGCAGTTCGGCAAAAAGAGAGCCTCTTAAAAATTTAATTAAAACGGCGGAATTTGGGATTGCGATTGCAAGGGCTGCGGGAATAAGTCCCGCGATAAAACCTGAAAAACTTTCATTATAATTAATAAATTCGCCTGGTATAAATAATTTAAAAATAAAACCAAAGATAAAGATAAAAAGAAGTCCCATAAAAAACCCCGGAGCGCTTATTCCGGCCGCGGTAAAAAAATTAACGATGTTATCTGTAATGCTTCCTTCGCGTTTAACTGTCATTAATGAGACTGTAAATGAAATTATAATTATTAATAAAAGAGAAAGGGAGGCAAGCGATATCGTTACAGGAAGCCTCTGCGCTATCAGGGAAGAAATCGCTTCCCCGCGGAAATAAAAAGAGCTGCCCGGATTACCTGAAATAAAATTAAAAAGCCAGTCGATGTAGCGGACAAAAACATTGCGGTCAAGCCCCATTTCCCCGCGTATAATTTGCAATTGTTCATGGGTAATGTCCATTCCGCTTATCGCGCTTGCGGGATCTCCCCGGATAACGCTGAAAATTAAAAAACAAAGCGCCGAAACAAGAAACAGCGTAAGAAAGGCGAGTAAAACTTTTTTCAATATAAAGTTCAATTATTGGCTTTCCTGTAAATTTCCGCAAAATCAAAAACATATAACGGATAATTTTTTACTCCTGTGAATGTGCCGCTTCTGAAAACCATATAATAATAAATATCCTGTATATAAACGCTTGCCGCGTTTTCCGCGATAATCCTTTGCGCCTGTTTATATAAAGAGATACGCTGTGTGCTGTCGGTTTCTGTTAAAACCGCGCTATAAACCCCGTCATACTCCGCGTTTTTAAAATTAATGAAATTGCTTGAGCTGTTTGAATTATAACGCGCTAGAAAACTTCTCGCTGAAACAGTCGGGCTGTCAAGCGAAATGACCGTCGCTTGATAATTACGCGCCAAATAGACATCGGCTCTCCATGTTGACCAGTCAACCAGTTTGATTTCCGCGTTAACTCCGATTTTTTCAAGCTGGCTTACGATTACCTGCGCCGTATCAACATGCATTGTATAGTTTGACGGAACTGTAATTTCAAGTGAAAGTTTATTTTCATTGTTATAACCGGCTTGTGCAAGCAGCGCTCTTGCCAGTTCGGGATTGTAATAGTATGACTGATCTTCATAATACACGGACAACCCCGGAATAATGGGACTGCCTGACGGAACGCCGAGTCCGAAAAATGCCGCGTCTATTATCCCCTGAACGTCAATGCCGTAATTAATGGCAAGGCGCACGCGCATATCATTAAAAGGAGCCGCTCCGTTGTTAAGCGCCATCAGCTGAACCGCGGCGGAAGTATTGTGAAAAAGATCAAACTGGCCTGAATCAAGCTGAGCGGCCATCGCGCCTGTTATAAAAGCTCCGTCGATGCTGCCGCCGCGAAGCGCTACCATAAGCGAGTCGAAGTTCGCGAAAAAAGCTATTGTTACTTTATCTAGATGCGGCAAATTGCCCTGCCAGTAATTATCAAATTTTAACAGAACAAGATTTCTTTGCGGCGTATAACTTTCGACGGAAAATGGCCCTGTGCCGATAACATTTTTTTCGCGGTCCGTATTCAGTGCTTTTACCATTCCGATTGTTAAAAAAGGAAGGAAATCAGGATCCTTCAATTTTAAAATCACGCTAATTTCTTTTTCTTTCTGTATCCGCACTTCCTGAATATTATCAAGCCCGCTGAAACCCGCTGCTGCTGCTGTGTCAAGGCTGAACTTTACATCGGAAGGTGCAAGCTGTGAGCCGTCATGAAAAAAAATATTATCCCTGAGCGTAAAATTATAAATTAGCCCTTCCTGTTCAATTGTCCAGGATTCAGCTATGCACGGCATTAATGTACCGTCAGTATTTGGTTTTACAAGGCCTTCAAAAACATTAAACAGGATGCTTCTGCCGTCAGCGGTGCTTGCGGGGTTTAACGGATCCAAAGTAGCAGGTTCTGTTGTGAATCCAAAACGTATTTCCGCCGTGCTTTCAATGTTTCTGTTATTTTTGCATGCCGGGAACAGGATTAGAACCGTAAAAAGCGCTGAACATAAAATCCGGTTAAATGTCATATATTCTCCATGAATTTACGATTATACAGGAATATTTATGAATGTACCAGTTAATTTATGGTTAGTTTATTGTTAGTTTTTTATGTGAAGCCTCGGTTAGGCGATAATCGATCATATATAAAAATCCCTTCCTGCGCCTGAACGGATTTTTTTTATGCTCTCTGTTGTTTTTTGCCGAATCGCGTCATCGGCGATATGAGGGATTTCATTTTCGATAATCGCGGCGCTCTTTTCCCTGAAAGCATCGTCTCCGTAATCCATTGAATACTCGCAAAGAGTCATAAGCGCGTTGGGGAGGCAGACATTCCCGATTTCTCCGGATTTCGCAAGCGACATAAAGCGATCTCCTGTTCTTCCTCCGCGGTAGCAGGCGGTACAGAAACTCGGAATAAAACCGTCATCAATAAGTTCTGTAATAATTGATACAGCGCTTCTTTCATCGTTTACCAGAAATTGCGGGTTTGTTTTCTCATTTCGCTGTTTTTTAGCGTATCCGCCGACTTCTGTACTGGAGCCTGCGCTTATTTGAGATATTCCCAATTGCAAAAGTTTTTTCCGCATATTATGGTTTTCCCTTGTGGAGAGAATCATTCCTGTAAAAGGAACGGCGATTCGGATAACAGCGGTAATTTTCGCGAAGACTGCGTCATCAACAAGATTGGGAAAATCGCTTATATCCATTCCATCGGCGGGGCAAAGACGCGGTACGGAAATTGTGTGAAAGCCGGTTTTGTATTTTTTTTCCAGATGTTCGTTATGAAGCAAAAGGCCCATTACATCAAAGTCAGGATTGGAAAGGCCGAAAAGAACGCCTCCTCCGACATCGTCAATGCCTGCGTCCTGCGCGCGATCGAATGCGTTTAAGTGCCAGGTAAAATCTTTTTTCGGCCCTGCAGGATGAACGCTGTTATAAACCTGTTCATGGTATGTTTCTTGAAAGAGAATGTATGTGCCAATCCCTGCGCTTTTCAGCTTGCGGTAATTTTCTGTCGTAGTTGCCGCGATATTTACATTGACGCGCCTTATTTCTCCGTTTTTAAATTTCATGTCATAAATTGTTCTTATACATTCCAGTATATAATCAATTGAACATTGCTCATCCGATTCGCCCGCTTCAAGGGCGAGCCTTTTGTGTCCAATAGATTCAAGAATCTTGACTTCTTCGCGCAGTTCATCCATTGTTAGTTTTTTTCTTTCAAAATTGCGGACGCATTTAAAGCTGCAATACACGCAGCGGTTTACGCAGAAATCACTGACATATAACGGTGCGAACATTACAATCCTGTTTCCATAGATTCTTTTTTTTATTTTTCCGGCTATATCAAATATTCTTCCGGCATGTTCAGGGTTTTTGGTTGCAAGTAACGCCGCAATCTCGCTGTGGGACAGATTTTTTCCTTCTTCGGCTTTATCAAGCGATAAATTTATATCAGAATCATCCGCGAATTTCGCGTTTTCAAGCAGATCTTCGATGTATTTTTGATTTATAAAATTATTTTCCATCAATTTATTTTATATTATAAGGAATAATTTGTCATCCTGATGTCTCCTGAAAATCCTGTTTTAAAAGTTTTTTCATGCGGATAAAAAACGCGATTATCAGCGGAATAAAAGCGCCTGCCCACGCAAGAGGATTTGAAAAGCAGATGCCGATAAAGCCGAACGCGTTTCCGAGAATTATCGCGGCAAATATTCGCATTACAAGTTCCATTATGCCCGCTATTGTCGGAGTAACGCTGTCACCCATTCCGACAAGAGACTGTCTTATTATAAAAAGCATTGAAAGAAAAATGTAGAATGAGCTGCAGATAATTAAATAATTACGCGCCATGGAAAGCGTTTGCGGCGATTCCCATCCCAGAAATATAGCCGGGAAAAAATTTCCTGTAAAATAAATGACAAGCGCGATTGCAATGCTGTAGATTATGGCGACAATCGAAATATGTAAAATGCCTTTGCGGATACGGTCATATTTACGCGCGCCGTAATTTTGCGCGGCGTATGTTGTCATTGCTCCGCCGAAGGAAAAAAGTATAAGGTATGCGAGTATATCAATTCTTGACGCCGCGGAATATGCCGCGACCGCGGCGGTTCCAAGCCGGTTTAACGCGTAAGTTACGGTTATCGAACCAATCGCGATTATGCTGTTCTGAAACGCGACAGGTAAAGCAAGTTTTAAATGCCTTGATACTTCCGTAAAATCAATGCGCCAGTCTTTTGCTGTAATATTAAGGACAGGCATCTTCTTTTTAATAAATAAAATACATGAAAGCCCTGAGACAAGCTGCGCGATTACCGTTGCCAATGCTGCGCCGCCTGTACCCATTTTAAAAATTAAAATATTAACAAGATTTAAAATAATTTTCAGCGCAAAGGCAACCGCGAGAAAATATAGCGGAGTGCGGCTGTCCCCGACAGCGCGCATAATATTCGCCGCCAGGTTAAATAACAGCGCTGTCGGAATTCCCCAAAAAACAATAACAATATAATAATACGCGTCTTTAAGAATTTCCTCAGGTGTCTGGAGAAACAATAAAAGCGGCATTGCGCACAGCGCGCTTATGATCGTCATTACAAAGGCAAGGCCGATGCTTATAATGATGGTCGCGGCGAAACTTTTTCTAACTCCTTCATAATCGCCGGCACCAAAACGCTGTGAAGTAATAACCGCCGCTCCAATTCCAAATCCTCCGATAAAACCGAGTATCAGAAAATTCAGGCTTCCTGTTGAGCCTACCGCCGCAAGCGCGTCAATTCCAAGTGTATGTCCTACAATAAACGTATCTACAATGTTATATGACTGTTGAAATAAATTACCGATATAAAGCGGAATCGCGAAAGACAGTATAAGTTTTAGCGGGTTTCCGGAAGTGAGATTCTTTGTCATTTTTTTCTGCAGTAAGCAGCTTCTCCTGTTGTATTAATTTAACATTGCAATACTGCGTTTAAGAATTCCCTGAATATGAGCGATGGTAATACCGTAATTGGTAAATGGAATATTTTGCTCATTCGCAAGGTTCCGGCGATAATGCATTTCGCGTTCGTTAAGCATACACGAACCGCAGTGAATAATCAACTTATATTCCGACAGGTTTACCGGGTAATCGCCGCCTGAACAAAAAATAAACTCAGGTTCTTTTTTGGAATAACCCCTGATCAAGCGCGGTATTTTCACCGTTCCTATATCATCGCACTGCCGGTGGTGAGTGCAGCCTTCGCAAATCAGGATTTTATCGCCGTCTTCAAGGATGTCAAGTTTTTTTACGCCTGTAACAGCGGTTTCCAGAAAGCCTTTATACCGGGCGAACAGTATCGAAAAAGATGTGAGCGGGATATCCTGCGGAACTAAAGCAGAAACCTCTTTAAACACCTGGCTGTCTGTGATAACAAGAGCGGGTTTTTTTCCAATATTTTCAAGTGTTTTTTCAAGTTCGCTTTCCCTGACAGAGATTGCATTTCCGCCCGCTTCAAGAATGTCGCGGATCATCTGCTGCTGCGGGAGAATCAGTCTTCCCTTTGGCGCCGCCTTATCAATCGGTATGACAAGAATCACAAAATCATTGGGTTTTATTAAATCCGCGGCGAGTTTTTGCCGCGGTTCGCCTGTATTCGCTATTTCTGCGATTTTTTCCTTTAACAGATTTATATTTAATCCTTTTTTTGCGCTTACAGCGATTAAAGACAGGAAATGAGGGATCGCCGTATGCTGTTCGTTATTTGATATTAATTTTTCAATCTTTTCACAGTATTTATTTACATCGCTTTCTAACCGCTCATTCCAGTCTCTAATCTCTGAATCTTGATCACTTTCCATTAAGTCATACTTGTTCAATACTGTTAAAAACGGTATCCCCTTAGATTCAAAAAGATTGATTAATTCACGTTCAGAGTCGAATTTGGCCTCGAGGGCGCTTTCCCCATCCAGCACAAGAACCGCGGCGTCGGTCTTGTTTAAAACTTTTTTTGCTCTTTCTACCCGCATTTCGCCAAGGCTGCCTTCATCGTCAAAACCAGGAGTGTCAATTATTACAACAGGACCAAGGGGGAGCAGTTCCATCGCTTTATAAACCGGATCCGTTGTCGTTCCCTTAACTTCGCTTACAAGAGCCAGATTTTGCCCTGTGACAGCGTTTACAAGGGAGGATTTTCCTGCGTTTCTGCGCCCGAAGAACGCTATGTGGATTCGGTTCGCCGATGGTGTTTCATTAAGGCTCATTCGCTTATTATATAACAAAGTATTTAGGTTGTCTCACTCTCAGAATTTTAGAAAATATTTCTCATTAATCGCTCCTCATTTCTAATTCCTCATTCCTCATTAATTTTTGCCGATAATAATAAAAATATGGTTAATCTTTTCTTTTTCCTTAAATTCAAGTCTCAACTGCGAAAAACCCGCACTGACACTGTCCGGCAGATTGATGAATTGCTTGCGCGTTTAATTGCCCAAGCGGGAGGAAAGATAACAGGAGATCGTTTTGTTATTTCAGCTACTTTTAATGAAGAGACAATCGGTTTCTGGCTGGATATGTATATTCTTATTGAAGGTCTGAAAAAAAACATTGAATCATCCAAGGAATTATTCGGCTACTCACTTGTAATAAGCTGTAAATATCCGGATTCTCCTGAATTTTTGTGCCGTTTTTTATCAAGTTACAGCGGCGTTTTTGTTGACGATAAAGCCGCAAGAAAATTTATCCCATACGCTTCTTTTGAAAAACCTTCCGAATGGATGAAGAAGATAAAAAAAAGAAAATATTCAAACGGGAATTTCTACAGAATAAGGGAAATGAAAACCTTTAAGCAGTCCGGAAAGAATGAATCGAATTATCAAAATGAAATAGTAAAAATTTTTGAACAGGAACAGGGTAAGAATATTTTAATTCTGGGTCCTTCATACTGGCAGGTAAGAGGCGGCCTTTATAAATACGCAAGCAAAACAAACGGAAGTTTTCCGGCCTTATCAATCTGTTTTGAAAGCATAGGACTTGGCTCTATTGTAGACATTTGGTCGCTCGGTATCCGATCAATCGCGGGCGGCGTTTCAACTGAAGAAATAGACTCGTTATGGGAATTTCTTTATCGTGAGCGCATTCGCGATGAAATTTCTGAATATGTTAAAAGGTGCGCAAAGAAATTCCTGCTTCTGATTTTTAATTTTTATATCAATGCCGCGGTCAGGAAAAAGAAGAAACCTGTTCTGATGCTTGAGAACGTTCATCTTGCGGAAAAAAATGTTATCAATCTGCTTCTTGAGGTGTTAACGGAAATAAACAGGGAAAACAATCAAAGATTACAGCTGCTTGGAACAGGAGATGCCGGCATATCATCCGCTGTATTGAAACAATGCGACAGCGTCTTTGACACAATTAAAAAAATTAAAAATACAAAAACGGACACGGTGCATTATCCGCCGCTTTCAATTGATTTATGGGAAATAATTTACGCACTTTCGCTTTTCAGCCTCTATTTTTCACCTGAATTTTTTCAGCTTCTTTTTGAAGAAGATAAAAAAAATCCCGAAATGATCACAAAGGCTTTTTCCATTCTGCATACGCTGGGCATCATTGATAAAATACGCGAACCGCGCCTTATAAAAATGCATTTTGCCGAATATGCCTGTCAGATTCCGGAAGTCAATACGGCCAGGGTAAAAGCGCTTGTATGCAAACGCCTTTTGGATTGGGCGAAAAAACGGAATGTTAATCCCTGTTACCGTCTTCTTTCAATCGTATACAATCTTGAACAGGAGCAGATTACCGGCGAACAACCGGACGAAATTAATCAATCTTCCACAGAGGCTTCAGGTGAACCTGTTAATATCGAACGCAAGGTTCACAGGATTACAGGCACAAATGAAATTGACGATATTTTACTTCTTAAGGCATTATCTTCGGATATTGTAAATAATACCGTTACCGCGATAAATGAAGCAATGAATGAAAAAGATTTGGATGAACTGATTCCTGAAAAAGCGGATTATATACGGCAGATATATAAAACATCAATGGCATTGTATACCGGAGAACAAAGCGTTATTGAAAATACTTTTAATGATCCGGATTTGAATAATATTTCCGGTAAAATTGATTCTTACCCTGTTTTAAAATCCCAGATAATTGTAAATCACTGCGCTTTTTATCTTGGACAACAGGATGATAAAAATGCGGCGGGAAAGGCAAAAGAAGCCATTTTATTGGGACAAGGTAAAAATAATTTCAGCCTTCCGCAAAGCTATCGTCTTTATTCACTTGTATGCCTTTCAAGGCAGAGAATTAACGAAACAATTGAATATCTTGGTTTCGCGCTTGCAAACGCAGAAAGAAACGGCAATTATCACGAGCTTGCGGTCTCTTCCTATTACGCCGCAGTAGCGCAATTTTTATACGGAGATATATTTAAGGCGTCGCAGTTTGCTGGTAAATCCATCAAACAGTCACTTGACGCAGGCAGTCCTGACTGGGCCGACAGAGCGCGTTTTTTACAGGGACGAATTGAATTTGAACTTGGGCGCTACCGTGAAGCTTATGATATTTTTGATAAAATTAACAAGGAACCCTATGACGGCATGTTCGGAGAAAAGGAAAATCTGCTGTCCGCCTGGATTTACCGCTGTAAAAATTATTTTCAAAAACCAGAAGCATGCGGCGTAAAACTCGCATGTCATGATATTGATTTATTTGAAATTGAAGGCTCTTACCTGTGCGGAGATTATAACAAAACAATAGAATTATCTTCTTCCTATGTTAATCCTTTTAAAGATGAAAGTTTTCTTTATATTGAAAGGGCCGACTGGCGCAGCGGTTTTACCCAGTGCGAACATCTGTATTTTGGCCGCGGGGAAATTCAAAACAGGATGGTTTCATTGTTTCATTCTCTTGCTTTAAGCAGACTGCAAAAAGATCAGGCGGACGATACCACAGACGCTGTGCAGTGTATTCAAAATATACTCAGAGACGAGCGGTTATGCGAAATGGACCCCTGGGAATCATTTTATTTTTTCGCCAAATATTTAATTCTGGAACAGTTCAGTGCAAGCCCTGTGGATATGAGCACAGCCGTCAGTATGGCTTTTAAACGCCTGCAAAGAAGAGCCTGCAGGATAGAGGATGTGGGAACCCGCCATCAATACCTGAACGGTTCCCGCTGGAACCGCGAACTATGCCAGGCCGCAAAAGAGTTTAAGCTTATATAATGTGTTCACATTATAGACAGACATTTAATAGTTCATCTTTTTTTGCCCTCCGGTTTACAATTGACACTTTTACTGGTTTCATGTATTGTTATTTTCGTATCATGGCGGTGTAGCTCAGTTGGTAGAGCAAGCGGCTCATATCCGCTCGGTCGCAGGTTCGAGTCCTATCGCCGCTAATTTTGAACTGTTTGCGTAATTCCTTACCACATAAGGAATTACGTTAAATTTTTCTTTACAATCAATCTGAAAAAACTTAAGAATTTTTAATCAAATATTTACCAATTTTGTTTGTATTTTTTATAAAAAAAAGTTGCAAAAATACAGGATGCCCCTGATAATTATTAAGGATGTAAAGGGGGGTGTTTAATGAGGCGTTTTAATTTAATAATTTTATTGGTTTTAATTGTTATTCTAACAAATTCTTTTTCCAGGTATATTCCGGCGGACACAGGACAGTCACATAGTGACGCTATTGAAATTTCTGATTTATCATTTGCTTTTCAACCTGTTCCTCCAGCAGTCGCGCGCGTACCCAATGTAAGTGAATATGATCCCAAAGATATTCAGCTCTATATAAAGGAGCAATGTTACACAAT
>JAIRQF010000138.1 GCA_031256635.1 Treponema sp. | reverse complement strand
GAGAGATTTGCCCACCATATTTCACCTCGGATCATTTACCAATCTACCTCAGCGAGTAAACGGTATGAAGCAGATTTTAAGTTATCATCAAGGCGGGAGTTATGGTCTTTATAATAGCTGTTAAGTCTTTCCGTAACAGATTCATTTTCCGTCATTGGGGTAAAAGCAACAATAGTTTTTCCTGTCGGTACTTCATGAGGAACAATAATGCGGCGATCAGATGGTATTTCTATTGTTTGAGTTATGGTCATGAGCCAAAAATATCATAATATTGCGAATATAACAATAAGCAGTTCTAGTGTAACAGGTACTTTTTTAATTTTATTGACAAATTCCCGTTATTGGTATAATCTGTCCATAAATAACAGGAGGAAATATGGAAACTAATGTTTTCAGTGTATCTCTGGCAAAAAACCCGGCAATTACCATTAATATAACACCAGGCCATTTTACGACCAATAACGCGCATACCAACAACTACCTTGATGTCAGCAATTTAAAGAGTAATACGGCTATTGCAATGGATGTAGCGCAGGAATTCGCCATTCCTTACGTATCAAATACGTTTGTCGATACTATTGTTTGTATGGAAAAGATGGAAGTAATAGGCGCGTACCTTGCGCAGTCTCTCAGCCAGGACGGTAATTCTGTAAGCACAGGCAACAAAATCTATGTAGTATCACCAATCAGCAATGCTTATGGAAATCTAATTTTCCCGACCAGCGTAGTTGAATGGATTGCAGGGAAGAGCGTTTTACTGCTTATGGCGTCAATATCTTCCGGGCGCACGCTTTCAGGCGGGATTGAATGTATCAATTATTACGGCGGAAAGCTTGTCGGAGTCTCGGCGCTGTATCTTGCGTCCAATGTAAGATCCGATATGACGATTTACCCTTTATTTACCTCGGAGGATATACCGGGTTATAAGCTCTATTCAACAAATGAATGTGAGTTATGCAAAAATGGAGTAAAGCTTGACGCTATTATATCAAGCGAAGGATATACCAAATTACAATAATCCGGTTTAAATCCAATGCCGATAATTAGAGCCGGAATTAACAATTTTTAAAAGGAGAACCAGTTTATGTCGCTCTTGGACAGTATTATCGCCAGTTTAGGCATCTTAAAATTAACAATGAATCAGGGGATAATGTTACTCCTTGGATTATTCTTTTTATATCTCTCGATTGTTAAAAAATTCGAGCCGCTTCTTCTGCTTCCGCTTGCCTTTGGCATGATTCTGGCAAATCTCCCGATTGTCGGTCTTAGCGCGTATGATTTTAATCCGAATGGTTTTAAGGAATTAACAGGGCAGCCTTTGCCTGAAGGCATGGTCTGCAACGCCCATCAGCCTGGTGATGTATGTACGCATACATCATTCCTTCAAAATCTGATGAACTTTCTTTACACAGGTATTCGTTTAGTTATATATCCGCCTCTGATATTCCTTTGCATAGGAACGATGACCGATTTCAGCCCGCTGATTGCTTCCCCAAGAAGCGCGCTAATCGGTCTTGGCGGTCAGCTTGGTATCTTTATCGCAATGGCTGTTTCATACTTTATTGGAAATGCGCTCGCGCCTCTTTTCCCGGGGTTTGAAGGTTTTACATTAAAGGAGGCCGCCGCTATCGGAATAATCGGAAGCTCGGACGGTCCGACGTCGATCTTTACCGCGACGCGCCTTGCTCCTGATCTGCTGCCTGCGATAGCAATTGCAGCTTTCTCTTACATGGCTCTCGTTCCTTTCATTCAGCCGCCTATAATGCTGGCCATGACAACAAAAAAGGAACGTGTAATTGTAATGCCGGAACCAAAGAGGGTTTCACAAAAACAGAAAGTTCTTTTCCCGATTATATTGGGTCTTACTGTACTGCTTCTGGTTCCCGCTGCCGGAGCGCTTGTTGCCATGTTATGCCTTGGCAATTTAATCAGGGAAAGCGGAGTCGCCGACAGGTATGTCCGCGCGTTCCAGAATGATTTCTTAAGCATCCTTACATTCCTTGTGGCGTTAAGCATCGGCTCTTCCGCTACCGCGGAACGCTTCCTTACACCGCAGACACTAATTATTCTTGCAAGCGGTCTTTTGGCGTTCGCCTTTGGTACAATAGGCGGCGTTTCTGTTGCCAAACTTTTATGCGTCGCAACAGGCGGGAAAGTTAATCCGCTTATCGGTAACTCAGGTGTTTCCGCGATGCCGATGGCCGCGCGCATCTCACAGAAAATTGGGCAGAGATTCAACACGGAAAATCATTTATTAATGCATGCGATGGGACCGATTGTATCAAGCACTATCGGCTCGGCCATTATCGCCGGTATTTTTATTTCTTATTTCGCGCATTAGAATAATTGTCAATCAGGAATGGCGTTTCATTCCTGATTGATTTTAAAGTCATCGTTCGGATTTTTTTTCAAAGTGAGAGAACTCTAAGCTGAAACCGGCTCTTCCCTGAGATACGCTTCTTAAGCTTGTCATAAAGCCGAACATTTTCTCCATCGGAGCCTGCGCTTTTACTTCATCAATATCGGGTTTCGAGTTCATGCTCAGGATTTGACCGCCTCTTTGCGTAACAAGACTCATTACTTCTCCCACAAAATCATGAGGACAGACAAGATCAACTGCCATTATCGGCTCAAGAAGAATTGGAGATGCATTACGGCAGGCGTCGTCAAATGCCATGCTTGCGCACGCTTCAAAGGCAAACTCTGTTCCTGTAAGCTCGGAATATTTTATGTCAGTTGCCGTAACCGTAATATCAATACAGGGATAACCCATGACAATACCGGATGAAAAAGAGCCATTTATGCCGCGCCCGATTGCTTCAAGTATTTCCGCGGGTATCTCGATTTTGGGTTTTGCGGCATAAACATATTTGTTTCCGCTTCCGCGTGGCGCGCCTTCCACCCGCAGCGTAAGGGAGGCGGCATTTTCCTTTCCGGCGATTATTTTTGAGAAACTCGTTTCCTGCTCGGCAGCCTTGCTTATGGATTCGCGGTATGTTACCTGCGGATTACCGACCTTCGCGCCGAGTTTGTATTCCTTAAATATGCGCGTAACAAGAACATCCAGATGAAGCTCGCCCATTCCGGAAATGATAAGCTGTCCTGTTTCTTCATTCTCCCTTATTGTGAATGTCGGGTCTTCCTTTGAAAGGAGCGCGAGTATGTCTTTTAACTTGTCAAGATCGGACATTGTTTTAGGTTCTATTGATATTGACATAACAGGCTCCGGAAACTGCATTTTTTCCAGAAGAACAGGCCAGCCTTCGCTTCCGATTGTGTCCCCTGTCTGCGCAAGTTTCATGCCGATAATGACTCCGATATCTCCTGCGTAAAGACTGTCAACGCTTTCTGATTTATTTGAATGCATCCTTAGGATTCTGTTTGCTCTTTCGCGTTTCTTTTTGCCGATGTTGTAAACAGCGTTTCCGCTTTTAAAAAAACCTGAGTACATTCTTACATAGCAAAGAGAGCCAGCTTCGCGATCGTTTTGTATCTTAAAGACAAGAGCGAGAGGCTGGCCTTTTGGATCGCAGGGGATATTGATGTCTTCTTCTTTTTTCAGGTTGTACCCTTTTACAGAAACAGTTTCATCAGGAGCGGGGAGATAATCCACAATTGCGTCAATTACAGGCTGCACGCCTAAATTGCGTCGGGAAGCGCCTGCGAATACCGGAAGAAGACGGCGTTTCAATACGGCTTTACGAAGTTCGCTTTTAATCAATGAAGGCTCTATTTCTCCGCCGGCAAGATATTTTTCCGTAATGCAGTCAGAAACGCCTGATAAAGCGTCAATCAGTTTTTCCCGCCACTTACGCGCAATTTCTTCGCGGGCGGGAGCTATATCCGAAAAAACCAAATCCTCTCCGTTGTTTTTCCAGCGAATCTCTTTCATTTCGGTTAAGTCGATGACGCCTTCAAACGAGCTTTCTCTGCCGATTGGAATCTGCATTGGGGCGGTATTTATCTTTAATTTATTTTCTATATCATCAAGCACATTGAAAAAATCCGCGCCCATTCGATCCATTTTATTTATATAGCCGATGCAGGGAACATTGTACCTTTTTGCCTGTCTCCACACTGTTTCTGTCTGAGGTTCGACTCCTCTTACAGCGTCAAAAATCGCAATCGCGCCGTCAAGTACGCGAAGAGAGCGTTCAACTTCGGCGGTGAAATCAACATGTCCCGGAGTATCGATAATATTTATTTGATGTTCTCTCCAGTAAGTTGTTGTCGCGGCGCTTTGAATGGTAATACCGCGCTGTTGCTCCTGTTCCATCCAGTCCATTATCGCTTCGCCGTCATCAACTTCGCCTATCCGGTGGCTTTTTCCGGTAAAAAAAAGAATTCTTTCTGTTGTTGTTGTTTTACCGGCGTCAATGTGAGCCATGATCCCGATATTGCGCATTTTTGAAAGCATGAGTCATTTTAGTTAAGATAATAAAAATGTTCAACCGATTCTATTACACATCACAGTATATGAAATATCTGCATTATCATATATAATAAAAAAATATGACATAAAAGGGGTATTCACATTATGAAGAATGTAAATTTTTTCAGGTTTAAGTTCAAAATTATCGCAATCCTGCTGCTTGTTTTTCTCACTTTAACATGCAAGACAACTCCGTCTTCAACAGCGGATTATTCCGGGCTGGGAAAAGGAACGGACAAAGTTCCGCTTACAAGCCGCGCGCTTACGGGGACGCTTCCAAACGGGCTTCGTTATTATATTTTAGAGAACACATTTCCGGAAAACAGGGCTCATCTCGCGCTCATTGTAAACGCGGGTTCTGTAGTTGAGCGTGACGATGAACGCGGCCTTGCGCATTTTGTCGAGCATTTGGCGTTTAACGGCACCGCGCGTTTCCCGGAATATGATCTGATTGAATATCTTCGTTCCCTTGGTATGCGTTTCGGAGCGGACGCTAACGCTTATACTTCCTATGATGAAACAGTATATCACTTTGATGTTCCCGTAGAAGTTACGGCAGGAGTTAAACGCATTCCCGACAGGGCGCTCGCTATCCTTGACGACTGGACTTACGCCGTCAGCTTTAATCCCGCCGATGTCGCGGATGAAAGCCTTGTCGTTCTTGAAGAGCTTCGCACGAGGTTAGGTGCAATGGACAGGGTGCGTAAAATAGTGCTGCCCATTCTTTTTAAGGGTTCCGCTTATGAAAACAGGGAAGTTATCGGTCTTTCCAATATACTTGAAAACGCGACATCGCAGCAGTTAAAGGGATTCTACGATCGCTGGTATACAAGCGACAATATGGCATTGGTTTTTGTCGGCGACTTTGACGGTAAAGCCCTTGAAAAAGAGCTTGCGCGCCATTTTAACATGAACGCGGCGGCAAAACCCGTAAACCGCCCCGTCTATGATCTGCCGCCTCCTGTAAACGGAAACTTCCATATAGAAATTATCACAGACCCTGAACTTACAGAATCATCTTTTGATATTTATTATAAACAAAAACAGGGTCCGAAAAGGGGAACGATTGAAAATTACCGTAAAAGCGTTATTGATCATTTAATATCTCATATGCTTTCAATGCGCTTTAATGAGGCTTCGACAAATCCGGCTTCCGCAGTGAATTATTCATGGGGCGGTGTCTGGAACTGGTCCAATAACTCCGGTTTTTATAACATTGGAACATCGCCGAAAACAGGAAGCGCTGAAGAAGCTTTATTTGAACTGCTTTTGGAAAAAGAATCAATCCGCCGTTACGGTTTTACGGAAAGTGAACTATACCGCGCGAAAATATCGCTTGTATCATCCATTGAGAAAATGGTATCGGAAAAAGATAAAAAAGATTCGCGTGAATATATCAGCGCCTTTACCGGAAATTTTCTTTATGGAGAAGGCGTGCCTGATATAGAATGGGAAGCATACGCCGTAAACGCCCTGCTTCCGGGAATAGGGACAGGCGATATAGCAAAGGCCTGCGCGGATTATTTTGCAGCTAACGATATAAATTTAATTGTGCTAGCTCCGCAGGCGGAGGCAGCAAGTCTTCCGTCAGAACAGAGAATAAGAGCCATTTTCAGGGAGACGGAAAATACGAAGATAACGCCCAGAGCGGATGTGTCGTTCTCATCTGATTTACTGGACAGGACGCCGAATCCTGGAACGGTTGTTTCACAGCAGGTTGACGCGGGTACAGGCTCAAATATAATCACGCTGTCAAACGGCGCGACAATTATCTTAAAGGAAACAACAAACAGAAATAATGAAATAATTATGAACGCGATGGCAAAGGGAGGAACCGCAAACGCGGCGGCGGATTCGGTTGTTTCCGCGAAACTACTTCCTGCGATGATCAATTTCTCCGGACTCGGGCCGTATTCGCTTACGGAACTTGTAAACAAAATGACAGGCAAGCAGGTTTCATTCAATTTCTCGGTTGATAACTACAATAGGGGCCTTCAGGGGACATCCACAACGCAGGATATTACCACCCTTTTTGAAATGATTCATCTTTTCTTTACAAATCCAAGGCTTGATGAAAACGCGATCGCGGCAATGATCGATCAATACAGAAGCGCGCTAATACATCAGAGCGATGATCCGCAGAATGTTTTCTTTATTGAACTTGAAAAACTTGTAAATAATAACCATCCGTTATTCATGCCCCTTGAGTTAGCTGATATGGATAAAGTTTCGGTGCGTCAGGCTTCATCCTTCCTTAATCAGTGCCTGAATCCGGCCGATTATACTTTTATATTTACCGGGAATTTTGACGTTGACAAAATGCGCGATGCTGCCGCGGCCTATATCGGTTCAATTCCTTCATCAGCTTCAATGAACAACTGGATCAATCCGAATAAAACGCGCCCTGCGGAAGGCAGAAGAACAATTTACAAGGGAATGGATGAGCGTGGCATGGTTTATATTACATGGCTTTCACAGGCGCCTTCCTCCTTTAACGAACAGCAGAATCAAGTCAGCGCTGTTTTAACCGAGTATCTAAACATTTTGCTTAACGATGAAATCAGGGAAAATCTGGGAGGCGTTTATTCAATTCAGAGTCAGGCGTCAATATCTGTAATTCCCTCAGGTCAATATGAGCTGCTGGCGTTTTTTATCTGCAATCCGCAGCGCGTTGACGAACTGGTAAACGCTGTAACAAGAAGTATCGCCGGCGTTTCCGGCAATCAGCTTAACATGAATATATTTAATCAGGCAAAAGAAGCCCTGCTTATGAGCCATGACAGATCGATGCAGCAAAACTCGCATATCGCGCAAAGTTACGCAAACTCATTTGTTCTTTTCGGCACACCGCTTAACAGATTAAACCAGCGCCCGGATAATATCAGGGCGGTTACCGCCGCCGACGTACAGGCTCTTTGCGCGGCGATGACTTCCTCAGGATCGGTGCAGCTGGTTTTGTATCCGGAGGGATGGAAGTAAAATAACTAAAATGGCAGACTTTGTACATCTCCATGTTCATTCCGACTTTTCTCTTGCGGACGCCTCTGTGTCCGTAACGGATTTGGCGGATCGCGCGGAAGCTCTGGGGATGACGCACCTTGCTCTTACCGATCACGGCAATATGTTTGGAGCCATGCCTTTTATTGCCGCCTGCGAAAAAACGGTCGCGGTTAAGAAAGACGGTAAAAAGGAACATGTTAAACGAAAAAATCCTGTTAAACCGATAATCGGCTGCGAGGTTTATGTTTCTCCCGGCTCGCGTTTTGATAAAAAAGGCGCTGAAAATGAAAACAAATACTATCACATGGTTTTACTCGCTTCCAGCCGCGAAGGCTATTTTAATCTGATTAAAATCTGTTCCTATGCTTATACCGAAGGTTTTTATTACCGCCCAAGAGTAGACGACGAACTTTTATCCAAATACAGAAAAGGTCTGATAGCGCTCTCAGCATGCGCATCGGGGGAGATCCCGCGCCTTATAACATCCGGGAAAACCGATGAAGCTCTGAAAAGGGCTCTTTTTTACCGCAATCTTTTCGGTTACGACGAGGGGAATCCCAATTTTTACCTTGAGATACAGGATCACGGAATTCCCTCAGGAGGGCTCAGGGGTATTGAGCTATCCCAAAAGGAAATAAACGCTTCTGTCGCCGATATCTCGCGCAAGACGGGAATCCCTTTAGTCGCAACAAATGACGTGCATTATCTTGAAAGGGAAGATTATGTCGCTCACGATATTATGCTCTGCATCGGAACAGGAAAAGTCAGAACCGAGGAAAAACGTAAAAGATATTACGGCGATCAGTTTTATTTTAAATCAGGCGATGAGATGGCCTCTTTATTCGCCGACTATCCGCAGGCGGTTTCAAATACCGTAAAAATCGCGCAGCGCTGTAACTCTAATGTTCCCAACAGGGAAAAAGAGCTTATTCAGTATCTGCCTGATTTTAAAATTCCGGATGGATTTGAAGACGATCAAAGCTATCTTCGCCATCTTTGCGGAATCGGGCTTGAAAAACGCTACCCTGAACAAATGGCAGATAACGGAAAAGAATGGGAAATTATAAAAGCAAGGGAAAAATACGAACTTGACACAATTATCAGCATGGGCTTTACGGGGTATTTTCTTATAGTTGAAGATTTTATTAATTT
>JAIRQF010000134.1 GCA_031256635.1 Treponema sp. | reverse complement strand
ACAATTATCAGCATGGGTTTTACCGGCTATTTTCTTATAGTGGAAGATTTTATAAATTTCGCAAAAGCGCGCGATATCCCAGTAGGTCCGGGGCGCGGATCGGGGGCGGGCTCAATCGCCGCGTACGCTCTTCGCATAACGGATATTGATCCGCTTAAATACAATCTTCTTTTTGAGCGTTTTTTGAACCCTGAGCGCATTTCCATGCCCGACTTTGACGTTGATTTCGCGAATGAAGGCCGCGCAGAAGTAATTAATTATGTTACGGAAAAATACGGAAAGGACAAGGTAGGGCAAATAATTACTTTCGGTACGTTAGGCGCGAAAGCGGTAATTAAGGATGTCGCCCGGACGCTTGGAATTAAAATTCCTGATTCGGAAATGATAACAAAACTTATCCCCAAAGATCCAAAGATAACCTTGGCAAAAGCGATTAAGGATGAACCGCGCCTTGGCGAGCTTGAGCAGGATGCCCGTTTTTCGGAGCTTTTTACTCTTGCGAAAAAACTTGAAGGGCTTAACCGCCATACGTCAATACACGCCGCCGGAATTGTTATCGGCAAACTGCCGCTGACGGAATTGGTGCCTCTTTATCAGGAACGCGACGATTCAAAAAAGGGCAGGGCAGGCGGCATCGCAACACAGTACGGCATGAAATATCTTGAACAATGCGGCCTTGTTAAAATGGATTTTCTCGGCCTTAAAACGCTAGATGTAATAAAACATACACAACTGCTTATTCGCCGCAAAGGCGGAAAATATTCGCATTATTCTGTTGAAGATGAACCGGAAGATGATCAGAAGACATTCAAAATGCTGGGCGAAGGAAGCAGTTTTGAATTGTTCCAGTTTGAATCGGCGCGCATGCAGGAAATTTTAAAGCAGGCAAAGCCGGCGTCAATCGAAGATCTTATTGCGCTTAACGCCATGTACAGGCCCGGCCCGATGCAGAATATTCCGCGTTTTATTGACAGTAAAAACGGGAAAATACCGATTAAATATCCGCACCCAAGTCTTGAAAACGCGCTTAAGGAAACATACGGAGTTATCGTTTATCAGGAACAGGTAATGGAAGTAGCGAGAATTATCGCGGGTTACAGCATAGGGCAGGCCGATCTTCTGCGCCGCGCGATGGGGAAAAAGGAAAAAGAAACTCTGGACAGGGAGAAAATTCCGTTTCTTGAAGGAGCCGCAAAACGCGGATATTCAGAAAAAGTTGCCGGAGAGATTTTTGATATGCTTATTCCGTTCGCAGGTTACGGCTTTAACAAAAGTCATTCCGCGGTATACGCCATAATCGCGTACCGCACCGCTTTTTTAAAAGCGAACTTTCCTGCGGAGTTCATGGCCGCCAGTCTTACAAACGAGATTCGCAGCGCCGAAAAAGACAAGCTTTCGAAATGTATTGATGAAGCGCGCAGGATAGGGCTTACTGTCGATCCGCCGGATATCAATGAGTCCGATAAATTGTTTTCAGTTGTGGAAGGACGCATCGCTTACGGGTTTTTGGGAATAAAAGGTTTGGGCGACGCGAGCGCGGATGAAATTGTACGACAAAGGCAGAACGGGCCTTATTTGAATTTTATGGAATTTCTTGACAGGGTAGACATAAAAATTATCGGAAAGAAATCAATAGAACTTTTGGTTTTAACAGGAGCGTTTGACAAATTTGGCATAAAACGCGAAACATTAAAGGGAAATCTTGAAAAAGCGTTTGAATACGCGTTAAAGAAAAAAGAAGACAGGGAGTTTGGACAAACGAGCCTTTTTGAAGATGCAGGCGAAAAAGACATGATTGATTTTATGTTTGAGGATTTCCCCTCTGAAAGCAGGACCGATATTTTAAACATGGAAAAACAGCTTATCGGTTTTTATTTTTCAGGCCATCCGATGGATGAATACAGGGAAATCTGGCAGGATAATGTGACTGTAGACTTAAGCAATATTGACGGCCTTGTAACCGGAAACTGTGTTCTTGTAGGCATGATTAAAAATATTAAATCTGTAATTACAAAAAAAGGCAGTAAGATTGCGTTCGCGACGCTTGCGGATTATAACGGCGAGATCGACGTTACTTTTTTTTCAGATACATGGCAAAGATGCCAGTCTTTAATTAAGGATGATACGATTGCGATATTAAAGGGTAAAATTGATTATCATAAAGACAGGGAAAAGTTCAGCTTTATAGCGGAAAATGTTTTAAACAGGCATGAAACAGCCGCGGCTGTCAGGGAAATTAAGGAAACAGAAGTAAAAAATAAAGCGCATAAAAACACATGGGCCTACATGGCGGATTTAAAAAGCTCCCTTATTACAAAAGCGGAAAAAGGCCATTATACTGTAATCGGTTATTTAAAGTCGTTACGCGATTTTAAAGACAGAAACGGAAAAGATATGGCATTTGCCACCCTGCAGGACTTTGAAGGGGAAATTGATCTGGTCTTTTTTGAAAAAGTGTACGCCGAATGCCGTCATCTGCTAAAACTTAACGAGATAGTCGCGCTTAAAGGAAGCATCGATCCTGAAAATGAGCGAAATCCTGAAAAAATAAGTTTTAAGGTTACCAGCATGGCCGATTATCCGCAGTTAAGCAGAAGCGCCGTAAAAAAAGAAGCGGCGGGAGAGAAACCTCCTGAACAGGAGAAAAAAAATGAAAAAATCAGGGAAGTTCAGGCTAAAGAAATACATATAAGGCTTAAGGAAGGAGCCGCGGATAATAAGGATGAACTTAATATGCTGCGCGATTTTATTGCAGATAACTCAGGTTCTGTTACAACTTACATTCATGTTCCCGTAAACGATGATAAATCCGAAAAAATAATCCAGACAATGTCCGGATTGGATACTACGCCGGGTGATGATATAATTGATAATTTAAAAAATATTGGCTGCATAGAAGAAGTCTGGAGGAAATAATGCGTTTAATTTTTAGCATACTTGCGGCATTGACGGGTTTTTATTCATTGTTAATTTTTATAAGGATAATATTTTCATGGCTGCAAGGCATGGTATCAGGCAGTCCTGTGGAAATTTTGAATAAAATTACGGATCCGTATCTTGACTGGTGGAAGCGGAAATTAAATCTTCGTATCGGTTTAATTGATTTTTCTGCGGTTGCCGCGATTGTAAGCCTTTCCCTTTTGCAAAGCGTGTTCAGCATGCTTTCATCGGCAGATCGGTTATCTGTCGGTAATTTGCTTGCGGTTATTTTATTTTCCTTGTGGTCAGTAGCGTCATTTATAATAGGCTTTTGTATGATTATCATTATCCTGCGCGCTATTGCGTACTTAACCAACCGCAATATTTACAGACCATTCTGGAGCGCTGTTGAATCCATATCACAGCCGCTTATGTACAATCTGAACAAATTAATTTTCACAAAACGCACTGTTAATATTTTTCAGGGAATGATAGTATCTTTTATATTGCTTGCTCTTTTAATGTTTGGCGGAAGATTTGCCGTCAATTTTGTTGCCGGTTTTTTATATAGACTTCCGATATAATGTTTCTGCGATCCTGCAGGATTCCTGTTAAAAGTATTATTAATAAAAATGAAAATATTATTCCAAAACTCGCGCGTCTTGGAATATTCTCTGTTTCCGATCTTCTTTCATTTTATCCGCGTGATTGGGAAGATCGCGGTAATATGGTACCGCTGAAAAACTTTAAGGACAACTGTGTTTGCACTCTTGTAACAGTTCTTTCCCGCGAGTTTATGGGATACGGTCCGACAAGAGCCATGAAAGTTTTTGTAGAAGATGATACATCGCAGGCTGTTCTGAACTGTTTTAATCTGTCAAAACGTCCGTGGCTTGAAAAGACTCTTGTTACCGGTTCAAGGCACTTTGTTTTCGGCAATTTCAGCGTGAAAAAGGGAGCGCTTCAATCAAGTTCATTTAAAACATCAGTTGAAACAAAAGCGGATAAATTTAATAAAATATTTCCCGTTTATTCCCTGACATCGGGATTAAAGCAGATAAACATTCAACACTTAACATCGGAATTGCTTAAAAGGTACGCAAAAGAAATTGAAGACGAATTGCCTTTATTTATAACACAAAAAAGAAATCTGCTCTCAAAAAGAGAGGCGATAAAAGAGATTCATTTTCCTTCTTCATTGAGCAGCCTTGAAAGAGCGAAAGAAACTCTTGTCTATGAAGAACTTTTTTATCTTGAAGTGATGGTAATCCGCAGGTCTCTTGAAAGAAAGAGAATCAATAAAGGCGCAGTTTCTACTGGCGGTGAAAAAGAATTTACGCCTTTACAGAGACGTCTTCTTGACAGGCTGCCTTTTAAACTAACAGACGGACAAAGAGGGGCAGTTGAGGAAATAAACGGCGATATGTCGTCTAACGCCGGAATGGCGCGTCTTTTACAGGGAGATGTAGGTTCCGGAAAAACCCTTGTCTCTTTTTTGGCCGCTCTAAAGACGCAAAACGGCGCTGAAAAAGGGCAGGCAGTCATAATGGCGCCGACAGAATTACTTGCGCGCCAGCATGCGGAAAACGCCGCGCGCCTTCTTGAACCTCTGGGAATTAATATCGCTTTTCTTACAGGAAACATTAAAGCGCAGGGGCGAAGGGAACTATTAAAAAATCTTGCGTCCGGAATGATCGATATCGCTGTCGGAACGCACGCTCTTTTTTCTAGGGATGTCGAGTATAATAATTTAAAACTAATTGTTATAGACGAGCAGCACCGTTTTGGAGTAACGCAGCGCGCGCTGATAATGTCCAAGGGAAAAAATCCAGGACTATTAATGATGAGCGCGACCCCCATTCCGCGCACATTATCACTGACAGTATTCGGCGACATGGATGTTTCTGTAATTAAAGATATGCCGCCCGGAAGAAAAATAATTAAAACACACCTTGCAAAAGAATCTAATGAAAAAAAAGTATATGACTTTGTAAATAAAGAACTGCAGAAAGGAAGACAGGCTTATTTTGTGTATCCGCTGATAGAAGGCGCGGACGGCATTAAGGACGCGGTCTCCATGGCGGACAGGCTTTCAGCAGATATTTTTCCGGGATTTAAAACCGCTCTTATTCATTCAAAACTTCCGGAAGATGATAAGAAAAAGACGATGGATGATTTTCGCAGGGGTGAGATAAAAATACTTGCGGCGACAAGTGTTGTGGAAGTGGGAGTTGATGTGCCCAATGCGACATGCATGGTAATTGAACACGCGGAGCGTTTCGGCTTATCCGCACTTCACCAGCTTCGCGGGCGTGTAGGAAGAGGGCAGGAGCAGTCATATTGTTTTTTGGTTTACTCCGATGACCTGACAGATGAAGGAAAAATGCGCCTGAAAGTGATGCTGGAAAATAACGATGGTTTTATAATCGCGGAAGAAGATCTCCGTCTTCGCGGCCCGGGTCAAATTATGGGAAAGGAACAGTCAGGATACCTTGTTTTGGGAATTTCAAATCCAATCCGTGATATGGATATCCTTGTTAAAGCCCGCGAAGATGCGCTTTCAATCCTTGAAAACGATCCCGATCTGTTACTCGAAAATAACCGCGTAATTGCAAGAGTTCTAAATGAAGCTCCCCCATTTAACGAAACAGCCCTATAAAATAACCATTGCACATCAATCACTCTTCATTCAATATCGCTCTCATCTTCGCGATATAATCCCGCGCCTGCTCTTCGTCCGCGGTCTCTTTTTCTTTCTCATGAATCTGAATTAATTCAGAAGGGATTTCTTCCAAAAATTGGGAAGGGGAGCAGTCTCTGGTGTTTTGAAGATGGCGCCTCTTACGGCAGCTTGTAATGTAAAGTTTTTCACGCGCTCTTGTAATCGCTACATAAAAAAGACGGCGCTCTTCTTCGATGCTGCCGGATTCATCATCATTTTCATCATTAAGGCTTTTTTCATGAGGGATCAATCCCTCTTCCGCTCCTGCGATAAAAACACAGAGGAACTCAAGACCTTTGGCCGCGTGAATTGTCATCAGGTTGACTTTTCCCTTGTTGTCGTCTTCTCCGTCGTCGCGGGTTATCAGGCTGATTCTGTTAAGCCATGAATAAAGACCTGAGTCCTGATTATCGGGATCACTTTCCCAGTTTTCTATCATTCGGATAAAATATTCAATGTTGCTGTATTTCCACCTTGCTTTTTTTTCATCTTTTCCGTGTTCCATGACAAGATAACTCCAGTAATCGATATTGTCGGTTAATTTCCTTACACATTCTGAAAGTTTCCACGGTTTTTTGCCTTCGCTTTGCCTTTCCAGAAAAAGGGCGCGCAGATTTTCTATCATGACAGAGAATTCTTCCAGTTCAGTTGCCGCCTTTTGATCCTGAAAAAGCTGCCCCTGTTTCCGGTTGTAATTAAGGCGCAAAAGCGCATCCCACATGCTTGTATGGCCGATCTTCGCGGTTTCGCTTAACGCCGCGATTGTAGTTTTACCGATGCCTCTCCTTGGCGTATTTATAATCCTAAAAAAACTCACATCATCATCTGTGTTCGCGATTATGCGAAGATAACAGATTATATCCTTTATTTCCTTTCGCTGAAAAAAACTTGTTCCGCCGGATACGCGGTAAGGAATATTTTCCGATAAAAATGATTCCTCAATGTTACGCGCAAGTGAGTTGGTTCTGGTAAGGACACCGAAGTCATGATATTTATATTTTTCTGATATCATAAGGGATCTTATCTGGCTTGCGATAAAGTCCGCTTCAAAGGTTTCATTTTCAGGAAAAAAAAGTTCTACGGGTTTTCCTCCTTCTTTTTCAGCCCAAAGATTTTTTCCTTTTCTTCCCGTATTATGCGAAATTACACCGTTTGCCGCGTCTAAAATTGTGGAAGTGGAGCGGTAATTCTGTTCCAGTTTTATTTCGATTCTTCCGGGAAAATCTTTTTCAAACAATAAAAGATTTTCATAATTCGCTCCCCTCCATGAATAAATTGACTGATCGTCATCGCCGACAACGCATATGTTCGCTCTCTCATCCTCTGTTAAAAATTTCAGTAATTTGTACTGGATTAGGCTTGTATCCTGGAATTCGTCAACAAGGATATAGCGGTATTTTTGTCTGTTTTTCTTCAGGACTCCATCTTGAGTTTCGAATAACTGAAGGGGGATTACAAGAAGATCGTCAAAATCCACAGAGTTGTATATTTTTAAAGCCTGTTGATATTCTTCATAAACTGTTTTCATATCAAGGCTGAAAATATTTGAATTGTCTGTCCAGCCTGCAAGGCCTGTTTTGATTTTGGAAAAAAATTGACTGAGCTCGTAAAGATCAACTTTATGTGAAAACATTTTACATTCTCTTAACGATTCTTTAATAAGGGACATTTTATCAGTTTCATCGTAGATGGAAAAATTGCTTCTGTATCCCAAAAGCCCGCAATTTTCCCTGATTATTTTAAGGCCGAAGGAATGGAATGTGCTTAAGGTAAGGCTCTGAAGTTTTTTTCCGGTCAGCTCTTTTACACGAAGTTCCATTTCTCTTGCTGCCTTATTTGTGAATGTTAAAGCCAGAATCGCGGATTGAGGAATTCCCTTTTCAAGCATATGCGCGATACGGTATGTGATTACTCTTGTTTTACCGGAGCCTGCGCCCGCGATTATTGAAACAGGCCCGTTTATCGCGGTAACCGCTTTTAATTGAGGATCATTAAGCTGTTCTGTGAACGATGTTACATTTTTGTGTTTTGACATAATCCGCTTTTAAATTTAAATGGTTTTAATTAATAATGCGATTCGCTTTCCGGCTTTACCGCGGTGGCTTATTGCGTTTTTATCTTCCGAAGATAGTTCAGCGAGAGTGCGGCCGTATTCTTTTACCAGAAAAATAGGATCGTAGCCGAAACCGCCTTCTCCCCTCATTTCATTTTTCTTTACAATTTCCCCTTCAATTGTTTCCTGAACAAGAAAAAAACGATCGGCGCTTAATAAAAAAACCATTGCGCATACAAACCGCGCGCTCCTGTCCTGAGTGTTTCCCAATTCATCAAGAAGTTTAATGTTTTTTTGAAGGCTTGTCAACTTTACGCCGTTTTCATTTCCGTAACGCGCCGATAAAACGCCGGGTCTGCCGTTAAGAGCGTCGACGCAAAGACCGGAATCGTCTGATATGACAGGTTCGTTTCTCCCAAGCAGCTTTTGTAATTCTCTTGCTTTTAAAAGCGCGTTGTCGCAGAATGTGGTTCCTGTTTCTTCAGGATTAAAAAATAAACCGCAATCGGAAGGTATTTTTAAAGAGAATTTGAGTATGGCTTCAAGCTCTTCTTTTTTATGCGCGTTGTTAGTTGCAAACCAGATATTCATGCTGTAATATTCTTTCTTAAAAAGCAAATTTAATCAATTACATCATGAAGAGGTAACTGCCATCTGCTGGACAAATTCTGTTTAATGGATTAAATTTATATTAATTGATCATGAAATTTAAATATATCGCTGTTATAACAGGTTTTATATTAATTATGGCTTCCTGTACAAGAACTGAACCTGTTATTACATACGGTTTTTTACAGCTTGTTCTGTATCAGGGAGATGTCCGGCCGCTGGAAAATTTCTCGTTTTTTATTCTGGCGGAGGATGAAGACGGCTTTGATAATCTTGGAGATGTTTACCTTTATCACGACAGGGAACAGCTGCGCTGGCATTTTAAAAGCGATGATTGGCTGCATTACAGAATAGACGGAAAAGACTGGATTGGCACGCGCAGTATTGCCATGCAGGACGGAAGCCTTCCGCGCGGCACTTATCGCGCGGTGCTGGTAAATAAGGGCGGAGAGAGTACCCAGCGCAGCTTTACGTATGACGGTAATGTGAATTACCCGTTCCCTGATCTGGCAATAACAGGCGGCGCATATACGATTAACTCCCGCTGGCCTTTAAACCGCCTTGTTTGTTACGATGGTTCGGGGAATTATGTAGCCACAATTACTGTTGATTCGCTTTCAGGCAGCGTTTCACAACTGGGTCTTCCTTCTTCTGTTAGAACAGCCGCTTTATGGGCAGAGGATGAGTATAATTTTTGCAGCGCTTTTACCAATGTGGTCCCGGTCAACTGATGGTAAAAAGTTATGTGATACGCACAGGACATTATACATTAGCGCAAAAAAAAGCATATGATTCCCTGTATGATAAATATTTAATACCTGTCTCGTCTGACGGTACAGTTGATGATTGCTTTACAGAAAAAGATAAACTTGATTTTAAAAAAATTTTTAACAATAGTGATAATGTAACAGTGGAAATAGGCTTTGGATCGGGAGCCGCGACTGCTGAGATTGCGCAGGCGAATCCCTGTAATAACTATTTAGGCATTGAAGTACACCGTCCCGGTATCGGCAGGTTGTTATGGGAAATAGAAAAACAAAATCTGTCAAACATAAGAATCATCGAATATGACGCGGCTTTTGCGGCGGAGAAGATGATTGCGGATAATTCGTTGAACGCGATACATATTTTTTTTCCCGATCCATGGCCCAAAAAAAGACACAGAAAACGCCGTCTTGTACAGCGGCCTTTTACTGAAATCCTTGCAAATTGCCTTAAACCAGGCGGTTATTTATACATGGTTACAGATTGGGAAGATTACGCCAATCACGCGCTGGAAGAGCTTGCCGGAACTTTGTATTTAAGAAATAAATACGATGGATTTGCATCTCCTCAGCTCTGGAGGCCAAAAACAAGATTTGAACAAAAGGGACTTGATAAAAACCATGTGATCAGAGAATTATTATTTATTAAAGAATAATATGTTATTAACCATTGATATCGGAACATCAACTTTTAAATCCGCTCTTTTTGATATTGACGGAAATATTCTGTCATCAGCTTTTGTTCCTCTTTCCATTAAAAGCGAAGGTGTTAAGCATGAAGTGCAGCCTTCTTTATGGCTTAACGCTTTTGAAGAATGTTGTAAAAAATTAATTTCGCTTTCTCTCTCTTCGGTATCCAAAAAATTTCCTCCTTCTGATTTGCGTGAAGTGCAGGCTGTAATAATAAGCGGAAACGGTCCGAGCCTTGTTCCCGTTCTTTATGAAGGAAACGGTGTTCCCGTGGAAAACGCGCGGCTTTGGCTTGACAGAAGAGCAGCCGGTTATCAAGAAGAGGTAACTCAGGTAATGGGCGGCTTTGTAGACGCGTGTTTTTTTCTTCCGAAAATACTCTATATAAAAAACAATGAAAAAAAATTGTATGAAAAAACAAAAAGTTTTTTGGGATGCCCTGAATATCTTGCCTATGCTCTTACAAGAGAAACGCGCACTGTTTTTCCCTGTGAAGGATTTGACAGGTGGTTCTGGAATGACGATGTTCTTTCAAAACTAAAACTGGAAAAAGAAAAATTTCCTCCCTTTATCCGTCCCGGGGAGCCCTTCGGAAAAATTACCTCTAAAAATGCGAAAATTTTTGGTTTTAAAAAAAACATTCCTGTAATATCAGGCGGGCCTGATTTTTTCGCAGCCATTCTTGGAAGCGGAGTAACAACGCCGGGTCAGGCCTGCGACAGAAGCGGCTCATCTGAGGGAATAAATCTATGCACTTGCAATAAA
>JAIRQF010000129.1 GCA_031256635.1 Treponema sp. | reverse complement strand
CCCCCAGGAAACCGGCGCTCTTTGCGCGGCTGGAATTACAAGCGTAAGTATTTTCGCGCCTCTTACTGTCAGTATTTTTTCAACAGGAGATGAACTTGTTCCTCCGCAGGAAAATCCGTCTACCGGACAAATCCGCGACATCAACACGAGCATGTTAAAAGCTCTCGCTATAAAAAATGGTTACAATGTTATTTCAACCGCTGTGTTTCCGGATGATGAGGCGCAGCTTGAAACAGCCGCAAGAGAAGCTGCTTCCCGCAGTGATATTGTTATAATTTCCGGAGGAAGTTCTCAGGGAGAAAAAGATTTCACGGCGCGAATTATCGGTAGTATAGCAAACCCCGGTGTTTTTACTCACGGTCTTGCGGTAAAACCCGGCAAGCCTGCGATACTCGGCTGGGATGAAGATAGTAAAACATTATTCGCAGGGCTGCCCGGTCATCCTGTTTCCGCCATGATGATTTTCACTCTTTTATTTAGTTCGCTTAAAATGAATCTTTTAAATTTTGACGCGCAGCATTCAACACTTCAGACTCAACAATTAAAATACCTCGATAAGTTTCCTGTTCCGGCAAGAATTAGCTGCAATGTTCCTGGCTCTCCCGGAAGATCTGTCTGTCTGCCTGTCGCGCTTAAACTTGAGAATGGATTCTATATTGCGGAGCCTGTCTTTGGAAAAGCCGGAATGATTTCTACATTGACGCGCGCGGACGGCTATATCATCATCGATCTGAATAAGGAAGGATTGAAAAAAGACGAACAGGCGCTGGTTTTTCTGTTATAATTGATTAAATGGCAAAACGAAATCTTTATCTGAGTAATGTTCCTGTTGAAGAAGCTCTCTTGAAATATTTTACCGCGCTTGACGGACTCCTGATCCCAAAGACAGAAAAAATCCCCGTAGAAGAAAGTCTTGATCGCATAACGTCCTGCGCTGTCTACGCACGGCTGAGCTCTCCTCTTTATAACGCCGCGGCGATGGACGGCATCGCGGTAAAGGCTGCGGCGACAACAAGCGCGCGTGAATCGAATCCGCTTGTTCTTAAAGCAGGTGAGGATTTTTTAACAGTGGATACAGGTGACCCTGTTCACCATCCTTACGACGCTGTGATTATGGCTGAAGATTTAATTCAAATGGAAGGAAGCGATGATGTAAAGATAATGGAAAGCGCTTCTTCATGGCAGCATATCCGTCCGATTGGGGAGGATATTGTCGCAGGAGAGATGATCATTACAGGGAGGCATAAGATAAGACCGATTGATATCGGCGTTCTTTTTTCAGGCGGGATAACAAGCATAGAAGTTTTTTCCAAACCTGGAATCGCTGTTTTTCCGACAGGCACGGAAATTGTTGACGCTTCGTTGTTAGCTGACACTCCGCAGGAAGGCGCGATTATTGAATCAAACACAAGGATGTTCGAAGCTCAGATTAAACACGCAGGAGGCGAAGCGTTTCGTTTCGCTCCTGTGCCTGATGACTACGATCTTTTAAAAGACGCAGTTTCCAAAGCGGCGGATGAATACGACATGGTGCTGATTAACGCGGGCTCAAGCGCGGGCACGGAAGACTTCACTGTTCAGGTGTTACGTGAAATAGGGGAAGTAATTGTTCACGGAGTCGCGATGAAACCGGGAAAACCTGTCATTCTCGCGAAGGTAAAAGACAAACCTGTTATCGGAACGCCGGGGTATCCTGTGTCGGCGTATCTTGCATTTGTTACTTTTGTTTCACCGGTTCTCAGTGCGCTTACGGCGGGAGGAAATCAATCAATTAAACCGCAAAAAAAAGAAGCAGTGATTTCGAGGCGGATCGTTTCTTCGCTCAAACACCGCGAGTATGTGCGGATAAAAGCAGGACGCGTGAACGGAAAACTTATCGCTTCTCCTTTAGCAAGAGGCGCGGGAGCGGCAATGTCGCTTGTAAGGGCAGACGGCTTTTGCGTGATCGATCAGAACAGCGAGGGAATCGAAGCCGGACAGAGCGCGTTAATCGAACTTTACCGTTCTCAGGAAGAAATCGACCGCACTCTTGTCGTTACAGGCAGCCACGATCTGATACTTGATGTAATCGCTGACATGATGTCTTTCTCAGGAGACGCTTGTCTTGCAAGCACTCATGTTGGAAGCATGGCAGGGCTTACAGCTCTTAAACGCGGCGAGTGTCATATCGCTCCTGTTCATCTGCTTGATGAAGAAACAGGAAGTTATAATATCAATTGGATAAAAAAAATTATTCCGGCAGGCGGTATTTGTTTAATTAAAGGGGTGGGAAGAGTTCAGGGGTTAATCATTCAAAAGGGAAATCCGCTTGAGATTAAATCAATCGCTGATATTCGCCGCTGCCGTTTTATTAACCGCCAGCGCGGAGCGGGAACAAGGCTTTTTCTTGACTACATTCTTAAAAAAGAAAATATTAATTTAAATGACATTGACGGTTACACGAGGGAAGCTGTCACTCACATGGCTGTTGCCGCGGCGGTTCACAGCGGCAGCGCAGACGCCGGAATGGGAATAGCGTCAGCCGCAAAAACATTCGATTTGGATTTTATTCCCCTTGGCGAAGAAGAATATGACTTCGCGGTTTTTTCAGATTCGCTGCTTATGGAAGAGATGAAAATATTTATTCATATTTTAAAAAGCCATGAGTTTCATCATAAACTTGCCATATTTGCAAATTCTTATACATGGGACAGAGCAGGAGAAATAGTTAATTTTAGTTAATGGAGGCGCACGATGTCATCTGACTTTACTCATTTTGACAATAACGGAAACGCTATTATGGTTGATGTTTCTCAAAAAGAAATTACTTCCCGCGCCGCGATCGCGAAGGGCGTCATCTCCATGAACGAGGAAGCGATGAAAGCGGTTCTCGGCGGCGCTGTGAAAAAAGGCGATGTATTCGGCGTTGCCCGCATCGGAGGAATAATGGCGGCAAAACGATGCGCCGATTTAATTCCGTTATGCCATCCTCTCAATTTTGATAAGTGTACAATTGATTTTTCTGTTAATGAGAGTAAAAAAGAAATAGAAAGCATTTGTGAAGTTAAACTTTCCGGAAAAACCGGCGCGGAGATGGAAGCGCTTACAGGCGTTACTGTCGCGCTTCTTACAATTTACGACATGTGTAAAGCGTTTGATAAAGCGATGGTTATCGGCAATGTCAGGTTATGTGAAAAGAGCGGCGGGAAATCAGGACATTTTATTAATGAGCACCTGTAATGATAAATGAGTTAAAAGATTCATACGGCAGGGCGCTTGATTATCTTCGGGTCTCAATTACAGACCGCTGTAACCTTCGCTGCATATACTGTATGCCGCCAGAAGGCGTCCAGTGGAAACCTCATCAGAATATTCTAACCTTTGAACAGATCATAAGAATTGTTAAAATCGCTTGCGGCCTTGGCATACGAAAAATCAGAGTAACAGGCGGAGAGCCACTGCTGCGTAAAGGAGCGGCGTCATTTCTAAAAGAATTAAAAACAATTCATGGAATTGAAAATGTTTCGCTTACAACTAACGGCCTTTTGCTGGGTGCGTATCTTGATGAGGCGCAAAACATTGGAGAAAATGTTTTACCGGATTCAATAAACATCAGTGTTGATACACTGAGCCGTGAGATATATAAAAAGATGACACTGTGCGATAACCTGCATCCGCAATCGATTCTGCTCTTAATTGATCGTCTTCTTGAAAAACAAATTACTGTGAAAATAAACTGCGTGCCTGTGCAATCTTTCAATGATGATGAGATAGCGTCTCTCGCTGAACTTGCGAAAAATAAAAATATCGCCGTTCGTTTTATTGAGCTGATGCCAATAGGAGCGGCTTCTAATCTTCAGTTTGTTTCCGGCGCGGAAGTAAAAAAGATGATAGAAAAAACTTTTGGCGCGCTTACTCCCTGCGATGGGTTTTACGGAAACGGTCCTGCCGTTTATTACAAACTTGCAAGCTTTACAGGAAAGGTTGGTTTTATAAATGCTGTAACTCATGGTTTTTGCGGAACCTGTAACCGCCTGCGTTTGACTTCGCAAGGATTTTTAAAACTCTGCCTTTCAAATACATTGGGTCTTGATTTAAAAACTTTAATCGCCGCAGGCGCGGACGATGAAGAAATTGCCGGAGCAATTATTCAAGCAGCGGCAAAAAAGCCGCGCTTTCATACGCTTTCAAATATTTACAATGAAGCGGAACAGCACAGCGAAAGTATGTCTAAAATCGGCGGGTAATACAGAGTTGTTCGGAAGCTTCAGTTTCAGAACCAAACGAAGTTTGAAACTTCCAATATTCATTCACCAATAATATTATGATATAATTTATTATGGGAAAAATTCTGGCAATTTGCACCAGCCCTGAAAAAGGTACGCCTAAACGCGATGCCGCAAGAGCTGAATTAATTGCGGGACACGGTTTATTAGGCGACGCTCACGCGGGGATTTGGCACAGACAAGTGAGCCTTCTTTCCAATCAAAAGATTGAAGAATTCCTTTTAAAAGGCGCAAAGATAGAGTACGGCGATTTCGGAGAAAACATTGTAGCGGATGATATTGATTTTCGAAGCCTTCCTGTCGGTACATTTCTTGAATGCGGCGACGCTGTTTTGGAAATCACACAAATAGGAAAGGAATGTCACAGTCACTGCGCGATTTACAATGTAATGGGAGATTGTATCATGCCGCGCGAAGGAGTTTTCGCGCGCGTTACAAGAGGCGGTGTTATAAAAACCGGCGATGAAATGAAAATCAGGAAAGACGCATTGTACCGCGTCTGGATCATTACCGCAAGCGATAAAGGATTCGCAGGTGAGCGCGAAGATAAAAGCGGCTGCGTTATCCGCAAAATTATTGTAGACGCAGGTTATGTTGACGCAGGCTATACCTTGTTAAGCGATGATCAAAGCGGTCTTGAAAAAGAACTGATACGCATTTGCGACAGTTCACTTGCGGACTTAATTCTGACAACAGGCGGTACCGGTTTATCTCCGCGCGATTGTATGCCCGAAGCGACAATAGCGGTTGCTCAAAAGATTGTGCCCGGTATTCCCGAAGCAATGAGAGCGGCAAGCATGTCAATTACAAAACGCGCAATGCTAAGCCGCTCCGCCGCCGTGATTCGCGGCAGAACTCTAATTATCAATCTTCCGGGAAGCCCCAAAGCTGTGCGCGAAAATCTTGAGTTTATCATTGGCGAGCTTCGTCACAGCCTTGATATACTCACAGGACATGACACAGAGTGCGCAGGATAATATCCGGGAGGAATTATGAATATTGATCTTATTGTTGATTTAATTATTTTAATTATAGTAGGTATTCAATTTATTTTAATAATAATACTTTTATCTAAAAGCAAAACTGACATGCAGGAGCATGTTATGCAAAAACTTGTCGAATATGACAGGCAGCTTGAAAAAAACGAAGCCGGTATACGCAAGGAGATGGAAGTTAAATTCGGACAGAGCCGCGGCGATTTAACGGTATCGCTTCAGTCTGTTTCGGAACAATTGTCGAATACAATCACAAATTTTACACGATTAGTGGATGACAGATTTAAATCAATTCTGGATTTGACTCAAGCCTCGTCAAAATCAAACAGGGATGAACTTTCCATTTCGTTAAAATCATTCAAGGAAGAATTTTCCGTAAAGATTGAGGCATTGACAAGAGATACAAAAGACTGTCTTGAAAAAAATCGTGTAACGGTTGAAAAAAAATTAACTGAGATTCAAACCGGAAACGAAGCCAAGCTTGATAAAATGCGCGAAACAGTCGATGAAAAACTGCAAAAGACCCTGGAAGCGCGTTTAAGCGCGTCTTTTAAAATGGTAAGCGATAACCTTGAAAAAGTTCAAAAAGGACTCGGCGAGATGCAAAACCTCGCTTCCGATGTCGGCGATTTGAAAAAAGTAATGACCAATGTTAAAACAAAGGGTGTGTTAGGTGAATATCAGCTTGGCGCGATCCTTGAGGAAATACTCCTTTTAAGCCAATATGAAAAAAACATTAAAACAAAAACCGGCAGCGATGACCGCGTTGAGTTCGCGGTAAAAATACCAAGCAAGGAAGATTCCGGCAAATCAATTTTTCTGCCTATCGATTCAAAACTTCCGGCTGTAGCGTATGAAGCGCTGATTGACGCTTATAATAACGGCGATAAAAAAACTGTTGATGACGCGAAAAAAGTATTTTTCAGAACTGTTAAAAGTTTCGCCAAAGATATTCAAAACAAATATATTGATCCGCCCAATACAACCGATTTTGCCATCATGTTCCTTCCTTTTGAAGGCGAATACGCGGAAGTTGTTCGCGATCCTGAATTGTTCGAAAGTATCAGAAGAGAATCAAAAATAATTGTCACAGGTCCGTCTACCATCGCTGCGCTGTTAAACGCATTGCGGGTAGGGTTTAACAGTATTGCGGTTGACAAAAACACCAGTAAGATTCAGGAGCTTTTGAGTATTGTAAAAAAAGAATTCGGCAACTTTGAAAATACTTTGGTAAAAGTTAAAGATAAAATTGATGACGCAGGTAAAATGCTTGAAAAAGATGTCGGCGTCCGTACTCGCGCAATAAACAGAGCCCTGAACAGAGTTGAAACAGTATCTGATGAAACATTCGGTCAAAAATTACTGTCCGACGCCGCCTTTGATTTTGATGATGCGGAGAGTTGAAAATTTTAATTAAAACGACGGCAACATTATATAATTGACTTTTATTCAATCTGTAAAAGATTTTGAAACCATGAAAAGGCTTGTGCTTGAAAAATTTGTATATTTTTTTAAAGATTGGGTGTTATCCCACGTAGTCGGACATGATTTTTTATATGATCAATACTTTAAAAATTAGCGACAAGAAAAGCAGACGAAAAACTAAGTATTTCAGCGGCTGATTTAAAATAAAAGAAAAGATTACGGTCAAAAGGTAATTTTCGCCGTCCGTTGCAACTTGATTTCACATTTTGAAATAGTCAATAGTGATTTTTTTTGTATTAAAATATAAATTTAAAGAAAATATTTTCAATAATATTAATGAATATCTGATTATACGAACAGAATATGATGATATATTAATTAAATTTGTTGATGAATTAAAAGAAAATTTCCTAAATAAAATATTGAAATTACCTAATTCAAATGGAAATCTAAATGAATTTAAAATTTAGTGATACATATATTTCATCATTTCATGCATCATAAAGGAATGATAGTGTTATATTTGGATATGTTAGGAAAAGATAATGATTTTGGTGGTTAAAAAGATTAATAAAATATTTATTATATAATAATAGGGTACGGGTATACTGCACTTAACGAATTAGCAGAAAAAGTATAGGTTGCACATAACATAATAATAAAATAGACAAATAACAAGAAATATGTTAATATGCTTTAATTATGGCAAGATATAA
>JAIRQF010000116.1 GCA_031256635.1 Treponema sp. | reverse complement strand
TTTCTTTGTCCGCGCTTATGCCCGTCAGCTTGCAGGTATGCCGATCATTGATGACGCGAACAGAAGGCTTAACATGACCGAAGATCAATTTACGCAGCTGTTTGATTTCATTGACAGACTGTATAAATCCGGAACCGCGGCTCCCGCATCGTACAAGGCTTCTTTCGGAGATCAGGATCAGAATGATCCCAACTGGATCGCGGGAAAATATGTCGCTTCTGTCGGTTACGGCTCCAATGCCGCGGTACTTCAATCAGCCAATCCCAATGTCCAGTATATAGCAGGACGTTTGCCTCTTTTACCCAACAAGCGCGACGATGGCTGGTTTAATAACACTCCGCAGTATATGGGAATTTATTCCGGTACAAGGTATCCTGAAGAAGCTGCTACCTTCCTGAATTTCTTCTTTAATTCAGAACAAGCCGCTCTGCTCTTAAAGGACGTCCGCTCAACACCGCCGACAGCCTTTGCCCAGCAGATTATTGCAAACGCAGGGTTTGTAAACCCGCTTGTAGCGCAGGCAATGGAAGCAAGTATGCAGTATAATGGCAAAGATGACGCAGGATTCACCACAGGCGCGGAAGTTACAGCCATTTTATTGGCGGCCTATGAGGCAGTTTCCTTTGGCACAAAGACGCCTCAGGTAGCTGCAAGAGAGGTAGTTACCCAGATTAATGATTTCCTTTCACGTCAGTAATTCTATACAGCACAGACTGTAGATTTTCTGCAGGCAGGAGTAATACCTGCCTGCAGACCTTCATTTTTTAAACAAGGAATTCAGCGTTTTTAAAAAATCCTGTATGGAGCCATTATGAAAGGAAGAAGCCTAACCAAGTATAATAATGCAGCTTATCTTTATTTATTACCTTGGATAATCGGTATTTTGGTATTACAGTTATATCCGTTTATTATTTCTTTTTATTATGCTCTTTGTGATTATAATCCCTTAAGAGAACCTTCTTTTATCGGTTTTAACAACTTTAAAAGGCTTTTTACCGTAGATCCTGAATTTTTCATTTCATTAAGGGCGACCCTTCTTTATGTAATATACACAGTGCCTTTAAAACTCATAATGTCCCTTTTTATAGCTGTCTTACTGAACCGGTCCAGAAGAGGAATTGGTATACTGCGTACAGCTTTCTATCTGCCTTCCTTATTCGGCGGAAGCGTTGCGGTTGCAGTTCTCTGGCAGATTATGTTTATGGATTACGGGATGGTTAATGCCTTTTTAAATTCCATCGGTATTTCGACAGTTTCATTTTGGGGCAGCACAAAATTGGCTCTTCCGACATTCAGTTTACTTGAAGTATGGCAGTTCGGATCTTCGATGGTTTTATTTCTGGCCGCGTTAAAGCAGGTGCCGTCTCATCTTTATGAAGCCGCGCTTATTGACGGCGCGGGAAGGACGCATAGTTTTTTCAAAATTACTTTGCCTTATATATCACCTGTTCTTTTCTTCTGTATTATTATGCAGACGTTAAACGCAATCCAGAATTTTACATCCGTATTCATTATTACGCAGGGGCGCGGTACGCCCCTTAAGTCCACTTATTTGCTTAGCTTGAAACTTTACAATGACGGATTTCAATTCTGGAGAATGGGATACGCAAGCGCGACATCGTGGATTATCTTTTCGATAATAGCAGTTTTTACCGCATTATTGTTTATCAGCCAGAAATATTGGGTTTTCTACAGCGATGAAAGCTGAAAGGATGGAGGCAAACTGCCATGTCAGTATTAAATAAATCAAAAATCCCGGATGCAATTTCAATTACCGCCTTGACAATCTTTGCAGCGTTTCTTTGTTATCCCCTGTTGTGGATGTTTTTCGCCAGTTTTAAGGAAAACAGGGAAATATTTACCGGAATTGTTTTATTACCGGAGAAATTCAGCTTTGACGCATACCGTGACGGCTGGAGAGGCGTTAGCGGTAATACTTTTACAAGATTTTTTGCTAATTCGTTTTTGCTTGTGATACCTACCGCGTTATTTACCGTTATATCCAGCGCGCTTGTAGCATACGGGTTCGCCCGCTTTGAGTTCAGGGGGAAAAAGATTTTATTTATTATTTTGCTTTCGACGCTTATGCTGCCAAACTCCATTATGCTCATTCCCCGTTATTCTATTTTTCGTGATTTACGCGTTCTTGACAGCTACAATCCGTTTTACATGATGTCCGCTTTTGCCTGCTATCCATTCTTTACCTATATGCTTGTTCAATTTATACGGGGGATCCCAAAGGAACTGGACGAATCGGCCCGTATTGACGGATGCAATTCTTTCAGGACTCTTATAAGTATTCTATTGCCGCTTCTTAAGCCTGCTCTGTTCTCGGCGGGATTGTTCCAGTTTTTATGGACATATAACGATTATTTTAATCCGTTGATCTACATTAACAGCATAAGAAAATTTCCTGTTTCCCTTGCGCTGCGCTTAACCCTGGATGCCGAAACTGTTATTCCCTGGAATATTGTAATGGCTATGTCTTCTGTGGCGGTTTTGCCTGTTGTCATTTTGTTTTTCTTCTGTCAAAAATATTTTGTCGAAGGTATCGCGACAACCGGAATAAAAGGTTAATTTTTTTCATGGAGGAAACTGGAATATGATGCATCCGGGCGGTGATGGTAATTATTATGAGCTGACAGATCCTGTCAGTATGCCAAAAGCAGGCGGCTTTTTGTGGAATGAAACGATGATGGTTCACGCTACCTGCCGTGGTTATGCGACATCGTACTTCATGCAGCCTGAACCGGCAAAATATTCATACGCGCCGAATATGGAAGCGAAACATTTTATGCTTCCTGAAAAACCTTATTATTCTCATCATCCCGGACGTTTTGTATTTGTAAAAGATGAAGAAGATACCGCCTTTTTATTCTCCGCTCCTCATGAACCTGTTCGCCGCAAACCTGATCGTTTCGCGTTTCAGGTATGGAAACACAAAATGCTCTGGCGCACAGAATGCGGCGGTATAGAAATTACCATGAGCCTGTGCCTTCCAAAGCATGATTCTTTGGAATTATGGCGGATAAAAATAAAAAACAATTCTAATAAAAAACGCAAACTGAGCCTTTACCCGTATTTTACGGTTGGTTATATGTCATGGATGAATCAAAGCGGCAGCTACAATGAAAAGCTGAACGCGATAATATGCTCTTCTGTAACGCCTTATCAGAAATCCGAAGATTACCCAAAAATTAAAGAATATAAGGATAAGACCTTCCTTTGGGCGCAGGATACTCCTACAGCATGGGAAACAAGCCTTGATAGATTTGAAGGAGAAGGAGGGCTTTCTTCTCCTTCAGCAATCGCGCTCGATCATTTATCCCGCGCAGACAGCCAGTATGAATTGCTCGCTGCTGTTATGCAGTACCGGCTGGAAATTGAAAGCGCGCAGGAACGTGAGTTTTGCTTTATTTTCGGTCCTGTAAAAGATGAAAAGGAGATTCTGTCGCTTACAGAACGCTATGGAAATAATTTTGACAGCGCAGAAAATGATTACGCTTCTTATATTAATCAGGGTAAGGGAGTACTGCAGATTTCCACACCCGATGCAGGCTTTGATAACTTTGTTAATAACTGGCTGCCGCGTCAGGTTTATTACCACGGCATAACAAACAGGATGTGCACAGATCCTCAGACCCGTAACTATATTCAGGACACAATGGGTATGTGCTATGTAATGCCGCAAATGTCGCGTAACATGATATTGTTCGCTTTGGGCCAGCAGCATGAAAACGGCGAGATGCCGGACGGAATCCTGTTGTTCCCTAACGCCGAGCTTAAATACATTAACCAGATACCGCATAGCGACCATTGCGTGTGGCTGCCGCTTGCGTTAAGCGCGTATCTTGATGAAACTGGAGACTATTCGCTTCTTGATGAAATTGTCCGGTTTGAAGGCAGTAAAAAAACAGCGTCTGTTTTTCAACATATCGATCTTGCGATGGATTGGCTTGTAAATGACCGGGATGACAGGGGTTTAAATTATATCCGTCAGGGCGACTGGTGCGATCCTATGAACATGGTGGGCTATAAAGGCAAAGGCGTTTCAGGCTGGCTGACCATGGCTTCCTCTTTCGCGCTGCGCATCTGGGCCGGAATTTGCAGCGAATGCGGAAGACAGGAAGTTTCAGATAACTATCTTTCAAAATCAGATGAAATGAACGCCGATATAAACAAGTGGTTATGGGACGGCATCTGGTATGCGCGCGGAATTACGGACGACGGTACTCTGTTCGGAATCAGTTCTGACAAAGAAGGAAAAATTTTCCTTAACGCTCAAAGCTGGGCAATTTTATGCGGCGCTTCTGATGAAAATAAAAGAAAAAAAATGATGGAATCCGTTGAGAAATATCTTGAGACGCCTTTTGGTGTCGAAATACTAACTCCGCCGTACACCGCAATGAGGGAAGACATTGGACGCCTGACTCAAAAGCAGCCCGGCGCGGTTGAGAACGGCTCTGTATATAATCACGCGGCAATGTTTTATATATACGCCCTTTATGTCTGCGGGGAGTACGACAGCGCTTTCAGACTTTTGCGAAAAATGCTCCCTGGCGAAGATAAAGAAGATATCTTAAAACGCGGACAAATGCCGGTGTATATTCCCAATTATTACCGCGGAGCTTACAATCAATTTCCGAATTCGGCAGGACGTTCCAGCCATCTGTTTAACACAGGAGCGGTGTCATGGTATTATCGAAGTCTTATCGACGGCTTGTTCGGCCTTCGCGGCACAAAAAAGGATTGACGGTTCACCCGAATTTCCCGTCTCACTGGAAACAGGCGGCAGTTACCCGGTATTTTCGCGGCGCTGTGATTCACGCTGATATCATGCGCGGCGCAGAAGTAAAAGATATTACAGTGTTATGCGAAGGAAAGCCTCTTGCCGCAAATATGTTAGCTGACATTGAAGGCGGAAAAGACTATCATTTATCGGTTAAATTACCGTTATAAAACAAATTAAAAAGCATGTCTTAATACAGATTCATCCAGAATTACCACGACGCGGCCCTGCGATAAAAGACGCTGGTTTTCTTCCGATGATAAAATTAACAGAGCGTCGCTTCTGTCTATGATAAGATCTGTGGGATTTATTCCGAATACGCCGCTTGCGAAGATTTTAAGGGGCCTGTCTCCCACAACATCCTGCAGATCCCTTGAAAGTCCTGAAGGATTATTCTGGAAAATATTCTGCATTGTCGAGTAACGCACCATTGCCGTATCGCGAGAATGCAGCATATTTTTTTCATATATAAGGTTCATTTCGCTGTCCCAAATTTTCGGAAACAGGCAAGGCACGGCCCTGGCGGTTTCCCTCATTCCGTGAACAGGCAGGCTGTCAGCCGCGATAATTACTATGCCGGTGTAACGCGCCGCGGAAACGGGATTCAATATTCGCGTAACAGGATACAGGCGGCTGCGGACAAGAAAAGCTGAGCTGATGTTTGCAAGTGAAATTGAATGGGACGAAAACATGCTTCGCATATCGGAAGAAAGGGACGGCGCTGTTTTTTTAGCGCCGAGCGCGATTGCTTCTGCTTCAAGGAGACTGAACTCCCGTCTGTCAATAAGGTCCGAGATTGTGGAAGAGGAATCCGCCTGCAATCCAAGAATGCCAGGTATTATAAGGCCAAGATAACCGGCGTTTAAAAGCGATTCCCCCTGGGTTCTCCCGGCCGGAAGCCTTATACCCGCCGATACCAAATCCAGCGTTATTTCAACATTCAAATACATTGTTTCCCAGTTTATCGTACCTGAAATACCTATATTTGACTGTGCATGTATTCCCGGAATTGTAAGGCAAAATATTAAAATTAAAAGTTTTATTTTCTTTATATAACCGGCCACTTCACACTCCGCACTGTTTCCTATTCCATTATCGGCACTCTTAGTACCCTTCCTATATGGAGAATTTGATCCAATCGCATTCCGTTAGTTTCTGCTAAAACCTGCGGATCTACTCCGTATAATCTGCTTATTGACCAGAATGATTCGCCCTGCTGCACCGTATGATTTCCGTCAAAATTTTGATTTACAACAGGTCTTGCAGGCGGTGTAACTTCGTTAAAAGCGGGTATTATAACTGTTTCTCCTATTTTAAGATAACGGTTTGATATACCGGGATTGTGCTGTTCAATCATGTTAAGTGATGTTCCGTAATATCTTGATAAACCCCAAAGCGTGTCGCCTGAACGCACAACATGATAATAAAAACGGATCAGCTGTAAATCTTCCCGTTTAAGGGTATTATTAACAATCTCAAGATGAGAGAATGGCACTTTTAAAAGATGTCCTGTTCCGGCCGGGGTAATTCCGTGAGTCAGCTCCGCGTTAAGACGCCGTAATAATTCCCTGCTTATGCCTGTTTCTTCGGCGATTATATCAACTGAAACCTGGCGTTCAAGCGGAACGGCGGCCCATTCAAATTTTTCCTGCCAGACATTTATCGCGAATCTTCTTGGCTGCGATAAAATATAAGACACCGCAATCAGGCGCGGCACAAAATTGATTGTTTCAGATCTGAGCAAATTCCTTCTTGAAAGCTCCCAATAATCGTTTATTCCGCTGGATTGAACTGTACGGGTTACCGCCGCCAAACCGGCGTTATAAGCGGCAAGCGTAAGTTCCCAATCGCCCAGCCTGTTATACTCATCTTCAAGTTTCTGGAGCGCGCCTTTGGTAGACTTTATAAAATCGCGCCTTTCGTCCATAAGGTCTGTTACCTTCATGTTATAGGGAGAAATACTGTTTAGCATAAACTGCCATAATCCCACCGCGCCCGATCGGCTGACTGCTGTTATCACAAAACCGGATTCAATAATTGGAAGATAAACAAGCTCAGGCGGAAGCCCGCGCCTTGCGACTTCCTCCCTGATAAAAGGCAGGAAAATATTTCCTCTCTCCATCATCGCGTTTAATGTCGCCATACCGTTGGGGGTTAAGTAGTAATCTATAAACTGCCGCGTCAATGTTTGCTCAAGCGCTCTTTCTGTAATCAGCGAGTTTGCCGCGCGCATGGAAATTGGGAGCGGGGAATCAAACCGCGGGTTGGAAGGAATGAGAAGCGAGGGATTTGACGCAAGAAGTGATGTAACCCGGGAATTGAGAATTGAGAATCCAGAGATCAAATTTGAAGGCTTACCATCAGGGAGAATATCATCAATGGGAAGTGAAAATCCTGATGAATGGGAAATTGCGTGTAACACGTAGTTTGGCGTTACAGGCGGTATTGTGCGTAACGGCCGGTTTATATCGCTTTGCGCCCAAATCAGGCTGTTAATAAAAAATAACAACAGAAAGAAAACTGTAAATTTATACAGACAGCTGATGAAAATTCGAATATTAACCTTGTGAAACCTTGCGGTCATTTCTTTATCATTGGTCATTTTTAAAATTTTTCCCCGTAATAAATTCCGGCCCATTCCCAGTGACCGTGTATTTCAGGCTCCTGCGGAAAATAAATTTTTCTGAAGTAAAAATACCATGTGGAAAGAGGCTGCGACCAGCCGGTAGTTCTTAAAAATGCTTCCGTTGTATTTGATGATCCGTCAAGTTCGGCTGCGTATCTGATTCTGTTGCCGTACATAAACTGGACAAGATTAAAACGGGTCATTCCTATTTCGTCAGTTTCGATCTGTTCCCATGAGCGTGCGAAAAAATTTACTTTTGCCTGATAACGGGAAAGCATCTGCGCGTTACCGTCGTCCAGAGCGTCTTCGATGGCGCTTCTTAACGCCTGTAAACTTTCAAATGTCCAGTCTTTCTGTGACCTTGAAAAATCCACCTGCTGTTTTGCGTATCTGTCCGCGTTCGGGAAACCCTGTATTATTGTTCCCGAATATGGTAAATAGTTGTTATACGCCTGAATCGCGCCGTTCCAGTCTCCGATATTCTCGCACGCCTGTCCAAGCATAAAATACGCTTCGGCCAAATCAATTTTTTCAGGAAATCTCGAGATCAGTTCTCTGTAATACCAGACCCGCTGTTCAGCCTTGTCGTTTAAATTTATAAGGTGGTTAAGGCAAATCAGATGTATTGATTCGTCGTTAATTATTAAATCCGGATAATTTTTCAGAATTATATCGAAGTAAAAGGCGGCTATCTCCTGCGAATCCTGCTGGATGTAGGCATAGGCTATTACAAGAAAGTAATATCCGTTATAAGGATCGGCGGGATTGTTAATCGTTCTTGCGCTTAAAAAATTTATCAGCCTTTCGTAATCGTTCAGTCTGGCGTAACTTGTCGCGATTTCCCTTGCTATAACAAACTCCGCTTCGCTGCCGGGTTTTTCCATCTTGAGAAGTTTAAACAGTTCGATAAAATTCTCCCTGTCTTCTTTTGAGCCTGTAATGTAATATCTGTCAACATCGGAATATCCCCTAAAAAACTCTGACACTGTATCGCAGGATATGTTAGTTAAAATAATTGTTAATAATATTATGCAAATATAAAAAAAATTATGTTTTTTTCTTTTATCCATTGTTAATCATCCTATCATTATGCTATGATTTTGTACAGGAGACCGCACTTTTCTCCCGATAATTTTATATAGTGGATAGTTAAAAGTGATTTTAAATGCTGGAAATCGGTCTTTTTTATATATATTTTTTCTCTTTTTATTTATTTTGTGTAATTTTCCGCCCGCGTTTGCCGGAGGAAACAAGGATACTCCCGAAGCTCCCGTTATACAGCCGCTTGAACCTGCTACTTCATTAAACACAGGCGGCCTTGCCGATGAGATCCGCAGCCTGACAGAAACAGGCATCTTGTCTTCCATGCTCCATGCTGTCGAACTAATCCGCTCACGGGATTTAAGCGCCACTGATTTCGGCCGTCTGATGTCAGGCGTGAATACTGTTCTTATAAGGCGCGTTTACCCCGATTCGCTTGCGAGGCTTCCGGCTGTGGATATGCCGCAAACATCAAATTACACGCGTATTTTAAGGGAAGCTGAAAGGGGTGTTTACACCCGGCCTCCGCCTGATTCGAATGATTTTCTTGAATTGGTTCTCCCTTTTCTCGCTGTCAATAATCATAGTGACAATAATTTGTGGCCGATAATATTATGGGATTTAGAAAGAGCGCAGCAGTTACAGAGCGCTTCCGTGCTTCCTCCCTATTTTTCAGGCATTATTCTGGAATATTCAGGCAGGTACGATGAAGCCGTTTTAGCGTTTAATAAAGCTTACAGCATATCGAATGAATTTTATCCCGCACAGATAGGCATCGCGCGCGTTGACAGGCTGAAGGGAAATCCCGCCGCCGCTGCCGCAATCCTTTCAAATCTGGCGGTTGTTTATCCTGACAGCGGAGAGATTAGAAGGGAGCTTGCCCTTTGTTACTACGCAAACCATGACTGGCCGCGCGCGTTACCCGCTATAGAAGAAATACTGCGCGCCGAACCCAGAGACGGTGAATTTCTTTTAATGAGAGCGCATATACTGATTGATCAGGGGCATTATTCGCAGGCAAACACATCCCTTGATAATTACGCGTCAATTAATTCGAATAACAGGGATTATCTTTATATGCGCGCCCAGGTCCAGTTTGACGGAAGCCGCAACCGGGACTCCGCTTTAAATTACCTTCGCTCCATTCTGCGCACCAGCCCCAATGACACACAGGCGATGATTTTCGCTGTTACGCTTTTAATGGATTCCCAGCGCGAGGGGGATCACGCTGAAGGAAGGGAGCTTCTTGAACGCCTGCGGCAGGCAGCGGGTTCTTTAACCGAAGTGATGACCCTGAGCCTTCGCGACGCTGTTCGGCGCGAAAGCTGGCAGGAAGCTCAAAGATACTTAAACAGCGTTCTGGCTGTCCGCAGAACCGCCGAGGATTTAACGGATGGTTATTATATAGAACGCGGTCTTGGAAATAACTCAAGAGCGCTCACTTACGCGCGCGAGCTATATGACAGGGATAATTCCAATAATGATTACACCGTTATTTATATTTCTGCTTTAATTGACAATAATCAAAGAACAGAAGCCTCCCGCCTTATCGAAAGCCGGCTTAACTCAATAACCAATACCCAATTAAAAAGCCGCTTTTTCTACCTTCGAAGCCGCTTACAGACAAACTCAGACGACGCTCTTGGCGACCTAAGATCGAGCCTATTTGAAGACCCAAGAAACCTGGACGCGATTATCGCCATGTTCGAGATTTATCACAACAGACGGGAAGAACGCCGCGCGGTTTACTATTTAAGACAGGCGCTTGCCATCGCTCCTGATCACCCGCAGCTTCGCCGTTATGAGATTGAATACGCGTCTTTACTGGGAAGGAATTAAAGTTTAGCCGGAGAACGGGGAAAATATGAGTGCGGCAATTTGTATTTGTCTATATACTTGTCTCTAATAATAAATTTCATTATGTTTTAAATATGATAGTAGAACAGACTGTTGATATACTTGGCAACCGCCAGCTTTATGTTAATGTGCCTCCTGAAGTTCCGACTGGAAAGACTATACTCGCTTTTATTCCCGCGTCTGTTTATAACGATCTTGAAACCGCAAGTGCGATTTGGGAAGCTAACCGTAACAAATCAGAGGAATTAAGAACCAAACTTATCAGCTTGAAAGGCAGTCTGGGGAAAGACTCTTTCGGTTGTATGGACGGCATTTCCTACCAGAAAAAATCGCGTGAGAAATGGGATTAGTTTGAAGCTGCTATTTGCTACCGCAATTGTATATAATGCGGAAATTGTTACTAAAGACGCGCATTTACTTGAATGTCAATATAATAAGTTAAAAATTTGGAGTAATAGCGGTTTTAATTAAAACACTGTTTTTCACCAATAAAAACATCGACATGCATTTTCCTCCCCCTACTTGAATAAAAACCTTTTTCTATGCTAGTGTGAACAGAATACTATTTACCAAGGATGTTACAGATGGATACATTTATTCTTAATTTGCTTATGGGAGTTCCGCAAACAGGCGCTGACGGCGCTGTGACAGGAGGAAGCCTGATAGGCAGTTTTCTTCCCTTTATCGCGATAATCGCGATTTTTTACTTTCTGATAATCAGGACGCAAAGCAAAAAACGCAAAGAAACCGAGAAAATGCTCTCTAGCCTTAAAAAAGGCGACAGAATAGTTACGATAGGCGGTCTTTACGGAACAATTCAAAGCGTCAAGGATACTACAGTAATTGTAAGGGTTGATGACAATATTAAACTTGAATTCTTAAGGAGCGCGATTTCCAGCGTAACAATCCCGGCTGCTGAGCCCAAGGAAGAAAAAGAAGATAAAAAGAAAATTGAAGATAAAAAAGAGGAGAAGGAGAAGTCAGAAGAGAAAACCTCCGAAGACGGTGAGTAATTATGAGTAAGCGTTACAGGTTCATTATTCTGCTTATAGTATTGGGGGTCTGTTTTCTGTTTCTCTGGCCTACAATACGCTGGTATTTTTTCACGCCATTGGACAAACAGGAACTGGCGCAGGTGCCCAGGGAGAAGATTCGGGAAGATTCGTATCAAGCCGCGATGGCGGACTGGCAGCGCCTTGTTGAATCCGCCCGCGTAAACGGCCCTGTTCCCGAAAGCCTTGATTTTTTAATTCCGATTGTCAGGAATCTTCACAAAGATTATAAAGCGCCCGTTCCTGAACATTGGACGGCTTTAAATGTCCTCGAAGCCTTTCAGGCGTATTCTACAAGAAGAGCGGCTCAGGAGGCGATCGAGCAAAGATACGCCGATGAAATTTTCGCTCTTAAGGAATTGCAGAATAACGCCGTAAAGCTGGGACTCGATCTTTCAGGCGGTTTGAGCATTATTCTGCAGGTTGGCCGCACCCTTTCAAATGATGATCCTGTGGACGCGATGAACCGCGCCCTTGAAGTTTTAAACAGCCGCATTGACCGCTTCGGGCTTACAGAGCCTGTAATCCGCGGCATGCAGAGCACAAATCAGATTTATATTGAAATCCCCGGAACCGCCGATCCTGAAAGGATCAATGACATCATAATGGGGAAGGGCAGCCTTACTTTCCAGCTTCAGGACGATGAAGCGACCGCCGCCTTTTATGAGTACTACACAAGAAACCGCGGGATAACAATTGACGCCAACGGAAATATTTTTAACGAGTACGGTCAGACGGTCGCGTATGAATTAATTCCCGGCCTTTCTTCCAGCGTCGTAATTCTCGGCGTTTATACAAAGGACAGATACGGGCTTGACGAACATGTAAGAAACATGGACGGCACATACAGTTATATCGCGGTAAACAGGGAAATCGGCCTTGACGGAAATTATATCGAAGACGCGACAGTTGAGCGTAACAATATGAGCGGCAGACCGGAAGTTGCTTTCCGTCTGAGCGAAGAAGGCGGCGAGATATTCTACAGGCTTACTTCAACCAACGTTGATAAAAACCTTGCCATTATAATGGACGGCAAAGTAAGATCCGCTCCTAATATTTCAACAGGCATCCGCGACAGGGGAACAATCTCCGGTTTTGATCAGGAAGGCTCCGAGAACCTCGCCCTTGTTTTAAGAACGGCAGCCCTGCCTGTCGAGCTTGAAGTGGCGAGCCAGCAAAGCATCGGCGCTTCGTTAGGTGAAGATACAATCCGCCAGGGGCTTTACGCGCTGTTGGGAGGCGTCGCCGCGGTTTTAATCTTCATGCTTGTTTATTACAAAGCCGCCGGAATAAATGCGGTTGTCGCTCAGTTGCTCAATTTTTATATAATGTTCAGCGTGCTTTCAGCTTTGAACTTTACCTTAACACTGCCTGCAATCGCGGGTTTCATACTTACAATCGGTATGGCGACAGACGCTAACGTAATTATATTCGAACGCATGAAAGAAGAAATGCGGCTTGGCAAGTCAAGAAAAGCGGTAGTGGAAGCCGGTTTTGGCAAAGCGTTCTGGGCGATTATGGACTCTAATATTACCACATTTATCGCGGCTCTGTTCCTTTCTCAGTTGGGTTCCGGTCCGATCAGGGGATTCGCCGTAAGCCTTTCAATCGGGGTTTTCTCTTCGGTCTTTACGGCCCTTTTCGTGTCACGGCTAATCTTCGATTTCGGCACTGATGTTATGAAAAGCAAAGACCTTTCCGTCAGCTGGACGACTCATATCCAGGATAGCGGCGCAAAGGCGGTCAGTTTATGAAAAAGACAATTCTGTTTTCAAAATTTTTCATTCCTGCCGCGATTATTGCCACTGTTCTTATTATCTTTGGCGTATTGGGTTTTATATTCCATAACGGATTCGCCCTTGGCGTGGATTTTCAGGCCGGTTTAATTCAGGAAGTGCAGGTCACGCCCACAGCTTTTTCCGTGCGCTGGACCGGAATTGAAAGCGCGACTTTATATCATGACAGAAACACTATCAGCATTGTTACATCCGGTTTCGGCGTGGAAGGCAGAACATATACATTTTCATTTAATGAATACAATACAATCGGATCGCTTACAAACGCAATGAAACAGCAGCTTGGCAATTTGGATATTACCGTATCCGCGAATCAGGGAATCAGCTCTTCATGGCTGAGGTTTTCATCCATTGGAAATACGCCGGAATTAAGCAGGTACAATTCTTATATAATTCATTATCTTGATCCGCAAAGGGCCGCGATTGATATTTCAGAAGTGCGTTCCGCGATGGCCGGTTTCAGTCACGGTGTTGCCGTACAAAACATTGTCACTCCCGACGGCGAAGCCAGATTCATGATCCGCGTTGAAGATCAGGAAGAAGGGCGCATTACGTCAAATGATATTGTTCAGACATTGGAATCACATTTCAGCGCTCAATACGGCGGGGGATGCATAGCTGTGTTTCGCTCCGAATATGTCGGCTCGCGTTTTTCAAAAGATTTAACGGATCAGGCGGGCATTCTTATTACTCTTACTTTGCTTCTGGTTTTGATTTATTCTACTATCCGTTTCAGGCTGCAGTACGCGGTAGGCGCTGTTATAGCGATAATGTACGACGTTTTGATTATTGTGGCTTTTATGGTCTGGACGCGGATGGAGTTTACCACTCTGAGTATAGCGGCAATTCTGACCATTCTTGGTTACTCAACAAACAACACAATTATTTTCTTTGACCGTGTCAGGGAAAATTTGCGTTTGTTTCCTGACCATCAGTTTACGGATATATTAAATATTTCGCTGACAGGCATTCTTGGAAGAACAATTATTACAACGGCTACAACAATGCTCGCTGTTCTTGCCCTGTTTATCTTTACTACAGGTTCAATGAAAGATTTCGCTCTCGCTCTTCTGGTCGGCATGACTTCCGGCGTATTTACGACGCTCTTTATTGTTTCCGGTTTTGTTAACTTCTGGCAGAATCTGAAAATAAAACGGGAAAAGAAAAAGCTGGCTGCGAAATAAAAAAAATTACCACAGAGTACTTCTTCTCCATGTACTCTGTGGTTATTTATTAATTCATTATATGAAAGTGATTAAAGCGAAAGTGCTGGGTTTCTGTATGGGAGTGCGGCGGGCCGTAGATATTGCCGCTGCGCAAGCGCAGGAAAACAGTTCCCGCGTATATACGCTGGGTCCTTTAATTCACAATCCAAAAGCGTTAGCCGATCTTGAAGCGCTCGGTATTCAGTCAATAGACGAAGATTCCCTGTCTGCCAACGATTGCACGGTTATTATCCGCGCGCATGGTGTAAGCCCTGCGGCAGAACAAAAACTGTGCGAAAAAGGGTGCCGCGTTGTAGATGCGACCTGTCCCAGAGTTAAAACAAATCAGTTAAAAACACAGGAATTATCCCGCGCGGGATTTTCCCTGTTCCTGGCCGGGGAAGCTGAACACGCGGAAATTAAAGGATTACTCGGTTACAGCGGCGAAGCTCCCTTTTGTATAGTTACAGGCAGCGCAGAGGAAGCGCGGGAAACAGCCGCTCGTCTTTTTGAAAAAAATAAAAACGCCAAAACGGCCATATTGGGACAGACAACAATTTCTGAAGAAGAATACAAAAATATCGCAGAAGAAATTAAAAAATATTTTCCTGATTTACAAATAATAAAAACAATCTGCGCCGCTACAGGCGAACGGCAGAACGCGTTACGCAAATTACTGCTTGAAACGGAAGCTGTAATAATCGCAGGAGGCAAAGAATCGGCGAATACGCGCCGTCTTCTTGCGATTGCGCGGCAAAGCGGCAAACCCTGCGCTCTTGCGGAAAACGCGGCGCAAATACCCTCCTTTTTCCGTAATTATGAAAAGATTGGCTTAAGCGCGGGAGCTTCCACTCCGGACCAGATAATAGACGAAATTGAACGTGAACTAGTGTCTGTTACAGAACACTAGCCGGTATATCCCATTTCACCTAACGCTTTTTCCGCTTCTTCAAACTCGTTAAATGGCATTACATAATCCGCGTAAATAATCGAGTTTTCATGTCCCTTTCCGAGCAGTAAAACAAGGTCGCCTTCTTTAGCCAATGAGAATGCCTTACGGATTGCCTGCGGTCTGTCAGGAATTAAGAACAGATTTTCATCGCGCTTGAACTTGTTTTCGGTTTCTTTTGAACATACCCCGCCTGCTACTTCCTCCAGAATATCCATCGGTTTTTCTCCGCGCGGATCTTCATCCGATAAAATGATGATATCCGAATAAAGAGTGGCGATTTTTCCCTGTTCGCTTCTTTTTTGCGTGTCACGCTCGCCAGGCGAGCTGAAAAGGCTTATAATCCTGCCACCTGTTTTATTTAGCCTTTGGCGAAGGGGAGGGAAGATTGTCATGAAAGAAGAGGGCGTGTGGGCGTAATCAACCACAACTTCAAAAGGCTGTCCCTTTTTTATCGCTGTCATTCTTCCCCAAACAGGCTTTAAATTCTTAACATACGGAATTATTTTCTTTACAGGAATATCCAAAAGACCCGATACCGCAAGAAGAGCCGCAAGAACGTTAGCTGAATTAAACGCTCCGGGAAGCCTGTCCCGCGCTTCCAGACGCTCTTTTAGGGCGGGAATGGAGATAACATACCAATTGCCGTCCTGTCCGCTTTCAATAGCTTCGAGCGTTATATTTGCTTCTCTTCCGCAGGGGCTGTAGGTTAATATTTTTTTGCCTGTAACCTTGGAAATAAAATCAGCGCTTTTATCATCAGCATTTACTACGCCGAACGGAGATGTAAATGATGATTTTGTCAGTGGTATGAAATCGTCAAGAACGCGGAAAAGATTCGCCTTGTCATCCCTGTACTGTTCCCATGTTCCGTGAAATTCAAGATGCTCATGCGTAATGTTTGTAAGAACTCCCGAACAAAAATTTACATCCCCCAGCCGGTTTGTTCTCTTCGAAAGCCCGTGAGAGCTTGCTTCCACTACCGCGTATCCGCATCCGTTATCCGCCATTTCCTTCAGCAGTTTCTGGACAATAGGAGCTTCCGGTGTTGTCTGATGCTCAGGATTCCATGTAACATCGCCTCCAAGGCAATGTTGTACGGTGGAAATAAATCCCGCTTTTTTCCCCAGCATTGCCAAAAGCTGCCAAATCAGAAAGACAGTGGTGCTTTTTCCTTCTGTTCCCGTAACGCCTGTTACAAGCAGCTTACGCGACGGATATCCGTAAAAAGCGGCGGATACAGGCGACATCGCGAAACGGGCGTTTGAAACTTTCAAATAGACAATGTTTTTTTCTTTTTCCGTGATTTCATTTTCATGTACAATTACCGAAGCTCCGCGTTTTATTGCGTCCTTTATATAGAGGCTCCCGTCCGTATGAAGTCCTGCAAGCGCGAAAAAAAGGCTGCCCTTTTTTACATTTCGCGAATCATATTCAAGAGAAGTAACGAGAGGATCAATTTCACCCTGAGTAGACAGGAGTCCCGCTTTTTCCGCGGTTTCTTTTGTAAAAAATACAGAAAGTTTTTTTGCCTCCTGTTCATTTGAAGCGGCATTTGGTGATATATCTTTTTTTGAAACATCCATACAGATTCACTCTTTAAAAACAATCGCGGTAAAAGTATAAAGCTGCGCATCGGGAGCTTCGTATGATTTTGAAGGCAGTCCTGCCTTAACACAGATATAATCAAGATATTCATCAAGGTTCCAGCCTTGTTCAACAGGCACCTGCGGTAAAAGAACGCCTGAGCGGCCCCTTCTTATAAGATAAAGTCCGTGTACGCCGACCTTAATGCTTTTCGGATCACTGCAGATAACAAAGGGAGAAAGCGCGGATATTTCAATATGCAGGGCAGGAAGTTCATCTTTTCTTAAGGGGGGAAACCTTGGATCGCCGAACGCCGCTTCCTTTGCCATAACGCGCACCGTTTCAATAAGGGGAAGGTTAGCTGTCATCCTGCCGATACAGCCTCTTAAGCTGTGCCCCGGCTGTTTATGTAAAGAGACAAAAGCGCCGCAGGGAATATAAAGGTTTGAGTCCTTCTCATCGTTTTGTTCATATGAAGGCTTTCGCTTTTCCAGTTCCGCTGTTATGGTTTCACGCGCCTGAGACAGCAGTATTCTTTGTTCCTGTTCTGTAATGGAAAATTCCATATCTATTATATAATATAATAAAGAGGCATTTTATGAAACCAGAAAGACTAACCAAAGTTATAAAAATCGGCGGTTTTGCCCATGTTCGCCCTGTTTTTACAGGCGGAGAGCATCCAATCGTTATTCAAACCATGTATAAAGACCGTCTTTCCATGAATGAACTTGATGATACTGTTAAAAAAATTGAATCCCTGCAGTCATTGGGCTGCGGTCTCCTTCGTTTCGCGATTCCCGATATCCAATCGGCTGAAGTATTCGGGCGGCTTTGCGAAATGGCATCAATGCCTCTTGTCGCGGACATTCACTTCGATTATAAAATCGCCCTTCGCTGTATGGATTTTCCGGTTTCCAAAATCCGTATAAATCCCGGAAATATCGGCGATAAAGATAAAGTAAAAGTTGTTCTCCAGAAAGCCGCGGCAGGCAATATCCCAATACGAATCGGGGTAAACGCGGGAAGTTTACCGCAGGACCTTAGAAAGCGTGTAGACGGGAAGGAGATGGAACCGTGCGAAGCGCTGGTTCAGGCAGCCGAAAGGGAAATCGCCGTTTTTAGCGAATTTGGCTTTAATAAATTTCTTGTATCAATGAAGGCATGCACAATTGCCGATAATATTAAAGCAGGCCGCATTCTTTCCCGGCGCACTGACGCGCCTTTACACATAGGGGTTACCGAAGCAGGCCCGCTGACAGCAGGGGTAGCAAGGAATACCGCCGCCATTTTAACCCTTTTAAGTGAGGGTATTGGAGATACAATCAGGGTATCCCTTTCGGATACAATGGAAAACGAGGTAATCGCCGGAAGGGAAATAATAGCGGCAGCCTGTCAGTTAACGCCCGATAATGAAAGGCTGAAAAAGCGCGGAGTGAACATTGTATCCTGCCCCCGGTGCGGCAGGCACAGTTTTGACACGCTTGCCTTTACAAACAGGTGGATGCATAAGCTGTACGCGATGGATAAGAATATTACCGTCGCGGTAATGGGATGCGAAGTGAACGGCCCTGTTGAAGCGAAACACGCATCCCTTGGAATTACTGGAACAGGAGACAAGGTTTTGATTTTTAAAAACGGTAAAGTAATCAGAACAATTGCCGCAGGCGAAGCGGATCAGGTTTTTTCGGAGGAACTGGATAGATTATGAAAAAAATAAAATTCCTGTCTTTGTGGTTTATTTTATTTCTTTTTACTTTTCCGGTTTCGCTGTTCGCGCAGAATACAGTATCTCCGTGGTGGCTCTCCCTTGAATACGGCAAACAGAGATTCCGTTCGGGAGATTACGGAAACGCCCTTTTATTTTTTGAAGACGCAAGGCGCGACAGACGCGCCATGTATGAACAGATGGAACGTGATTTAATAAACCTGCTTTCAATCGGCGAAGTGCGCAGAATCGGCGATTCTCTTGACAGGGTTGAACAGTACTCTTATGAACGCCGGTATACGGCGGCATCCGCGGCATTTGAAGAGCTTTATTACCGTATTCCAAAAACCAGCCTTAACAATTCCGCGAGCGCCGCTCTTGGTGCAATCGGTAAATTAAAGGATTACCCCGAAGCCGAGTACTGGATAGGAGAAGTTTACCGGGTAGAAGGAGAGCTGCCTCTCGCTTTATCTCAATACCGCAGGGCGTTCGCCATGCGCGAAAACCTTGAGGATTCCGGTTTTGGAACCACATTGCAGTATAAAATCGCAGGCGTCCTTAAAACGCGGATGGAATACAACGAAATGGAAAGGACATTGCTTTCGATTATAACAAGCCTTGATACGCTTTGGGTTAACGCTTCCATAAACAACACAAACGGAAGCGGGACATCAATTCCCTATGCGCAGGCATCCGCTTCATTCGCAAGAGTCGCAATGACAAGAACGCTGGAAACAGACGGTGTCGATCGTTTTCTGGAAATGTACCGGTATAACAACAGCGCCGTGGAACAGGCGCACAGGCTTTTGGGTTTTCACTATGTAGTCGCAGGGCGTCCGTCCGCGCAGGATCACCTGATGTTCGCCTTCCTTATTCAAAATACCGTTATCATTGAGGAATTAATGAGGCGGCAGTTTGATTTCAGATTTACGACTGTCCCGGAAAACCGCGAGAATCAGGCGCGAAATCTTGTTGAACTGTCAGAAATAATAAACAGAAATCCAGTCCTTGTTTCATATATCGAAGAAGTTGAATATTACAAAACCGCGTATTATCTTGCCGCAAGCCTTTACCGCAACGGCAGAACATCTGCCGCGCTGAACTTATGGAGCTTTCTTGCGGCTCAGCCCAGAGCAGGTGAATGGTACGGACGCGCCATAAACCAGCTGCGTAATCCGCATACCGAACCGATAGTAGAAATGCCTTAAACACAAAACCACAGCTTATTCAATCCTTACTCTTCATTGACAAAACCTCAATACTTTGCTATTTTAATTTTTACCTGACTATAAATAATTAATCAGACATTAGGGCAATAGCGCAGTTGGTTTAGCGTACAAGTCTGGGGGA
>JAIRQF010000038.1 GCA_031256635.1 Treponema sp. | reverse complement strand
AAGATCGATTACCTTAATTCCTGTTTCCAAAACTTCAGTTACGGCGCGCTGTTCAGCGAAGCTTGGCGGACTGCGGTGGATTGCCCATCGTTCCTTGCCATTGACCTCTTCTTTTTTATCAATCACTTTACCAAGCACATTGAATACGCGGCCAAGCACTTCCTCTCCGACAGGAACTGTAACAGGTCCTCCGGTATCGACAGCTTCAACGCCTCTTACAAGCCCTTCAGTGGGGGACAGAGATACACAGCGCACGGTATCGTTGCCAATGTGCTGCAGCACCTCCGCCGTAATCACGCCGTCGGGACCATTTATCTCTACTGCGTTATTAAGTTCCGGAAGATTGCCGTCCGGAAAGTGAATGTCCAGTACAGGACCGATAACCTGCGATATTTTCCCGCTCATGTCCGCCTCCTATTCCATTGAAGCTGCGCCCGCGACAATTTCTGTTAGTTCCTGCGTAATGGAACCCTGGCGCGCGCGATTATACTTTAACGCTAATTTATCAAGCATTTCGTTCCCGTTTTTTATCGCGCTTTCCATTGCTATTACACGGGAATTCAACTCACACATCCATGCCTGTGTCAGGCAGCTGAATATATAACCCCGCAGATATTGGGGAATTAATGTTTCCAAAACGGCATCAGGCGATGGTTCATATTCTGAAAAATGGATTGCCATATCTTTAGATATGGATGCCTCTCCCAGCATTTCAGGCGACAGCGGGAAAAGCCTCTCTGCCGAAGGGATCATTCGCACGGCGGAGTGGAATTGCGTATAAATAATATCAAAGCAATCCACCTCGCCGCTTTCAAACAAATCCATCAAGCGCTCGGCAATTTCGCGGGAGGTGTACAATGTCGGATTTTCCGCAGCGCAGATAAAACTCTCGTCAAGCGGTATTGTAGGCTGCGCCGCGGATGCGTTTATATGTCTAAATTTGCCGTAACCTATATGCCCGACAGTCAGCACCTTAACAACTGTTTTATTCGCTATGTCCTGTACCGTCATTTTAATAACATTTTGATTATAGCCTCCGGCTAATCCTCTGTCAGCCGAAATGACCAGTAATCCCTGTTTTTTAACTTCTTTGCCGGTGTCCAGATATTTACTTTCAGATTCGCAGTCTTTTAAAACAGACGCAATGGCAAGCCGTATGCGATCATGATATGGCTTGCTGCGCTCAAGCATTTTGCGGGCTTTTACGATATGCGCTCCTGCAATCAATTTTTGAGCGCTGGAAATTTTGACTGTCTGTCTTATGCTTTTCATGTGGTCGCGAAGATTGCCCTTGCTGCTCATAACAATACCGCCTTAATGAAATTAACCGGACACGGATGGCCGGAATCCTTTTGCGTAAGCGGTACATAGTTCCCGCACCTTGGTTTCTGTCTCAGGAGATAATTGCCCTGATTCACGGATTGAGGCAAGCAAGTCAGCCGCCTTTTCCTTGAAAAATACGACAAGACCTTTATTGTAACGCGATACATCACCTGTAATAATATTTTTTAGAAACCGTTCTTTGGCGTTAAAAAGAACAATGACCTGCGCTTCCATCGGGATGGGAGTATGCAAACCTTGTTTGAGAGTTTCCATTAATTTCGCGCCGTGATTCAATCTCTCGCGCGTCGAGATGTCAAGGTCGGAACCGAACTGCGAAAACACCTGTAACTCACGGTATTGCGCAAGCTCTAAACGCAGAGATCCTGCCACACGTTTCATCGCCTTTGTCTGAGCCGCGCCACCGACACGGGAAACAGATAAACCTACATTGATTGCAGGACGAAAACCGGAGTGAAATAATTCGCTCTCCAAAAAAATCTGTCCGTCAGTTATGGAGATTACGTTTGTAGGAATGTACGCGGAAATATCTCCGGCCAATGTCTCGATAATCGGAAGCGCGGTAATGGAGCCGCCGCCTATATCGTCCGACAAGCGGGCGGCGCGTTCCAGCAGCCGTGAATGTAAATAGAAAACATCCCCTGGGTATGCTTCGCGTCCCGGCGGCCGTTTAAGAAGCAGCGACATTGTCCTGTATGACACAGCGTGTTTTGATAAATCGTCATAAACGATAAGCACATCGCTGTGATCACTGTACATAAATTCTTCCGCCATCGCGCAGGCAGCATAAGGGGCTAAATATTGAAGCGGGGCGGGGTCAGAAGAGGAAGAACAAACGACGATGGTATGCTGCATGGCATTGTTGCGATGCAATGTATCGACAATGCCCGCCACAACGGATGCTTTTTGTCCGATCGCGACATAGATACACAGCACTCCTGTGTAGCGTTGATTAATAATCGCGTCAACAGCGATAGATGTTTTACCGGTCTGCCGATCTCCGATAATTAACTGGCGCTGCCCGCGCCCGATAGGAATCATTGAATCGATCGATAAAACGCCGGTTTGCAGCGGCACCTTTACAGGTTGACGCTCTGTTACACCCGAGGCAAGCGCCTCAACAGGACGGGTTTTATCAGTATTAAACGCAGGGCCGTTATCTATCGGTTCACCTAAAGGGTTAAGCACACGGCCCAGAAGCTGCCTTCCCACAGGCACATGCATAGTCCGGTTTGTGCGTTTTACTTTTGATCCTTCGCGCACCCCTTTGGTTCCTGAGAACAACACGCAGCCTACGCTGCTTTCTTCAAGATTAAGCGCCATGCCTGCATTACCGTTGGCGAACTCAAGCAGTTCTCCGTTCATACATCCCAAAAGCCCATGTACATGCGCGATACCGTCGCCGATTTGGATAACTGTTCCGGTTTCCTCCAAATCCTTGTTAAAATCGTACCCCTGTAAACGCTCCAACAGTAAACGGCTGGTTTCACCCGGTTTAACCTGCATACCAACACCCCCTATCTGAAATTGTTACAAAACCAGCTACACTTTTCGAATCAATTTTCCTATATCTACCAGTCTGATACGAAGTGAGCAATCCCAGCTCAATCCGTCACATTCGGCGATGAACCCGCCGAGCAAGCCTTTATCAACTCTGTAATTCAATCTAATATTTTTTTTATTTTGAGGATCATACAAGCCTTTTATTCCCGCGGCTTGTATCAACTTATCTTTAATTTCGGATGTTCCATCCGCAGATGAGTCATCAAATACATCCATGTGCAAATCTATCACTCCCATTTCTTTACAAACCATCCTGTCAAACGCCGCCGCTATTTGTTCAACTTCGCCTAATCGGCGCATTTTTGCTAAAAGACAAAAAAATTTCTTTGTGATTGGATGAAACTTATCGCCCAACGCGTAATTCACAGTTGCAAGCTGCTCCCTTACCGGGAACACAGGCGCGGAAAACAACGCGGCGCTTTCTGTAAACTCAAGAGCGAGTGAAGATAAATCCTGCGCAACTTGCGCAAGGGCGTTTTCTTTTTTAGCCGCTGTAAGCAAAGCCTCAGCATATCGAACCGCCGCGTCAACCATGACTCATACCGCTTTTTCTTAATATGGAATCAATAAGCGCGCGGTTCTTTTCGCTGTCCATGGATGATTCGACAATGGCTGCCGCCGCGCCCAATGCCAGCTTAATAACAGCTTCCTGAGATTCGGACATCATTCTCTGATACTCACGCGCCGCTTTTTCTTCGCCCGCTTTGACAATGTTGTGCGCTTTTTCTTCCGCTTCGGCTACGATCCGGTTATACTCACGCCCGGCGCGCTCGCAGGCTTCGTTTGTCTTGTCCGCGATTAAACGCTCAAGCTCTGCGCTCTGATTAACGCGCTGCTTCTCCATATCGGCGATAATCGCTTTGGCTTCATCCGCGCTTCGCAGCATATCGTCAACGTCTTTTTGCCTTGAGTCGATAATGTTCGTAAGCGGTTTCCATAAAATGCGCGTTAAAACAAACATCAATACAATGAGCGAAAATGCCACAAGGATCTGTTCAGGTATATAAAAATCAAATATATTCATTGAGGATTACCCGTTCCCTATAATGATGAACGCGACCAATAATCCGTAAATCGCGCAGGCTTCCGCCAATACAATCCCCAGAAATGTAATCATGCGTATCGACTTCTCTTTTTCAGGCTGACGCGCAATTCCCTGACTGCCGCCGCTTGCCGCAAGCCCGATTCCGACAGCAGCTCCTGCGCCTGCAAGCGTCGCGGCTCCTGCGGCAATCAACGCTGGGTTTGCCTGCGCGTTTCCAATAATGATGAACGAGATTAACAATCCGTAAATCGCGCAGGCTTCCGCAAGTACAATCCCAAGGAATGTGATCATGCGTATCGATTTTTCTTTTTCAGGCTGCCTTGCGATACCCTGACAACCGCCGTCAGCGGCAAGCCCGATTCCAATAGCGGCGCCTGCGCCTGCAAGCGTCGCGATACCCGCGCCAACCAGCGACGGGTTCGCTTCCCCGGTTGAAATTATAATGAGCGCTACCAATAGTCCGTAAATCGCGCAGGCTTCCGCGAGAACAATCCCCAGAAACGTAATCATGCGTATCGACTTCTCTTTTTCTTCCTGCCTGGCGGTTGCCAATGATCCGCCGCTTGCCGCGATACCGATTCCTACGGCTGCGCCGGCGCTGGCTACCGCCGCAATCCCCGCGCCAATCAAACTTGTATTCTCTCCCTGTCCGGGAATAACTATTAACGCGATTAACAAACCGTAAATTGAACAGGCGCTCCCCATTATAATTCCCAGAAACGTTATCATGCGTATTGATTTTTCTTTTCCCGGATTTAAGGCAATGGCGCGGGAGCCGCCGCTTGCCGCGATGCCGATTCCAATCGCGGAACCGAAGCCCGCAAAAACGGCAATCCCCGCTCCAATCAACGCTGCGTTCATGTCATACCTCCACTTCTACGGCCTGTCCTATGTAAAGGCAGGTCAGGAAAACAAAAATATACGCTTGTAAGATACCGTCAAAAAAATCAAAATACACGGAAAAGGGAGCCGCGATTATCCCCATGGTATGAAAAACCAATTCCATTATTACAAAAGCCGCCACAATATTGCCAAATAGACGCAGGCAAAGAGACAGCGGTTTTGTGACGTATTCCATTAAATTAAACGGGAGCATCATCGGGATCGGCGCGAAAAGACTTTTAGCGGTTCCCCCAACCCCTCTATAACGGAAAGAGGAATAAATCACAATTGATATCGTCATTATCGCCAGAGGCATGGTAACGTTGATATCCTTTGTAGGAGCATAAATGTTAATTCCCGGAATGAAATTAAGCACGGACAGTAAATTAGCCATGCAAAGGAACAAAAATAGGGTTCCTATATAATTAACATATTTTTTGTAATAAGCATCGCCAATAAAATCATTGCACATACCCCTGATAAACGCCACAAGCATCTCCAGAATCACCTGCGCCTTGCCGGGTCTTTTATTCAATTTTCTGGCAAGCAGCAAGCTGGCGGCAATCAGCAGCGCCATGGCTATCCATACGCACAGAAGCGTATTGCTGAGCTCAAATTTGAAATTTCCAAAGGAGATTTCGGTAATCAAGGAACGTTCCAGCTTATGGAATACTTCATCCATCGTTTTTTCCCGCTAATTCAACATGTTTTCAGAAGTATAGCATGGTTTATCGTGTTTTTATAGCTTCAGAGAATTCTTTTTTATTGGATTGATATAAAATGAAATATTTTAATCATTTTTTATATAATTTTACTGTATAATATTTTATACACTACTTATCTTGGCTGGTACTGCACATAACGAATAGCTCTAGGTTTTTATAAAACCCGGCTCATGTTGGGAAAATCTTTTTTCCCTGTTCTCCGTTTACTACCTGAGCCATGGCTGAATAGATTGCCGATAATCCGCAGAATATTCCCACACAACCTGCGATTCTTGTTATGTGATGGTTTTCGGTAAAATCGCCGATTGAAAGAAGGATAAATAAAACAGCTAATGATAAAAATACTGTCTTTGTAATCATATTATGCGACAGCGTCCCTAAAAACATAAAGAAGGTAAAAACACCCCATAATGCAAGATAAAAACCCATGGAAATATTGTCCGCGGGATTAACACCGAAAGGATTAATCCATATAAGACATAGCGACCACCAGAATAAGCCGTAAGATGTAAACGCTGTTCCCCCAAAAGTATTGCCTATCCGAATTTCACTGATTCCGGCAATAATCTGCGCAGCTCCGCCAAGAGCAAAGCCCATGGCAACGATAACAATAGAAAGTTCGATGATCCCTGTATTGTGAAGATTTAATAAAACGGTCGTCATGCCAAAACCTAAAAGCCCAAGCGGGCCTGGATTGGAAGCTGAACGAGGTTCAGCAGCTTTCTTTTCAGACGAATTTACAGACATAACAGCTCCTTTTTTAGCCGCGGCAAACCAAGGGTTCAAAGCGGCGGCGCATGTCAATTACACTGCGTAACGGTGTAATTACATTTCTTTTATAGTATAAACTACAATATTAAATAATGCAAAATTATTATCTGGTGTTACTGTTTGTGACGTTGGAGCATATTTTATATTTCATTATCTCTAAATAATATTTTATTTATATTTTTTTCTTAATCTAGCGAATACTTCCTCATGATCATAGACTTTCCCTTCAAGAATTGCCTTTTCAGAAAATTGTAATAATAATCGGGTTTTTATTTTCATTAATATAATCCATCATTTCTGCCGCATTTGTTTTAATGTAAGATATAGGTTTTATATCGTTTTTAAGATTTATATTCACAAAATCCTCCAAAAATATCAGTACATTAATGGTACAAAACAAAGACTATTTTATCAAGTTCACAAAGCATTATTTACCCCCCATGACCAACCACCCCTGTACATGGACGTACAGGGGCGTGGGAAATATATTTAACAATATTTATACACAAAAAAGTTTATGCCGATTCTATTGTAAAATCGCTTATTATAATCTTTTTTGTTTTTAACGGTTTATCTACCATTCCTGAAAATTGAGTGCGTATTTCTATACGATATAATAAATATTCAATAGTTGGGGGAACAATACCGATTATTTCAGAAGGTAAATTCTTTGCGATCCTTGTCGCTTTTACAGCCTTTGTCGGGTCTTCGATTGGAACAAAAAAAACACCAATACCAGGATCATCTCCTGCCACCTTGATTTTACTTCCGCAAATTATAAACTGATTTCCAGGCAGGAATGTTTCGTTCACGGAATTTTCCTCTACGTCTGTATAAGTGTCAATAAATCCATTAGTATTCGCAAGACCGTCAACTTCAATTGCTATACTGTCAAACAATTGACGTAATTTTCTGCGTATGCCAAAACGAAAACTGATTGGATTTTTTTTACGGTCGTGAATGTCCTTTGTAGAATTAAAAGTACCGCCAATATTCGGATAAATGCTATAATAGCCGTTGTTTATGGAAAAACCATCACACAAAAGATAGGCGACTTCGTCATAATACAACTGAATATATTCAATGAGTCTTTTTAAATTACCGTCAAAACCGCCTCTTATTCTCATAGAATTACATACTTCCTCAATAGAGAGCGATTTTTGATTATTTGTTCTTGCGATATACTTACCTTCGACTTTTGGCAGGTAAGACGGATACAGTTTTACCCTGATACGGTGCAGTAATGAATCAGGATCGACAAGTTTGTTATTTTTCATTTTTTACCTCTTGATCTAATTTTTTGGATAAAATTTAAATTAATCCTATTTTAAATATGCGAAAATTGAGGTTATCGGGCAAGGGAAATCGAACCTGCGATCTGATGAAAATACCGTGAAAAACTGACATAAAATAATGATTATTTTTTTGATATTAAAATTTGACCCCTACTACGCTATATATAGCGAAAAAGGCTGTTTTTTACCTCAACTACGCTACATATAGCATACATCCCAGCTTGAAGTGTCCGACACAACAAAGCTTACCTTGTCCTTCATAACAAGCCTTACCTTGTAGGACATGATAAGGCTTATCTAGTCGAGGTAGTAAGTGGCAGCAACTGACATTAAAGTAACAAAAAAACAGCCTTATATTAAGTTACAGTAAAGTGAAATATTCGTTTATCTTATTATTTCAAATATTCTTTAATAACCCTTTCTACAGTATTACTCATAGTATTATTCAACTTTTCAATCATTGTTTTAGAAAGCTTGTCTAATAACTTTTTCTTTTCTAGGCTTGCTTTAATAGGAGCAGGTTTTTGGTCAATACTTGATTTAAATAATAAATAAGTATCTACATTAAGACCTTCTGATATTTGTGATAAAATATCTGGTTTTGGATACTTTATTCCTCTTTCAATTTTGCTTAAATATGCAATGGAAATATCAGCTTTTTCCGCCAAGATTGCTTGTGAAAACTGCCTATGAGTTCTATATATTTTAATATTTTTGCCCAGAATTGATTTTATATCCTGTCCGCCCATGCTTATACCTTCTTACCTGTCCTTATTGGACTACATAAAAAAGATATTGACAAAGTGCGTTATGGACTATTAATATTATATGGTGCTTTATGGACTACTGGTATTTTCCTATGATATTTACATTTATTTCATGGGATTAATTTGATCCTAAGTTAATGAACCTCCGCAGGGCAAGCCCTGCGGTATCTATTTAAACCTTCATGATTTACCCTAATATGAAAACAATTTAAGCTGTTTCCCTTCATGCAGCTTCTTGTAATGTTCTAAATCTC
>JAIRQF010000175.1 GCA_031256635.1 Treponema sp. | reverse complement strand
GAAGGATTTGCTTGCGGCCAACAGCCTTGAGTCTATCGGAGCGCATATCGGCATTGATCGCCTTATCAATAATCTTGATGAAGAAATAGCGTATCACAAGGTTTTGGGAACAGAGTATTTAATATGCCCGTATTCAGAAATGAAGACAAAAGACGATGCTGTAAAACTCGCGCAAACCTTAACGCCTGCCGCGGAAAAAATAAAAAAGGCGGGATTAAAGTTCGGCTATCATAATCACGCTCATGAGTTTCATAAATGCTGCGGCGATTATCTTCTGGATTCCCTGTTTGCCAATCTTCCGCCTGAAGCGGTGATGGAACTCGATCTTTTCTGGGTATGTCACGCCGGAGTCGAACCGTTTGCCTACATGGAAAAGCATAAAGACAGGTTAAAACTTATCCATGTTAAACAAATCGACAGGGACAAACGCTGTGTCGATATTGATCAGGGAATAATTGATTACAGGGAAGTAATCGTAAGAGCGCAGGCCCTTGGCGTTGAACAGTTTATTCTTGAACAGGAAGAATATGAAGTCTCTTCCATGGTCAGCGTAAAAAACGGCATTGACTATATAATGAAACTGGAGCGTTAAATGAAATTAGGTGTAATGACAGTATTGCTGGGCGCAAGGCCGGCTGATGAAGCATTCCGTTATTTGTCATCGTTGAATGTGCAGACAGTGGAAATCGGAACGGGCGGATACCCCGGAATCAGACACTTGAACCCGGTTGAATTTCTTGCGGACAGTGGTGCGGCTGCCGCCTACATGGAAATGTTAAAAAAATACAATCTTGAAATAAGCGCGTTAAGCACTCATTACAACCATGTGCATCCGCAGAAGGAAATCGCGGATAAAGCTCATAATGATTTTATCAATACATGTAAAGTAGCCCAGAAACTCGGCGTTGACACCGTCGTCTCTTTTTCAGGCTGCCCCGGCGATCATCCGGGAGCGAAGTACCCAAACTGGGTAACCTGCTCATGGCCCGATGATTTTCAGAAAATCCTTGAATATCAGTGGAATGAAGTGCTGATCCCCTACTGGCAGTCCGCCGTAAAGGAAGCCGCGAATTACGGCGTTACCCGGATTGCGCTAGAAATGCATCCTGGATTCTGCGTTTACAATCCTTCGTCCTTGTTAAAATTGCGTAACGCCGTAGGAGAGGCAATCGGAGCGAACCTTGACCCGAGCCATTTGTTCTGGCAGCAGATAAAACCATCCGAAGCTGTCAAAGCTCTAAAAGGCGCGATTTATCACTTTCACGCGAAGGATACAAAACTTGACATGGCCAATGTTCATGTTAACGGAGTGCTGGATACGGGCCGCTACAGTAATGTGTTGGACAGAAGCTGGGTATTCCGTACTGTCGGTTATGGCCATGATTACCTTGAATGGAAAGAAATAATTTCCGCGCTTGCCGCAACAGGCTATGACCGCTCCATCAGTATAGAACATGAAGACAGCCTTATGAGCGTAAGCGAAGGACTTGAAAAAGCCGTATCGTTCCTAAAACAGGTGATTATTGAAGAGAAGCCGGGCGGTATGTGGTGGGCTTAATGAATCAATATAACTCAGGCAATTTATCAAGCGTTACGCCGTAGTCACTATTGTACGCGCTAATCAGTTCCTCATTATTTTCTTTATTCAAGGAGTGAATAAATGAGTAAAAATATTCTTTCTCTGGATCAGGGAACAACAAGCTCAAGGGCCGTGCTTTTTGACAGAGAGCAAAATATTGTAGGTGAAGAACACAAGGAGTTCAGGCAAATATATCCCAAAGAAGGCTGGGTTGAACATGATCCGATGGAAATTCTTTCCTCGCAATACGCTGTGATGAATGATTTAATCGTAAAATCTAAAATTAACGCGCAGGATATTGCCGCTGTCGGAATTACTAACCAGCGCGAGACTGCGATTTTGTGGGATAAAAATACAGGGAAGCCGGTTTATAACGCGATTGTCTGGCAGTGCAGAAGGACTTCCTATATTGTAGACTCGCTTATTAATGACGGGCTTGGAGATTATATAACAAAGACGACAGGCTTAATTCCCGATGCGTATTTTTCCGGGACAAAAATTAAATGGATATTGGATAATGTAGAAGGAGCGCGGAAGAAAGCTAATAACGGCGAAATACTTTTCGGTACTGTTGATACATGGCTTATCTGGAACCTCTCAGGCAGAAAAGCGCATGTTACCGATTTTACAAACGCAAGCCGTACAATGATCTTTGACATTCATAAACTTGACTGGGATGAAAGGCTCCTTAACGCCCTTGATATTCCCCGCGCGATGCTTCCGCAAGTATTGCCGTCAGGCGCTCTTTTCGCTCGTGCCGTTTATAACGGCTTTGAAATCCCGATTGCAGGTAACGCAGGTGATCAGCAGGCGGCTCTCTTCGGCCAGTGCTGTTTTGAAAAAGGAGACGCGAAGTGTACCTACGGCACTGGCTGCTTTCTGCTGATGAATACAGGAGAGAAAGCGGCCTCAAGCGGAAACGGGCTGCTAACAACAATCGCCGCAGGGTTTAACAATAATGTCTGTTACGCGCTTGAAGGTTCTGTTTTTACAGGAGGCGCTGTAATCCAGTGGCTGCGCGACGAAATGCGCATTATCACAGACAGCGCCGACAGCGAGTATTACGCGCTAAAAGTTTCTGATACCGGAGGCGTTTACCTTGTTCCGGCTTTTACAGGACTTGGCGCGCCCTACTGGGACATGTATGCCCGCGGCTGTATCATCGGAATCACCCGCGGAACAAAACGCGCGCACATTGTAAGGGCAGCGCAGGAATCCATCGCTTATCAGGTGATGGATCTTCTGCGCGCGATGGAGAACGATCTTGGCATTTCAATGAAAGAACTCAAGGTTGACGGGGGAGCAAGCAGGGACTGCTTTCTCATGCAGTTTCAGTCTGATATTTGCGGCGCAGGCATTGTACGCCCTGTAGTAAGAGAGACGACCGCACTTGGCGCCGCCTGTCTTGCGGGTATTACCGTCGGTTTTTGGAAAGATACGGAAGAGATGAAAAAATTCTGGCGGCGTGATGTCACGTTTAATCCGCGGATGGAAAGCGAAAAACGCGATAGACTGATTAAAGACTGGCATAAAGCGGTAGAAAGAAGCAGGGCCTGGGCAGAATAGTGAGAAATATGAAATCCCGGCAGTTCTGTTCAGGAATGTATTGATTTTCTTTTAATTATTTGTTATTAAATATTTAACCCATGAAATATTTCAATCCTGCGAATTTAGCAATTATTGCCTGCCCGGGCGGGGAAATTTTCGCTGATGAGGTCATAGGCCATCTTCGTCATAAATACCGTCAAAGCCACAAGCATAATGTTGAAGAAATTTCCAAAAAATACAACATCAGCGCTGAACAGGCTACCCTTCAGATCGATTTAATTAATAAAATTCTCACAAGAGGACCGGCTTATCAAAGCGGGAACAACACATACAGCGGCTCTTTTAAGGTTCCGGTCAAATTTACCCAGTTTCCAAACGGCGAGATAAAATCTGAAATTGAAGAATCAATCCGCGGAAAGGATGTGTATATCTTTCAGGATGTGGAAAACCGCTACCCTGTTAAATTTTCCAGCGGTATTGTAAATAACCTTACAACCAATGATCACCTGATGACAATTTTTGTTACGGTTGACGCCGCAAGGCAGGCCGGCGCGGAGCGGATTGTTCTTGTTATTCCAAGTTATCCGTATTCGCGCCAGCACAAGGCGAAGGGCAGGGAAGGGCTTAGCGCAAGCCGTATAGGGAAAATATTTGAAAGTCTCGGCGTAGATCATATAATTACCCTGGATATTCACTCAAGGGATATAATAAACGCCTTTAATAAAATACGCCTTGAAAATCTTCACGCAAGTTATCAAATAATTCAAATATTAACCAGAATGGACGGGATTTTAAATGATGATTTTGTCGTAGTTTCACCTGATACGGGAGCTGTCGACAGGAATAAATTTTACGCTTCGCTTCTGAAAAAACCACTAACGCTTCTGTATAAAGAAAGGGACTATTCAAGAGTAGCCAGGGACGCGACTCAATCCAATATCTCACAGATACGCCTTTTAGGAAATGTAAAGGATAAAACCGTTTTTATGGCGGATGATATGCTCGGCACAGGCGGCACATTGATAAAAGGCATGAGGCTCCTTAAGGAAAACGGCGCAAGAAGGATAATTTGCGCGATAAGCCTTCCTCTTTTTTCAGGCGAAGCCATTTCGCATTTTGATGAAGCTTACAATGAAGGGCTTTTCTACCGCATTATAGGAACCAATGCCGTTTTTCATGAAGAGGTGATAAAAAGGGAATGGTATGTAAATGTTAATATAACCCGTCTTTTCGCGCATGTAATTTCCAGGCTTCATCAAAATCAATCTGTTTCAAGCCTTCTTGACAACGCGGCCATCATTAACAAGCTGGTTTCCCAAAAGGCATTCGAGCCGCAAAGCGAGTTTCCCTTTGTTCATAACGACGACTAGAGTTTTTGTCTTAATAAATTATTGTTTTTATTAAATTATATGAAAAAACCGTGCGATGACGCACGGTTTTAAAAGCGGTTTACGGAAATCACAGACAATTACTTTTTGGTCTTTGTTTTCTTTACGGCGGTTTTTTTTGCTTTTTTTACGGCAGTTTTGGAAGCGGCGGCTTTTGCTGCGGGTTTTTTGGTTGTTGCAGTTTTTTTCTTTTGCTTGGCATACTTTCTGTTTAAGTTAGCCTGATAATCGCAGCATTCGGCGCAAAGGGTGTAACCCTTTTTTACCTTGCCTCCGCATCTGGGGCATTTCCCCTGCGCTATGCGAGCATTGTACCGCTCCTTTCGCTGATCATTAATTTCTTCCCTGTGAGCTTCCCTGTACTTTCTCTGCCTTTCCCTGTTCGCAAGGCGTGTTTTTGCGTCTGTCATTCACATCTCCTTTTTGACTGATTTGTCTCACCTTATTCAGTATAGTATATTATTATCATTTTGTATATAGTTTAGTATCTATTATTTTTTTAAGGTATTTCATGTCTCTTTTTTTTACGCTGGACGCCAGATCAAAATTATTTTTTACATTGCTCCTCACGCTTTTGGTTTTGTTTGTTGACAAAATGGAGTCCGCTGTTTGTCTTATGATTTTCTGTATTGTTATTCGAATTATATCCGGAGTAAGGGGTAGTGTAATTGGCTATGTCAGAAATCTTACATTGTTAGCGGCATTTATTATTGTTATGCAAATGCTTTTTGCTCCGGGTCAATCCTATATAATTAAGCCGCTGTTTCCCGATTTTATTCCGGTTTTGGGGGGGATTGGTTCCCTTAAACGGGAAGGTCTTATGCTCGGCATTATTATTGCTTGCCGCCTGGCTGCCCTTATGGTTTTTTTTCCTGTTTTTTCAGGGACAACGCCTCCTCATGGAATTGCTTCCGGGTTTTGCGCCATGGGTTTGAATTACCGTATCGCATTTATTTTTACTTCCGCCTTTAATTTCGTCTATTCATTCAGGGAAGAAGCCGTTACAATATTGAACGCCCAAAAACTTCGCGGTATGCGAAAGACGGGTTTAAAGGCGGCCTTAAGGCTGTTGATTCCCCTGATGTTAGGTGCAATGAGAAGAGCGCAGGACTCTTCGGCCGCGATGGACAGCAGGGCTTTCGGCGTTTATAAAACAAGAACATGGATTGATAAGCCTGAGATGAAAAAAAGCGATTTTGTCTTTATAGCCTTCAGCGTAGTTTTTTTTATTCTTGTAATTATATTTAATTACAATTTATAGGCGATTTCCGGAAAATATGAGTATTATTGAATTTAAAAATGTTTTTTATACATACCCGCAAAAAACACAATATGCGCTTGAAAATATTACTTTTTCCGTTAAAGAAGGCGAATTCCTTGCCGTAATGGGAGAAAACAGCGCAGGAAAAACCACGTTATGCAAACTGATTAACGGCTTGATTCCTCACCATTATGGCGGCAGGTTGTCCGGAACTGTTACTGTGGACGGTTTAAATACTGCTGAGTGTACTGTGCCTCAATTGGCGCTTAAAGCCGGGATTGTGTTCGATGATCCTGATGCCCAGCTTTTTACGTCAACAGTCCGCCATGAAGCCGCGTTCGGCCCTGAAAACCTGCTCCTGCCGACTGATGAAATTGAGGAGAGGATAACATTCGCTCTTTGCGCTACCGGTCTTAAAGGCTTTGAAGACAGGGCTCCTTCGACGCTTTCAGGCGGCGAAAAGCAGCGGCTGTCTATCGCGGCGGCCCTTGCGATGAAGGGAAAGATTCTTGTTCTTGACGATCCTCTGTGCCGCCTTGATCCTGACGGAGCGCAGGAAGTAATGACCGTATTAAATGACATAAGATCAAAATATCAGATAACGGTTGTTTTTGTTTCCGGCGGCAGTGAAATAATGTCAAAACACGCGGACAGGGTTTGCGTTTTAAATAACGGCCGCATCGCCGCTCTTGACAGGGCGGAAAATATTTTTTCCGATAATGATTTGCTTGAAAAAAACGGAATAATGCCGCTTATAGCTGAAAATTTGAATAAAAAACCGCAGAGTAGCTCAGATCTGCTGATAACCGGCTCTTCGAATTCCTTTAGTAAAACCCTGCGCAGCACTGCGGCAGACAGTAAAGTATATAGCCGCTTGCAAAACTCTGTTAGTTTTGCTGCGGCTAAGCAGTTTTTCGTGCTAACGCCCTGCAAAACTGCGGTATTTAAAGGAAGCTCTTACAAAACTGAAGTTTTGCAAGAGCTTCTATATATATCTGATAAAGAAGCGGTAAGGATTGATAATTTTTCCTATTTATATCCTGACTGTGTTAGTATAAAAAATGTTAACATTACAATTTACGATAATGATTTTATCGCTCTTACGGGAAAAAACGGCTGCGGAAAAACTACTTTGCTTAAAAATATTACCGGGCTTTTGCGGCCTTCAGGCGGAGATATTTATATCCGCGGAAAAAACACAAAGGAATTATCAATTGCCGCCATTTCCAAAGAAGCCGGTTTTGTTATGCAAAATCCCGGTACGCAGCTTTTTACAGACTCAGTCTTTAATGAAGCCGCCTTTGCGTTAAAAAACATGCGCAGGGAACTGTGCCTTTCCAAATCAGAAATAACAAGGCGCGTTAAAGACGCTCTTGAAACTGTTGGTTTATATGACGAAAACGCTTTTCCTCACGCGTTATCAGGGCCGGATAAGACAAAGATTGTAATTGCCTGCGTTCTTGCGATGGGCTGCAGGATTATAATTCTTGATGAAGTTGATGCCAGAAACGATTATCGCGGAAGTTTAAAAATAATGGATATTGTCCGTGAACTTCATTCAAAAGGCTTTACAATCATTTTTGTTACACATAATATGTATCTTGTAGACAGGTACGCGCAAAGACTTATAAAGATGGAAAGAGACGGCATATATGAATAAGAAGAAACCTGTTCATCCTGCGATTATCGCGGTATGGGCTGCGGTTGTAGCGGCAGGATATTTACTGCCTACCTTTCCGATAATGGGAACTGGCGCGAATTTTTCTCTTGCGAATATTTTAAATCCCCTTGCCGGCATTTTTTTCGGCTCGCTGTCAGGCGCGCTGTGTTCCGCCGTCGGAGGCTTTATCGGATTTTTTATAGCGCCCGTTAAACCGATGCTGGGGCCTTTTTCCTTTATAATCGGCATGACAACGGCATTTACTTCCGGGTGTATCGCGTGGGGAAGATGGCCGGCAGTCACTGTCAGCGGCCAAGGCAACTTTATTTTTAACGGGGGAATTATTGTTTATATCATCGGAACGATTTTATGGTTTACACAGGAAACAGGTAGAAGCGTCATTCGCTTTCCGGTTGTTTTTTACGGACTTGGTTTTGTCGTTATGATTGCGGGAATTATTTTCGCAGGCAGAATGTTCGCAAGTAAAAAACGAATACCGGCATTCGCCGCCGTTTTTTTATGCTCATTCGGCGGTCTTGTCGGCGGCGCCACTGCCGGAAACTTTTTCTCTCTTGTTTTATTCAAGATTCCCCCGGATATATGGCTATTGCTTACGGTAACAGCTCCTATAGAGCGCGCCCTGTTTGCGTTATGCGCATCTTTTGTGGGAGTTCCCCTTCTTGCCGGTCTTGGGAAAACAGGCATTCTCTGCGGTCCTCATGAAGAAGAAGATTCGCCTGAAGAAAATATAAATAAAGACGCATAAAAAATGAGAATAGACAGCCATGTTCACATAACACCACCTGATATATCCGCAAATTGGGAAAAGTACGCAGGGAATGAACCTTACTTTTCATTAATTTCAGGCAGCAAAGTCAACAAATTCGCGTCAGCTGAAGATGTTATAACAATGCTTGATGATAATAATTTGGATAAAGCCGTTGTTTTCGCCTTCGCTTTCCGCGATCCCGGCCTCTGCCGTTATGTGAATGATTATGTAATTGAAAAGGTAAAGGAGTTTCCGCAAAGACTGGTTGGCTTTGCGGTTACTCCGCCGGGAAATGAATCCGGAAAAGAAATTAACCGCTGCTTTTGCGCGGGTCTTAAAGGGGTTGGAGAACTTTTTCCCCAGGGGCAGGAGTTTAACCCGGAAAATAAAAAAGAAACAGAGGCAATTACAGGGGTATGCAAAGAGCTTGATATTCCGCTTTTACTGCATGTAAATGAAAACGTAGGCCATTCTTATCCGGGAAAAACAGATATATCTCTTAAACAGGTGGAAGCGTTTGTAACAAATAATCCGGATTTAAAAATTATTCTCGCTCATTTCGGCGGCGGCCTTCTTTTTTATGAAACAATGAAAGAAATAAGAAAAAGTTTTGTTAATGTTTATTATGATATATCCGGCGCTCCCTTTCTTTACGATTATCGAATTTACAATATGATTAACGCCCTTGGCATTTGCGATAGAATTCTTTTCGCCAGTGATTTTCCGATACTCTCTCCTTCGCGCTATTTTAACGATCTTGAAAAAAGCAATTTGACAGAAAATGAGAAACAATTGATTTTTGGCAAAAACGCAGAAAGGTTATTTAAAATCTAAACACAAATACGCGCGATGGATTACTTTTCATTAAAAATGTGTTATATTTAGCATATGGTAAAAAAGAGATATTCAGCCTTTTTAATTTTTTATATTTTAATATATACCGTATTTTCTCCAATAAAAGCCGCAGGCGAAGTATTTGAATACAAACATGTCCCCGGAGAGCAGTACAGAATTTTGTCTATTGTTGATGAAGCTGTCTATGTTAACGGCATTTTAAGCCACCGCGCCGAAATACTTAACCGCATTGCCGTGGAAGTCAAGGATGTAAAAGACGGAATAGGGCAGCACAGCGCTGTTTTTCAAACCTCAGAACGTTTGATTTATGATTTTTTTCTTGGGGCGCAGACCGCTTTAACGGGATTTGAATGGAGCAGGGAGTATGAATCTGAGTTTAAACGCGACAGGCTTGGAAACCTGACAATAGATTCCCGTTTTTATATGCCTGTTGTGCGCAATGTTCCGACATTTCCCGGCAGGGAACTGGCTGTAGGAGACAAGTGGTTTGCTCCGGGGCATGAAGTGCATGATTTTCGCGACGCGTTCGGAATATCAGAGCCGTATGAAATTTCATTTAACGCGTTTTATGAATATCTTGGAGAACGTGAGTGGAAGGAAGTTTCCTATCCCGCGTTTTCTGTAAATTATAATATTGAGTCCCGCCCGTCTCCTGTAAGAGGAAGATTATATCCTGTAAGAATATCCGGGACATTCAGCCAGCTTGTTTTCTGGGATCGCGGAATTGGCAAGGAAGCCGCTTATGAAGAAACCTTTCGTATTATTTTTACCATGTCCGACGGAACAAGATATGAGTTTCGGGGGACAGCGCAGGCGGAACTTGTTGAATCCGAGCAGATGAACAAAGAGCAGCTTATTACGGACATTATCGAGGAAATCGCCAAACTTGAAATTCCCGATGTTGTAGTAAAGGCTGTAGAAGAAGGCATTTCCTTAAGCCTTGAAAATATTCAGTTTTATCCGGATACAAATGTTATGCTTCCCGGAGAACAGGCAAAACTTGACATAATAGCGGAAATACTTCTGCGCTATCCCGGCAGGGATATTCTTGTAAGCGGGCATGCTGCTCCTCTCGGTTCAAGGGATTACCTTATGAAGCTTTCGCAGGATCGGGCAAGAGCTGTAGCGGATTTTCTTCTTTCCAAAAATGTCCGCACGCCCGATCGTATTGTTACCCGCGGATACGGCGCAGACAGGCCGATAGCAGATAACAGTACCGAAGAAGGCATGCAGAGAAATCGAAGAGTTGAAATTACAATACTGGAGAATTAGTGCCTTCGATTTTACATAAGATTAATTTTCAGTTAAACCGCTTTATTCCTGTAACAACGCCTCTTGCAGTCGCGCTTGGTTTATTTCTTCCCGGTGTTTTTATAAACCTGCGTCCTTTTGTAATTGTTCTTTTTGCCGTTATGACTTTTTCAGGTGCTTTAAAACTTACAGCTTCCGAATTGGGTGCCGCTGTAAAAAATCCCCTTCCAATTTTGCTTTTCTTTATTACAAGCCATATAATAATGCCGTTTGCGGCGTTATTGTCTTCCTCGCTTATAATTTCCAATCCTGATATTATCACAGGGTTTGTATTAATGTTCGCAGGCCCTACGGCCGTTTCCGGGTTTATCTGGGTTTCAGTTTTTAAAGGCGATAAAGCGCTTGCTCTTACTTTAATTCTGCTAGATACAATGCTCGCTCCCCTTGTAGTTCCTGTTACCCTTTCTGTCTTTATCGGCGCGAAAGTTTCGATGGATATGAGCGGAATAATCCTCTCTCTTTTTCTTATGGTTGTCGTTCCTACGATCGTCGCGGTAGCTATAAACGAGTTCAGCAAGAGAAAAATACCGGAAGTTATATGTCCCGCCGTAGAGCCGTTTGCGAAAATTTGCCTTTTTCTTGTAATCGCGGCCAACACCTCGGCGGTTGCATCCGCAATAAGTTTAACCGATCCTGTTTCATGGATAACCGCCGCTTTGTGCATAATATTGACAATTACAGGCTTTCTGCTTGCGAAATTAAACGGCGTTATAGGAAAATGCAGTACTGAAAAAGGAACGTCGCTTATTTTGGCAGGCGGGCTCAGGAATAACAGCGTAGTAATGACGATAGCCGTTACATTTTTTCCCGAAGCAGCTGTTTTTCCTTCGCTTTTAACCATTATTTTTCAACAGACAATCGCCGCCGTAATGGGAAAGCTATTAATTAAAAAATCATGAGCCTTTTCCAAAACTCTGTTAGTTTAGGAAAAGGCTTTCGAAAAACCGACTTAAAAGCCGGTTTTTCTGTTTAATCTAAGGTAGCTTTTCCAAAAACTGAAGTTTTGGAAAAGCTTCTCATAATTTTATTTGACAAATGAAATTAACCCATTTTATAATGAAGATCACTTCTATGATGTATTACAGGTAGACAGGTATTCAGCGATTTTTTCGCTGATTGGCGGATTTTCATACTAAAAATTACCGGCTTAAGGGGAGCTTTAATGCCTTTGTCCATTAATCAGAGTCTGGAGAAATTATTTTCCCTTGAAAATAAAATTATTCTGCTCACCGGAGCCGCAGGCGGAATCGGTAAAGTGCTTGCGGAAGGTTTCGCTTCGGCGGGCGCTGCGATGGCATTAAGCGACCTTGATTTATCCAAATTGAATGTTATAGCTGATGGAATTAAGGCAAATGGCGGCGAGGCAGGCTGTTATCAATTGAATCTGATCGAAATGGACAGTATTAAAAAATGCGTTGACGCTGTAATTTCGCGGTATGGCCGTATAGACGTGCTTGTTAACTGCGCCGGAATTAATGTCAGGGAAGGTTTTCTGGATGTTGAGGAATCAACCTATGATAACATCATGAATATCAATCTTAAAGGTTTATATTTTATTTCCCAGGAAGCCGCCAAACATATGATTAAACAGAAGAAAGGAAATATTATCAATATCGCTTCACATAACTCGGTTGGAATGCTTGGAGGATGCAGCGTATACGGCGCAAGTAAGAGCGCTGTTGCCGCGTTAACCCGGAGTATGGCTATTGAATGGGCGCGCCATGGCATCCGCGCCAATGCGCTGGCGCCGGGTCATATTCTGACAAACCTTACCACAGTAACATGGGAACATCCCGAACGCAGCAAGTATCTTCGGGAGCGCATCGCCATGGAGCGCCCGGGCAAGCCTGAGGAATTATTGGGTATCGCGGTAATGCTAGCTTCCGATTCTTCCTCATATTTAACCGGGTCCATGCTGCATGTGGACGGCGGATGTCTTGCAGGAGGCGCGCCTTGGCCGTACGACACAAAGTATTAAACACAATTGATATAAAACCAATCCGCCGCGTAAATGTGAGCGCTCAGGTTTTTGAACAGATGAAAAGCTTGATATTGTCAGGTGAATGGAGAAGCGGTATGCGTCTGCCTTCCGAGAACAGTCTTGCGGATCTTTTTGGCGTTAGCCGCATAACCATCCGCCAGGGAATTCACCGCCTTGTCGCTCTTGGACTTGCGCAGACGCGCTCAGGCGAAGGGACTTTTATCTGCGCTTTGTCTCACAGGCAGTCAATTTCATCTTTGATTCCCATCGCATATTTGAGCGATGATAACATGCTTTCGGTACTGGAGTTCAGAAAGGCGATTGAAGGATATACCGCGGAGTTAGCTGCAAAAAAAGCAACCGCTGATGATACCGCGAAACTGGAAAAGATTTTCACGGAGATGGAACAAAATAAGGGCAATCTGGAAGGTTATTCAGAAGCGGATTACAATTTTCATTATGAGCTTGCAGTCATAAGCCGTAATTCATTAATTATTGAGTGTTACAATCTGACAGGCGATCTGTTCCGCACAGCGATGAAAAACATTGTTGAAAAACGCGGACATTCGCAGGGTCTTTATTTTCATCGTTTAATTATTAATAAAATTATCGCGAAGGATGCCGAAGGGTGCCGTCTTCTTATGACTAAACATATTGATGACACTTACGCGGATATGGTATCACGCATGGATGAAAAGGCAGCATCCGCAAAAAGCGGGCAATTAATATTTTCCATGGAGACAGCTTAATGAATAAAACAAACGAGATAAAACTGCTTGCCTGGAAAATCCGCCGCAATACAGTTCAAATGATTAGCTGTAAAGGCCAGGTCGGGCATCTTGGCGGCTCCTGTTCAAGCGCAGAAATTGTCGCGTCCCTTTACGGCAGCCGTCTGCGTTTCCGCCCTGACGATCCAAAATGGGAAGGACGCGACAAATTTATTTACAGCAAAGGCCACGCGGCAATCGCGCAGTATGCCGCAATGGCGGAAGCAGGTTATTTCCCGCGGGAAGAATTGTGGATAGTAAAAGAGTTTGGCTCAATGCTGCAGGGGCATCCTGACCGGCTGAGAACTCCCGGTATTGAAGCAGGTACCGGAAGCCTTGGTCAGGGTTTGAGTATCGCCTCAGGCATGGCGCTTGCCATGAAACTTGATAAACGCGGTGAAAATAAGGTTTATTGCGTGATGGGAGACGGAGAAATGGCGGAAGGGCAGATTTGGGAAGCCGCCATGGCCGCCGTAAACTTTAAGCTTGATAACCTGATTGGCATTATTGACCGTAACGCAATGCAGGCAACGGGTTTTATTAAGGATCGCTTTAATACAAATCCGTTAGCTGAAAAATGGGCAGGCTTTGGATGGCATGTAATTGAAATTGACGGACATGATGTTGACGCTATTCTTGCCGCATACGATGAAGCCGCCGGAAAAAACGGGAAACCGTCTGTAATAATCGCGAATACCGTAAAAGGCAAAGGAATTACTTTTGCCGAAAATCAGGCGGCTTTTCACAACGGAGCGTTAACAAAAGAACAATACGATACTGCGCTTGCTGAAATAGACAAAAAAATCGCAGAGCTGTCATAAGGTTTTAAGGATAATTATTTTATGGAAAAGTACAGTCAAAGGCTGGCATACGGTGAAGCTCTTGTAGCTCTTGGCGCTGAAAATCCCGATGTGGTTGTATTGGAAGCCGACCTTGGTAAATCCACCATGTCTTCCATGTTTCAGGCGGCGTACCCTGATCGCTATTTTGAAATGGGTATCGCTGAAGCAAACATGATTTCAACAGCGGCAGGTCTTGCCGCTTCCGGTAAAATAGCTTTTTGCTCATCTTTCGCGGTTTTCGCTTCAGGGCGCGCTTATGATCAAATCCGCCAAACTGTCGCTATTGGTAAATTGAATGTAAAAATATGCGGATCATCATCAGGCCTTTCGGATTTTGGAGACGGCAGCACTCACCAGTCAATAGAAGATATCGCGATTATGAGCGCCATTCCTAATATGACAGTTTTTACTCCGGCGGACGCGGATGAAGTAAAAAAGGCGGTGCGCGCGGCCGCGGCCATAAACGGGCCTGTATATATTCGCGTAACGCGCGCGGATGTGCCTGCGTATACAAAAGGCGAATTTCTTCCCGGCAAATTGAGTGTTCTTAAAAAAAATGATAACGCAGTATGCGCTATTATTGCCCACGGCTTAATGATTGAGGCGGCGATGAACGCATCTGATATACTGGAAAAAAAAGACATTCAGACAGAAGTGATTAACACCGGTACAATGAAACCTTTTGACGCCGAAGGCGTGCTTGCATTATCAAAACGGGTTAAAGCGATTGTGACGGCGGAAGATCACAGCTATATCGGAGGGCTTGCTTCCCTTACCGCGCTTGCTCTCAGAAAAAGTTCAGTACCTATGGACTATGTTGCCATTGAGGATAAATTCGGGCAAAGCGCTCACAGCCTTAAAGATCTTCTGGAACATTACGGCTTAACCGCAGGCGCGATAGCGGAAAAAGCAATCGCGCTGTTAAAATAAATTAGAGGTATTATATGAAAATCGGATTCATTGGTCTTGGAATTATGGGAAAGCCCATGGCAAAAAATCTTATTAAAGCGGGACATCAGCTTGTCGTGTTTGATATAGTGAAAGACTCTGTAAATGAAGTTGTAGCAGCCGGTGCCTCCGCTGCCGCTTCGGCTAAAGAAGCCGCTCTTTCCTGCGGACACATTATCACCATGCTTCCAAATTCTCCCCATGTAAGAACCGCTGTGTTAGGTGAAAACGGAGTGCTGGAAGGCGCCAAAAAAGGCTCTGTGCTGATTGACATGTCTTCCATAGCGCCGGGAGTTTCAAAGGAAATAGCCTGTGAATGTGAAAAAGCGGGTATTAAAATGCTTGACGCTCCTGTTTCAGGAGGAGAGCCCAAAGCCGTTGACGGTACTCTTTCAATTATGGTCGGCGGTGATAAGGCTCTTTTTGAAAGCGTAAAAAACGATATTCTTTTAAAAATGGGCGCTTCAGCCGTTTATTGCGGCGGGATTGGCGCAGGCAACACAACAAAGCTTGCAAATCAGATTATCGTAGCCTGTAATATCGCCGCACTGGCGGAAGCGCTTACCATGGCGAAAAAAGCGGGCGTGGATCCTGAACTGGTTTTTGAAGCCATAAAGGGAGGCTTAGCGGGCTCGACAGTGATGAACGCCAAAGCGCCGATGATGATTGCGGGTAATTTCAAGCCGGGGTTCCGTATTGATCTTCACATAAAAGATTTGGCAAACGCGCTTGATACAGGACACAGCGCCGCCTCTCCTTTGCCTCTTACTTCATCAGTAATGGAAATGTTCCAGGCGCTGCGCGCCGATAACGCCGGAAGCGACGATCACAGCGCCCTCGCGAAATATTACGCGAAAATTTCCGGCGAAGAAATCAGTAAAAAAGCCCTTTAGGGTTTTTTAATAAATTATTTTTTCTGGAGGAATGAAACATGAAGAAACTGAAAATGGTGATGTTTTTCGTGTTGTGTATCGTGATGGCTGCCTCATTATGGGCAGGCGGAAACCGGGATAGCGGAAGTTCATCACAGGTTGTTACCCTGCGATTTTCATGGTGGGGCACCGAGCCTCGTCATGTAGCTACATTGGCTGTAATTGACGCGTTCCATAAACAATACCCGAACATCAAAATTGAACCTGAATACGGCGCTCAGGCAGGTTACAACGAAAAGAAGACAACAGAATTCGCGTCAAGAACCGCTCCGGATATCTTCCAGATAGAAACAGGAGCAGGACCTGAATACCAAAGACTGGGGGTTCTTTATAATCTGTCAAGGCTTAATTCAATCAGCTTTGAAAAATTCAGCCCAAGTTTTCTTGTAGCAAATGGTCAGTTTGGGACAAGACAGCAGTACGCAATTCCGACAGGTATGGCAGGAACCGCGGTGATTGTCAACAAGACGCTTGCCGACAGATTAGGCATTGATTTTACCA
>JAIRQF010000169.1 GCA_031256635.1 Treponema sp. | reverse complement strand
GACCCTGTACAATACCTTTCTTGAATCCGCGCTCCATCCATTCAGGAATGATTCCGGCTTCTGTGAATACTTCTTCGAATGACTCCCTCTTTTTTCTTGTTCTCACCGCCATATTCTGCAGCTCCTTAAATATTCTTGCGTTTGTTCTCAATAATGTATATAAATATGTATCTAATGGTACTTTTTCTGTACGGTTTTCGCTTTCTTTTATTATAGCATCAGCGTTGCCTATTTCCAAGTTATATTTTAACGATTTCAGCTACAGATTCTCTCTGTCAGATAGTCTCTTTGACTCTATTATCTGAATGGGTAAATAATCGCCATGTACATAGTAGATTCCGCTTGATGTTTCTTCAATCTTATATTTACGTATTTCTGTAAGGTACTTTAATAACTTACGAGGATACCTGCTTTCTATAAATGTAAGTGTTATATCAGAGAAATCCACATCAGAGGTTATGGCGGCATAAAGATTCGCGTATGCGTATACTTTTAGGAAATCCTTTATAGATAGATAATCGTCAGGGCTTTTGTATTCAATAATATTTTCCGATCTGAATATTTTTCCAATGTTTTTCTCAATTATCAAATCCCTGGGCTTTTTGATAACAAGCAGATCAATTCGTAAAGGTTCAGTGGTAAGCTGGTATTCATACTTAAATTCAAGTAAATCCAGATAATCATAGAGTTCATGCTGAATCGCCTGAAGGAAAGCAGGATGCCAGTTCAGTTTTCCTGAAGATTTTTCATTTTTCAACTTCTTCCCCCAAAAAGCAATCGAAAGAAAGCTTTACCTTATATGGGTTCAAAAGTATCAAAACGCATGACTGAAAATGAAAAAATATTCGTTTTTTTCTTTAATTAAAAATTAAACCACAAAGTACATACGCGTACTCTGTGGTTTCTATTCTTCCCGGACAGATCCTTTTTATTACGCTGCTTTTTCAAAGACCGGAAGGCCGTTATTGTAAAGTACGCTTTCTTTAAGAATAAACGACCCTTGAATATTGCTAATATACATCAAGCCGTCCCTGATGGTGTATGTCAGATTAAATTCTTTCGGCCGCGCGGTATAGATGCAGTTTGCGTGATCCACAAATTCTACGGAGACGCGATCTCCGAACATTTTTTTCCAGCTGGTCCATTTGGTACCGATAAGCTGACCCGGTTCAATTGTGGTTTTTTCTGTCATTGAATCATTTCTCATAAATCCTCCAAAATTAAAACAATTTTTTATATTTACATGGAAGCCGCCGAACCGCAGATTCAGCAGTTTTCATGTACTAATTTTAATTTACGAAAATTTGATCTGTGCGGCAAGTTAATTAGTATAAATTATTTTAATTTAATCCGTGATTTTAAAATTAAACATTTTACCATAAAATCAGCTTTCCCCTGTCATTTACATATCCCTGATCGATAAAAAGCGGGGCGTAACAGCTTTGCGCCGCTTCCTTTCCGTTGATTTTTTCAGTAACGATTTTCTTTTGCGCGTGTATTAATCTTGTGCGCGGTATTTTAAAAAGCGCGATTAAACGTGAAATATCAGGATCATTTTCTTTTATTTTAATATCAAGCTCTTTTCCGTTTTTCGCGCAGACAGCAATCAGCTTTGAGCCTTTAAAATAAATTCTGTTACTTGCGCTTCTTGCGCACGCGTATTCAATGCTTTCAATCTCAAGTCCCGCGGGGCTTGCGGGGTCTGATGCGTTCATCCAGTACAGTCCGTTATAATTTTCCGCGTTTTCAAGCTGCGAGGCGATTGAAGGAGAAGCGAATTGAAGGGAATTAATTCCTGAAAAAAAGCGCCCTGTAACAAGTTCGCCCGAAAGTTCCATCCGCCGCATGGCGGGTAACAGTTTTGACCATGAAAAAACAGGTGCTTCGGACGCAAGAAGCGGACGGCAGAGAATACCCCAGCGGTCAAGAAGCAGGCGCACACGGTCACGGTTAAGCGCGTCTTCTTCGATGGGATCGTTTGTGTTTTGATCTTCCATGATGAGTGAAAACCAGTTTCCGTGTACAGGAGAGCCGCCTTTCCAGCGGTTTTTTAAAGCGCCCGGAATTCGAACATGACGGCCAAACTGGCGTATGTTATTTGACTGCGGTATTTCAATCTCTTTTGGGATATAACCGTACTCTATTCCCCTTCTTACTGGATCAAGTGAATCTGCGCTGAGCGTGCCGTTCCACACCTGATGCCAAAGAGCCTGCGCGCATGAGCGGCTGTCGGTATCAAGTTCGTTTTTTATTTCCCAAAAATCGCGCGGACGGTTAAAAAAATGAGAATCGAAAAGCCGCGTCATTTTTTCTTCACCGGAAGATTTTTTATTTTCCAAAACCAAATCCAAATCTTCAGGAAGGCAAAAACCTATTCGTTCATTGCCTTCTCCGTACCAAACAAGCCGTCCTTCTTTTATTTCGCGGTTTAATTTCTCCCCGTCGTAAGACGGATTTCTTGCGCATAATATCTCTGTTTCCCATATTTTCGCTGGCGCAGTCCACCCGTAAAGATTTTTTTCAAAACCTGCGGTATTTGAATTTGAAACTGTCAATCCTTGACGAAGGGCAAGGAAGGGAACAAGTAATGAAGAAGGCCGCTCCTTTATTACAGGCCGCTCTTTCTTGCGTGAAATACGCATTAACATTTCAAGATTTTCACGATCGCAGATTAGCGCGGGAGAAGGATTATTTTCATCAGGCGATAATACTACATCATTGACTATTTCATCGACTTCGATTAGCGCGTTTATTGCGTCATTGGCTTCTTCTTTTGTAACTGCGAAAACAGCGCATATCCTGTCTGTTGTAACCGGCCCTTCGTAACGAAGCCATTGTCCCAGAAGGGTAAGCGGCTCATTATTCCATGTATCCAGCCATTCGCGGTGAACAATTGAGGCTATAGCCGCGTTTTTGCGGGTAACAGTTTTTATTTTAACAGCGTCTATATTTTCAACTAACGCCTGAGGCATAATTTCGCATAATATATTCCATTCATCCAGCGGTATCGCGGCGCGTTCCTTTACCCATTCGTTAAGTGAAAGTGAATCTTCCGGGGCGTAACCCGGAATTTCCCTTTTAAGCCTTGATACAAAATTGTCAACTAACGGGGTTTTTAATACAGGGCGCAGCGCGGCGTTACAAACAGCTTCCTGTATGACTTTGTCGGAAAGCGTTGCCGATTTAGCGCCGGCAAGGTCGTGCCTTTCGTCATATTCATACATGAATGTATTGGTTTCTTCCCTGACAATGTCTCTTGAAAACGGGCTTGGATTGGCGGTTTTAAAAAATGAGAGAGTAACGCTTCCGCTGTTAATGGCGTTTACAAGATCGCGAAAACCATCCATATCGAATGTGTCCACAAGGCAGCAGCGCCACGCTTCCGCTGTTACGGGAAATCCGTCTTCCGACGCTACTGAGTCAAACAGGCGCTTTGAGCGCTGGCGCATTATCCAAAGAGGCGTGCGTTTTCCGAAAGGCGCTTTTGGAAGAAGCAGGCTGCGTTCCGCGGCTTCACGAAAAGCGGCGCCGAATACGCCTGAACTTTCAAGGCGGTTTCTAAAGAGGCGCTCTGCGCGCAGAAGCCCGTTTTTTTCTGTTTTGTTTAACGATGCGAAAGCGCGGCGGAAAGTATCTTCGATGCTGTTAATACCGGCTTCATCAAGGCCAAGGCGTGGTATCAAAAAAAGTATATTGTCATTATTGGAAAAACTCGCGATCCGTAATCCAACAGTTTCTTCAAGCTGAGAAGACATTGCAAGCGATAACGGATAATTTATTTTCGCTCCGCGGAAACTGTGAAAAACAACAGAGCAAAAATCCCTGTTAATCTCAGTACCTTTAATTATTTCCAAAGCGATATTTTTGTTATCGGTTAATGGTATTTCCTTCTGCGAATTACGCTGTAAATCAAGGAATTCCTTAAGAGAATCATTCGCCGCCTGAGTAAGATTGACAGAAATGTTTCCGGTTCTGTTGTATTCATCCAGAATGGTTAATAGTTTTTCTGTTAAATTGGAGCTGCGGAACGGAATCTCAGCCTTCCAGAACGGAATAAAATCAGCTCTTTTTTCAAGAGGAACAACTTCGACGGCTTCGCTGCCGATGCTTGTTATTTTCCAGCCGCGTCCGCCGAAATCAAAACAATCCCCAACCGAGCGCTCCCATGTGAACTCTTCGTCAAGTTCGCCGATTTTTGCGCCGTCAGACAGGCGCACCGAGTAAAGCCCCCTGTTCGCGATTACTCCTCCTGATGAATAGAGCAGGGTGGCTGTTCCGTCAAGCCTTCCTGTTTTACCTTCAATACTGTCCAGCCAGATTCTGGGTTTAATGTCGCGTAACCTGTTTTTTTCGCCGAATCCTGATAACATTCGCATAACGCGGTTATAAGATTCGTAATTAAGGTTTCTGAATATAAAGAATTTTTTTATATGATCGAACAAGTCATCAATATTCCAGTCTTTTTCGCATAAAAGACAGAGTATAAGCTGAGCCAGTATATCAAGGGGGTTTTCAACCGGGTATATTTCTTCAATGTCGCGCCTGTCAACAGCTTCCTTTATCGCGGCGGCGAGCAGAAGGTCCTTTCCGTGAAAAGCGAAAAGTTTTCCCTTGCTGACCTGCCCTACGCTGTGGCCGGAACGCCCGATTCTTTGCAGCGCCTGCGATACATTGCCGCAGCTTCCGGCAAGAATGACTTCGTCAATGTCTCCGATGTCAATTCCAAGTTCAAGGGAAGCGGTCGCGACAACACAGGGAAGCCTTCCTTCCGCGAGGCCTTTTTCCACGCTTCGCCTGAGTTCTTTGGAAAGAGATCCGTGATGAGGGAAAGCGATCGCTCCCTTTAAATCGCGCCCTGCGGGGCTGCCGTTACGCGCAAAAAAATGAGCTGCCTCTTCGTTTATAAAATGACAAAGGCGTTCAGCTCTTCTCCTTGATTCTGCGAATACAAGCAGGGTTGAACCTTCCCAAATCCGCCTTAAAATATAATTAACCAACGGGGTATAGCGGCTTGTAAAATCAAAATATGTATTTCCCGCTTCAATTTCCATCTGCGGGAATTCGACGCTGAAATCAATTTTCTTTTCCGCGTAAGGCGCTACAATATTTACTTTTCTGTTAATGCTTTTACCGCCCGGCTGTGCGTAAATTCCGCCTGTAAAATCCGCCGCTATCTGCGTGTTCCGTATGGTCGCGGAAAGACTGATGCGCTGAAACTCTCCGGCAATTGAACTCAGCCTGTCTATCTGGCAGGAAAGAAACGCGCCTCTTTTATTACCCAAAATCGCGTGAATCTCATCTATAATAACATACTTTATATTTGATAATACCTGCCTGCCTTTGGGGTTTAAAAGAAGAATAGATAAACTTTCAGGTGTCAGCGCGAGTATCGAAGGGGGCTTGATATAAAAACGGCGCCTTGCTGACTGCGGCGTATCGCCGGACCGCGTTTCTACGCGGACAGGCGGAAAAAAAATCCCCTCATTTTCAAAACGCGATTTAATTGCAGCTAACGGTATTAAGAGATTTATCCTGATATCTTCGTTCAATGCTTTTAGCGGCGATATATAAAGTACGGATAATTTTTCCGCGTTGTACCTGTTCTGTCCTTCGGAACAAAAACGTGAAATTGCCGAAAGAAAAGCGGTCAATGTTTTTCCGCTGCCTGTCGGCGCGAGAGCAAGGACATGTTCTCCATTTTCAATCAGCGGCCATGCCTGTTCCTGTACGCTTGTGGGGTTTGAAAATGTTTCTGTAAACCAGCTTTTTATTACCGGATGAAACGTCTGCGGCAGCATGGCTTATGATATACTATCGTAAGGAAATGTTGTATAGTCAGGTAATAATCGGCTGCCGCACTGGATAAAAAGAATCAATAATGCTAAACTGTCTCCATGCTGGAAAATTTTTTTAAGGCGCTGTTCGGCTCGCAGAATGAGCGGGATGTAAAAGCGCTTATCCCAATATTAAAATCTGTAAACGATAAAAATGAGTGGGCAGTTTCGCTTGGCGCGGATGAATTTCCCCGTCAGACCATGCTGTTCCGCGAGCGTTACAATAACGGCGAAAGTCTTGACAGTATTCTGCCTGAAGCCTTTGCCCTTGCAAGAGAAGCAGCCTGGCGCGCGATCGGTGAACGCCCCTATGACGTGCAGGTGATGGGTTCCATTGTACTGCATCAGGGAAAAATCGTGGAAATGAAAACGGGCGAAGGCAAAACTTTGATGTCTGTCGCCGCTTCCTATCTGAACGCGATTCCCGCAAAAGGGATTCATGTTGTTACAGTAAACGATTATCTTGCAAGCCGCGACGCCGATTGGATGCGTCCCATTTTCAGTTATTTGGGACTGACTGTCGGAACAATTCTTTCAAACATGGACAACGTACAGCGTAAACAAAATTATTTATGCGATATAACCTACGGCACAAATAACGAATTTGGTTTTGATTATCTCCGCGATAATATGCACCGCGATTTGGAAAGCCGGGTTCAGCGCGGGCACAGCTTCTGTATCGTTGACGAGATTGATTCAATTTTAATCGATGAAGCGCGCACTCCTCTTATAATTTCAGGCGCGGCGGAAGACGATACTTTCAAATTCGCGGAAGTTGACAGGCTTTTGGGCGGACTCCGTGAGGTGCAAAAAAAGGAAAACGGAGATTACCCGGATGAAACAAGGGGAGAGGAAGTAACAGGTGATTATAAAATTAACGAAAAAAATAAAAATATTTCGTTCAGTAATCAGGGACTCTCTTCAATTGAGGACGCTTTAAAAAAACGAAACCTTATTCAGGGCGCGATTGTTGATGAAGAGAACTTTGAGTACCTTCATTATTTTACCCAGGCATTAAGGGCGCATAAACTATTTCATATTGATGTTGATTATGTTGTGGAAGAAGGACAGGTTCAGATTGTCGATGAGTTCACAGGCCGTATTCTGCACGGAAGGCGCTATTCCGACGGGCTTCATCAGGCAATCGAAGCGAAGGAAAGAATTAAAATCGCACAGCGGAACAGAACGCTTGCGACAATTACCTTTCAGAACTATTTCAGGCTGTATCAGAAAATTTCAGGCATGACAGGAACCGCGGATACCGAAGCTGTCGAGTTTAACAAGATATATAAACTTGATGTCGTTGTTATTCCGACAAATATGCCTGTCGCGCGCAATGATGAGGATGATTTGGTTTACCTTAATGAAGAGGATAAATACAAGGCGTTATGCGATGAAATCGCGGACGCTAATAAAAAAGGGCAGCCGATGCTTGTCGGTACTGTCTCAATCGAAAAATCAGAAAAAATATCATCGCTGCTTTCCAGAAGGGGAGTCCGCCACGAAGTATTGAACGCCAAGAATCACACGCGCGAAGCGCTGATTATCTCGGAAGCAGGAGCAAAAGGTTCTGTTACAATTGCAACCAACATGGCGGGCCGCGGAACTGACATTAAACTCGGCGGAAACCCGGAGCACCGCGCGCGCCGCCGCGCAGGCACAAATGCCGCAGAAGAGCAGTATCAGGCCATATTAAAGGAAGAGCAGGAGAAATGGAAAAAAGATTACGAAGAGGTTAAACGCCTTGGCGGTCTTTATGTAATAGGAACGGAGCGCCATGAAAGCCGCCGAATTGACAATCAGCTTCGCGGCCGCTCAGGACGTCAGGGAGATCCGGGGAAGAGCAAGTTTTTCATTTCAATGGATGATGAACTGATGCGCCTTTTCGGAGGAGAGCGGATGAAAAGCCTCATGGCAAGAATCGGCATGTCGGGAGGAGAGCCGATTTATCATCCGATGCTGAATAAAACAATAGAAAACGCCCAGAAAAAAGTTGAAGAGCGCAACTTTGAAATTCGCAAACATCTTCTTGAGTACGACGATGTTTTAAATCAGCAGCGCAAATTTATTTACGAACAGCGTGACGCGATACTTGTTGATAAAGATCTTGTAAAGCGGGTATATGACGCGACAGGCGATATTATAGGCGATTATATTGACGTATATAACGAAGCGAACAGAATCGACAGCGACGGCGCAATGAAGGATTTAACAGAAAATCTTCGCATAAAATTCGGTTATGCCATTCCTGCGGATATTGACAGTAAGGAATTTAAAAATTCCGAACTGCTGGAAAAACGCATTATTGAAGACCTTGAAAAGGATTTGGCAGACAAGGAAGACCTGATTACGCATGATTATCTTAATTTATTTATCCGCGATAATTATTTGAACGCTGTAGATCGAAAATGGCTTGATCATCTTGAAAACATGGAAGCCCTGCGCGAAGCCGTGAACCTGCGCCATTACGCGCAAAAAAATCCGCTGACAGAATACAAGGTTGAAGGTTTCCAGATTTTTGAAAAAATGATAGAAGAGATCAGGCAGGAAATCGCCTCGCGCCTTCATCTTATCCGCATTCAAATGGCTGAAAGGCGGCCGCAAAACCGTTCGATCAACGCAAACGCGAGCCACAGCAGCATAAGCTCCTTCGGGGTAACGCAAAAAGCAAACCGTTCTCCGAACAGCGCCAGCCCGGAAGGAGCCACCGTAGTTCGCAGCCAGCCTAAAGTAGGCCGCAACGACCCCTGCCCCTGCGGCAGCGGAAAAAAATATAAGCATTGTCATGGGCGCAACTAAAGCATCCGGAGGATGTCGATGAAAAATTCCAAGCGCGCCGGCGCAGGATTAATCCTTCACGACATCAAATGTAGTCCGGCTTTAACCGGACGTGCGCGCCGCGGACGCAACTAAAGCATCCGAAGGATGCGGATGATAAATTCCAAACGCGTAAGAATATAACACAAATATTATGAAATTATGGTATAATTTCCTGATTTGGTTTAATTACATATGAAGAAAAAACTAATCATTATAGTTCTGTTTGTTTTATTTTTTCTCTCCTGCCAGGATAACGATTCTGATGGAAACGCATATGGAAAAAGGAACTTCTGGGCCAGCGATATAACAAATAATAGCTTTTATAGTCTTGGAGCAAGGCTTCTTGCGCAAAACTCAAGATGCGAAGTCTGGGTAGAAAACGGCTGCGGAGTAGACGCGGCAACAGCTCAGACTGTCGCGAATGAATATAGTAATTTTGTATATCCTGCCATTATGAACGCTTTCGGCTGGCATGATAATAATTATGATGTTATGCGGTATGCCGACTTATTGGGAGATGAAAACAGAAAATTAATTATTTTACTGCTGGATATAAGAGACGGTTATACAGAAGGAAACGGTTACGTCGCAGGTTATTTTGATCCTATAAATTTTTTTTCTGTCTCTACCGCTTCGTCGCAGGGAAAGAGATCAAATGAATGTGACATGATTTATCTGGATACAAATCCTTCTGAAGTTGGTTCAAGAGATTTTTATGAGACGCTTGCCCATGAAATGCAGCACATGATGAATTTTGTTACGAGTTCTTTATTTAAAGCTAATAATTTGAGGCAGGAATATTATATGGATACATGGATTGACGAAGGTCTTTCCTCCGCGGCTGAATGGGTTTATTCAGGAGAGCAAAATAAAAGCCGGATTGGCTGGTTTAACGCTGATGAAACAGGCCTCATTTCGCGGGGAGATAATTTCTTTTTATGGGATAATAATGAAGATGTGCCTAACGCTGTATTAAATGACTACTCAACTGTTTATCTCTTCTTCCAGTGGCTGAGGATTCAAAATGATATAAGTATATATGGAAAAATTCTTATTTCTGAATATTCGGATCATCGGGCGGTGGTTGATGCCTCCGGTTATAACAGCTGGAATTCATTGCTTCAAACATGGCTTGCCGCTAATTATATCGGAAGCTCAACAGGTAAATTTGGATACAGGAGTTATTCGACATTTAATAATCTAACACACCATTATGCTCCTGCTAATTCAGCTAAAATAATAACTCTAAACCCAGGAGAAGGCGTATATAGTCCAAATGTCACCATACCTTCACCTACAGGTGGATCAAATATTAATTATGCTTATTTATATAATAATGAGGTATCTGAAACTTATAAACTAAACAGCACATTACTGACATATAACAGCAGTACAAATATAAATGGTTCCGGTGAAGACGGATATATAACAGGTATTCCTCCTTCCCCATCAGCGAATATTTCTTCAGTACCGTCAATTTCCGGTCCTTACAAAGTTGGCGCAGGAGATATACTCAGCCGCAGGGGAATTGACCGCGATGTTTCTAAAAATTTTTCTTCGATGATAAATATCAATTCGG
>JAIRQF010000149.1 GCA_031256635.1 Treponema sp. | reverse complement strand
GACACCGCTTTTGATCTGTTATGTGATATATTAAGGGAAAACGATATTTTTATTACTCTCGGAGCGGGAAACAACTGGCCGCTTGGAAAAAAACTTTTTTCTCATTTTAATTCCGCAGGGAAGGTGAAAAATGATTAGCATGACAGGTTACGCTTACCGCGAAAAAACAGGAGAGGATTTATCGGCCTCTGTAGAAATTAAGGGATGCAACAGCCGTTATCTGGATATTTATATAAATCAGCCGCCATGGCTATCCGCCTTCGAATCCAGAATCCGCGAAATAATTTCCGCCCGCTGCGGCAGGGGAAAGGTTGAAGTTTTTATCCGTTTCCGCGAACATAACGCGCCTGTCAGTATCAGTATAAATAAAAATGCCGCAAGAGCATATTTTGACGCGCTTAACGATATCGCGAAAGAATTCGGCATAAGCGAGAAGCCGAGCCTTTCTGTTCTTATGGAAATGGAAAACGTCATAGAAATTGAAAAAAAACACGATGATGAGCGTTACTGGCAGGAAGTTCTGCCGCTTTTAAACGAAGCCGCACAGGCTTTCAGCATGGAGCGTGAAAGAGAAGGAAAGCATACCGAATGTGACATACTTTCCAATTTAAGAATAATTGAATCATCATTGGAAACAGTTTCTTCGTTTGTTCCGGTAATAGAAAAAACATTAAAAGATAATATAAGATCCCGCTTTACAGAGCTTCTGGGCAGCCAGATTGATGAAAACAGGGTTCTTGCTGAAACAGCGTCGCTTTTGCTGAAGTATACAATATCCGAAGAAATATCGCGTCTTGTTTCTCACATCGGCGAATTCAAAAAAGAAACCGAAAAAAATCCCCGGCCCGGAAAAAAGTGTGATTTTCTGTGTCAGGAAATTAACAGGGAAATAAACACAATTGGTTCAAAAAGCGCTATACTTGAAGTAAGCGCGGAAGTTGTAAAAATGAAAGAAGCTCTGGAAAATATCAGGGAGCAATTAAGAAACATTGAATAATTTGATTTTTATTGCGGTTGTTTAAGATAACCGCAGTACAAGAGGATGATGAAAATGAATATTAAAATTGCCATTTCAGGAAAGAGCGGCTGCGGGAATACCACAATCGGAAAAATGGTTGCCGATATTCTGGGGATTAATTTTATCAACTTTACATTCCGCATTCTTGCCGAAGAACGCCGGATTGATTTAACAGGAATGCTTGATCTTGCTTCAAAGGACGATTCTGTGGACAGGGAAGTGGATACACGGCAGGTTCAGCTTGCCCGTGAAGCTGACGGCTGCGTGCTTGGTTCCCGCCTCGCAATTTGGATGCTTGAAGAAGCGCATTTAAAGGTTTATCTCAGGGCAAGTCAGCAGACAAGGGTAGACCGCATCCTGAGAAGGGAAGGAGGCGATCCTGATAGAGTTGCAGCTTTTACTGAAGAACGCGACAAACAGGATCACAACCGCTACCTGCGCATATACGGAATTGAAACTGATAAATATAATTTTGCGGATTTAATAATTGATACCGACGAACTTACACCGGCGCAAATTACCGGAATGATTGTAGAAAAAGCGAAAGAGATTGGGAATGATAAATGAGATTAGAACGCAGAAGAATACAGTAGAATCATCTGAAAAAAATATATCTTCATTAAAAATAAAACCGCAGCCTTCAAACCATTCCGTAAAAGTTATTCCGCGTACTGTATCATCACCGGCAGGTTTAGTTCTTCCCGTTGATAAACTTTCCTCTTCCATTATTTCATTCGCGCGTTTTTTCTCGCTCCCTTTAAAACCTCAGCTGTTAGCTGACATGCGCCGCAATGCGTTTACGCCTGCCGCAGCCAACACTTCGGCCGCCGCTAATATAAACACCGCGCAGGCAGATTCAATAGCTGCCGTTAAATTCCGCGAAGCGCTTTCGCTTGCCGCAGCGGCCGCGGAAAGCAAGGGAACGGAGCTTCAGCCCAAAGGGCTTGAATCATACGCGGGAGCAGTTGATCCCGAAAAGCGTAAACGCAATAAGGATCAAAGGCAGCAGGATGGCGAATCGTTATCAAAGGTAAAATCATCTGATAATACCCGCACAGGCAGCTTTGGAGAAATTCTCCGCGATATGGAATTTGTTTCGGCAGAAGGGTTAAAGAAATTATTTTATGAAAAAGAAAAGCAAGATCCGCTTTTGGATATTTTAAACAGACTGCCCGGGAAAAACGGGCAGCGCTGGATTGTGCTTCCATTTGATTTTACGCAGGGCAGATGCGATTTTAAAGTATCAATGAGAATTTTAACAGACGGCAGTCAGGTTTCAGCTAACGCCTGCTGTATGGCGCTTGATATAATAATTGGGGATCAGGTGACAGGGAACGGGGAGAGGATGCTTTTTGTTACGGAAGCCGCTAATAACAAACCTGTAAAACTGATCCTTTACTTTTGGCAGGCGCTATCAGAAAAAGAGCAGGCTAAAATAAAACAGGAATTATCCAAGGTTATGGATATACCCGCGGAACGAATTTTTATTAATACAAGCGAAGAATCATTTCCTTATGAAGCCCGGCTTTCTATTCCTTTTGTTGACGAGGCGGTGTAGCATGGTAAAGAGAAAGATCGCATCCGCTATCGGCTATTCCAAAGATGACCTCGCTCCTGTTCTTTTGGTATCGGGAAGAGGCGCTGAGGCTGAGAAAATTATCGCAATCGCGAAAGAGGCTGGAGTCACTGTAATGGAAGACGCCTCTCTTGCGGCTCTTTTGGATTCAAGCGCGAAACCCGGCGATATTATTCCCCAATGGTGCTGGGAAGCCGCCGCAAAGGCGCTCGCCTTTGTTATGAAGAAAGAGCGTTCCCTCTGACCTTGATAAAAAACAAAAAATACTATATCTATGTAATAACAGAAAATGTATTATTCATATTTGGAGGAATATATGAAAAGGAATCTTTTAAAACGCAGTCTGCTGATTGCACCGGCGCTGTTTCTGATCTTTTGCTTTAATGTCCAGGCCGGCAGCAGGACACAGCGTCAGACACAAAGCGCCGCTGTCCTTACAGTGGGGGCCACGCCCGTACCGCATGCGGAACTGCTTAATCTAATCAAGGATGATCTTGCGGCGCAGGGAATCACATTAAGGATTGTTGAGTTTACAGATTATGTGCAGCCGAATATGGCGCTTATAAGCGGAGACCTTGACGCTAATTTTTTTCAGCATATTCCATATCTTGAGTCCAATGATGACTGGTCGGCAAAGCTTGTTTCAGCCTTCGGCGTGCATGTAGAGCCTTTCGGGCTTTATTCGGCCAAGTTCAACAATATTAACCAGCTGCCGGACGGAGCTATTATCGCCATTCCAAATGATCCTACAAACGGCGGGCGGGCGCTCCTTCTTCTTCAGGCTAACGGGCTTATAACCCTCCGGGACGGCGCAGGGCTTGAAGCCACTCCCCGTGATGTAACCGGCAACCCGAAAAATTTCCGTTTCCGGGAACTTGAAGCCGCCCTTCTCCCGCGCTCCCTGTCCGATGTTGACGCCGCAACCATTAACGGCAACTTCGCGCTTCAGGCGGGCTTTAACCCTGTAATGGATTCCCTTATTATTGAAGGCGCGCAATCTCCGTATGTGAACATTATTACCGTTCGCAGGGGCAGTGAACAGGATTCAAAAATTATCGCTCTTAGAAATGCCCTGTTAAGCGCGAAGGTGAAAAATTATATTAACAATAATTACGACGGCGGGGTTATCGCGATCTTTTAATAAGACGCGGTACACTTTTTAATGATCGCTCTCAGAGGTATCTGTAAAGCATATCCCGGTGTCAATGTGCTTAAGAATGTTGATATCGAAATCCCCGATCGCACCATCTTTGGAGTAATCGGAAAAAGCGGCGCGGGGAAATCTACGCTGCTGCGGATTGCGAGCCTTCTTGAGAAGCCCGATTCCGGGGAAGTATATTACGATTTTCTCAGGGTTGATACGCTGAAAGGAAAGGAACTTCTTGTGCGGCGCAGAAATATGGGAATGATTTTCCAGAATTTCAACCTTCTGGGATCGCGTAACGCCGCGGGGAATATCGCCTACCCTCTTGAAATCGCAGGTCTTAACAGGAAGCAAATCGCGAAAAGAGTGGACGAGCTTCTTGACATGGTTGACATCAAAGACAAGAGAAAGGCGAGGATGAGCGAGCTTTCAGGCGGGCAGAAACAAAGAGTGGCAATCGCAAGAGCGTTTGCCGCAAACCCCCAGGTGCTTTTTTGCGATGAGGCGACAAGCTCGCTAGATCCGCAGACAACTCGCTCTATTTTGTCTCTTATTAAGGATTTACATTCAAGGCTGAACATCACTGTTTTTTTAATTACGCACCAGATGGAAGTAATCCGCGAAATATGCCAGGAAGTGGTCGTTCTTGAAAAGGGAGTTGCCGTGGAAAGCGGAACTGTCGACGCTGTTTTTAATGAGCCAAAGACGCAGGCGGCAAGGGAAATGGTCCATGGGTAGTGACAAATTGATGGAAGTACTGTCGCTCCTTCCGCAGGCGACATCAGAAACTGTTTTCATGACGGCGGCTTCAACCGTACTTGCCTCGATACTGGGTTTCCCGCTTGGCACCTACCTTTTTGCTGCTTCTCCTGTCGGGCTTTTCCCGCAGAGGATCACGTACAATGTCGTATCCCGCATCGTCAATCTGCTTCGCTCCCTTCCTTTCATTATACTAATGATTCTCCTTATTCCGTTTACACGGCTCATCATAAAAACCAGCATCGGACCGACCGCTGTAATAATCCCGCTTTCAATCGCCGCCGCTCCGTTTGTAGCCCGCATTGTAGAATCAGCTCTTGCGGAAGTTGACAGGGGAGTACTGACGGCGGCAAGAGCGATGGGTTCCACCAATTTCCAAATTGTCCGCAAAGTGCTGATTCCTGAAGCGATGCCCTCCCTTGTTTCCGGCCTCGCCCTTACCATCATCAACCTGATAAGCTATTCGGCAATGGCGGGAGCTTTAGGCGGCGGCGGACTTGGCGACCTTGCGATCCGCTACGGTTATTATCGCTTCCGGATCGACGTAACAATAGCCGCGGTTATCATCATTTTAATACTTGTGGAAGCCGTACAAATGACGGGAACTGTTATCTCAAGGCGGCTTCTGGCGAAACGATGATAAAACAGCATCTTCCTGCAGGCTGTTAACAACGGTATTTTTGGTCTTGACTATTTTATTCATTTTTGATAATTTTTATAGGAATTGGGGGCGTAGTGAAGCTGGTTTATCACGCTGGCCTGTCAAGCCGGAAATCGCGGGTTCAAGCCCCGTCGCTCCCGTAATAAAAGTCCGGTTAAAACCGGACTTTTATTTTGAAGTTTTA
>JAIRQF010000089.1 GCA_031256635.1 Treponema sp. | reverse complement strand
CCTTACTGAGTGCGTTTAAAGTTCCCTCTTTTGACATATTCTGCTCCTTGTTAAGTGTATATTAGCACACATATCTGTTTACTATGTAATAGATTATTGGTTTAAAGGAAAATTGTCAATAGAACATGAGAAAAATTTAATTTTAACGGACATTTGTTCGGATCACATTTTATGATAAATTATTCAATTCATACTAAATTTTGGTGTCTTGGAATATAATTTAACGTATATTAATAATTAGAGGAAAAAAATGAAGCTAAAATTTAGACTTAGTCTTATGGTTATTGCCATTCTGGTTGTCGTCGTTGCGACAATCTCCATTATCCTGCTTAGCAACGCCTCAAGTATCGCGATCAATCTGAATAGAGAGGTGATTAAATATTTATCAGGCGAACAGGCTGAATACTGGAAAGGCCAGCAAGACACGCGTTTCGCGCTGCTTAATACACTGGAGAATATATTTTCACAATACCAAAGATTCGATCCGGAAGAGCGGAGGGATCGTTTTGACGAAATGTTATACGCTGTTATGGAAGCCAACCCTGAGTACCTGCAGGTTTATACGATCTGGAGGCCCAATGCTCTTGACGGCCTGGACGCGCAGATGATTGGCCGCGTCGGCTCCAGCCCCACAGGGCAATACGCGATGTGCTACACAAGGGAAACAGGTGAAATACTTCCCAGATCTACTGTCGATATAGACGCTACAATTGCGTACCTTGACAGTCTTAATATAAATAACCTGAAAGACAGGGTAGAGCCTCCCTTCCAGAGAACAATTGCCGGGAAAGATACATACGTAATCAGAATGATGAAGCCAATCATTAATGATTCAACAAAGCAGGCTGTAGGCGGCATCGCCTATCTTATGAATATTGATTCATTACAGCAAATATTGGAACAAACTGTTAAAGGCAATGATGAAATTGCCGCAATGGGGCTTTTCGCGAACGATGGAACTGTATTGGCTCATTCATTCAGCGATCGCATCGGAAAAAATATGAAAGATACGGAAGGGTTTTTGGGCGATAAGCTGCCGGACGCATATAAGGCCGCTATTGAAGGAACTCCATACTTCAGCTCTTCGTATTCGGCCGCAATGGGAACAACATTGGAAACTTTCTTTTCGCCGCTTCGTATTGGCACTTCTGACGCGTTCTGGTCTGTCATGATCGCGGCAAGAGAAGACTATATTTTAACCGATGTAAACAATATGACAAGACTGACCATCTTCCTTGCGATAATAATTGCCGCGATAGTGGCGGTAATAATTTCCTTTGTCCTTCATTTCACAATGATGCCGGTTGTAAACGTTGCGGCAACATTGAAGGATATAGCGCAGGGTGAAGGTGATCTTACAGTCAAAATCGCGGAAAAAGGAAAAGATGAAATAACAGAACTTTCCCGTTACTTCAACCAGACGATAGAAAAAATCAGAGGATTGATTGTAATAATTAAAAAAGAGGCTAATATATTAGCCGGCATCGGAACTGATCTTGCAAGTAACATGAACGAAACCGCTGCTGCTGTGAACGAAATAACGGCGAACATTCAAAGCATCAAAAGCAGGGTAATAAACCAGAGCGCAAGCGTGACAGAGACCAACGCAACAATGGAACAGGTTACAAACAACATTAAAAAGCTAAATACAAATGTTGAGATTCAAAACACGCACGTATCGCAGGCGTCAGCGGCCATCGAAGAAATGGTAGCCAATATCGCTTCTGTCACCGACACGCTTGAAAAAAACAGCGTCAATGTAAAGAATTTGACGAATGCTTCAGAAGACGGACGCTCAGGCTTACAGGAAGTCTCATCTGACATTCAAGAGATTTCCCGCGAATCGGAAGGCCTTCTGGAAATTAACTCTGTTATGCAAAACATAGCAAGCCAGACAAACCTTCTTTCGATGAACGCCGCGATTGAAGCGGCTCATGCTGGGGAATCAGGCAAAGGCTTCGCTGTTGTCGCAGATGAAATCCGAAAGCTTGCGGAGAGTTCCAGTGAACAATCAAAGACTATCAGCACAGTGCTTAAGAAAATTAAAGAGTCTATTGATAAGATCACTAAATCCACGGAAAATGTGCTTAACAGATTTGAATCGATTGATTCAAACGTAAGAACAGTAGCGCAGCAGGAAGACAATATACTGCATGCCATGTAAGAACAGGGGCAAGGTTCCATGCAGACTCTGGAAGGCATAAACAACGTAAAAGAAGTAACCAAGCAGGTAAATGTCAGTTCCACAGAAATGCTTGAAGGTTCGCAGGAAGTAATTAAAGAAAGCTTGAATCTTGCGAAAGCGACGCAGGAAATCGCTTCCGGTATGAGTGAAATGGCTACAGGAGCGGATCAAATTAACATTGCTGTAACGCAGGTTAATGACATTAGCACCAAGAATAGAGATGCGATAAATCAATTGATTAAAGAAGTTAACAAGTTTAAAGTAGAATGATCTGTGCTCCGCAAGGTCAAGGAGCATCCAAAGAGCGTTATCTTCTGTGGATATTTTCAATGATCTTACTTCCTAAGATAATTATATCTTACTTTTATATATGTTTACTAAGTATTGCAAACAGAGGTATTTTTACCAATAAAAAGTGAAAAAACCATTATTTCTATTGACAATATTTTTCTTTCAATGTAAAACATAGTATACACATAAGTTTTATGAGTTGTAAAGATTGTAAGGAGATTAAAATGAAAGCGGAAAAAATTACAGACCTTATCGGGAATACACCGATTGTAAAACTCAACAAGATTAATAAGGGGGGCGCGGTTGTTTATATTAAACTGGAGAGTTTTAATCCGATGTCGAGCGTAAAAGACCGGATAGCGCTTGCCATGATCGAAGCGGCGGAAAAAGACGGATATTTAAAGCAGGGGACTGTCATTATCGAGCCTACAAGCGGTAATACGGGAATAGGACTTGCGTATATCGCGGCAGTTAAAGGATATAAGATTATTCTTACAATGCCTGAAACGATGAGCGTCGAAAGGCGTAAATTGTTAAAGGCGTTAGGCGCTGAACTTGTACTGACAGAAGGCGCAAAGGGAATGAAGGGCGCGATTGCCAAAGCGGAGGAACTTTTAGCATCTACACCCGATTCATTTATGCCTCAACAATTTGATACTCAGGCTAACCCGCAGGTTCACGAAAAAACCACAGGCCCTGAAATCTGGAATGATACGGATGGAAATATTGATATTCTTGTCAGCGGAGTCGGTACGGGCGGAACGATAAC
>JAIRQF010000087.1 GCA_031256635.1 Treponema sp. | reverse complement strand
CCATTATCAGAACCGGTTTGAAGGATCTATACTTGTTTTTAAAATTGATTATCCGGTAACTGAAGATCCAGGGTTTCCGGGACTTGTGAAGGATCTGGCTTTGCTTGCGAAAACCGGATTCAAGGTAATAATCGTCCCGGGAGTAAAAGAAAACATAGACGATATATTTAAACAGCATGATATCGATTCTTCATACACCAGCAATATCCAAAAACAGGATTTTCCTGTACGCGTAACAACACAGCAGACGATCCCGTATGTAGAAATGGCGGCTTTTAATGTAGCAAGCCGTTTTATGACATTTCTTTCCGGCAGCAGAGTCGATGCGCTGATTGGAAATTTTGTACGGGCAAGGGGGCTCGGCGTTATAAACGGAATAGATACAGAACACACAGGCACTGTAGATAAAATATATGTAGATTCGCTTAAGAGAGTGTTAAATTTGGGCATGGTGCCTATTCTTCCCTGTATCGGGTGGAGTCCCTCAGGAAAGCCGTACAATGTACCAAGTTATGAAATCGCCCTGACCGTTTCTGAAGCCCTGGGCGCGGCAAAATTGTTTATCCTCTCCATACACAAGGGGATTAGAGCCGAAAACTTCAATTTGCACATAAAAGAAGACAACCGCTTATCATTGATGCGGCGTACATTAAAGGTCGCTTTCAGGAACATCATGGAAAAGATAGAAACAAGACCGGATGGAACCCTTGTACGGCTTACCCCTCAGCAGGTTGAATTGCTTATTACCTTGACTAACGAAGGGAAAGAGGATGAACTTTGTCCCCAAAAGCAGTATATAAGAGAGCTAAAACTTGCCTTAAGAGCCATCAGAGCCGGCGTACACCGTGTACATATGATTGACGGAAGAGAAGAAGGAGCGGTTCTTAAGGAATTGTTCTCAAATCTCGGCATAGGAACCATGATTTATAACGACGAATATGACTCTATTCGCGCCATTCATTCCAGGGATTTGCCGGATATTCTGCGGTTAATGGAACCGTTAATGCAAAAAGGTATCCTGATCAGGAGAAATCCGGAACAAATTCAGGAGAAAAAGGAAGATTATGCGGTTTTGGAGATTGACGGTTCAATCAGAGCCTGCGGAGCCCTTCATGATTGGGGAGAATCTCAAGGGGAAATTGCGGCTATTGCGACAGATCCTCAATACACAGACCTTGGACTTGGGCGAAAAATTGTAGGTTTTCTTGTCGAAAAAGGGCGAAAAAGCAATATGCGCCGTATTTTCGCGCTTACCACTCAGTCGCAGGACTGGTTTGAATCTCTGGGATTCAGGGAAGCGGCAGTAGAAACTCTGCCTGAACTAAAACGAAAAGCCTACGACCAAAACCGCAACAGCAAGGTTTTTGCGCTGGAACTTTAAATAAAATGTCAAGAACAGCTGTCTATTCAGCCATAATTCTCAGAAACCGCCATTCAGGCGAGTCGAACAGCGAAGTTACCCTGCTCACTGCGGAAGAAGGCATTATAAGAGCGACAGTTTTCGGCGGCGCTAAAAGTAAATTAAGATCTCATTCCGCGCCGTATAATTCAGGCAGGGTTTGGATTTACCGTGATAAAGCGAAAGATTACGCTAAATTAAGTGATTTTGACGTCCAGTCATGGCGGCCGGGTCTAAGGGAACTTTATGAGCGAACTATGGCGGCAGGCGCTTTAGCGGAGACGATTCTCTCATCCCTTGGCGGCGGCGGTGAATGGAGAATCGCTCTGCAACTGGCAACATCAAGTATGGATATGCTGGAAAACGCAGATGAAGAATTATGCGAGCGTATTTTGGTTCACTTTTTATGGCGCTGGTCGGATTTTCTGGGAATCCAGCCTCAGGTTGAGTGTTGCTCAATCTGTGGGAATGAAACTCAGGAAAGCCCGTTTTGGTTTTCAAGCCCTGAAAACGGTATCTTTTGCCCGGACTGTGTTACAGGAAACGATATCTGTCCCCAAGATCGATCTCTATCCCAGGGATTAATAAAGCTCAATCCGGGCAGCCGCCGCTGGCTTTCCGCCGTTAAACCGCTGGAACCTTCATTTTTATACCGTTATTCAATGGACAGCAGTTCCTTTAATGAGGCAAAGGCATTTGTTTCTACAGTTTTAGCAGGCGCGCTGGGAAAACGGCTTGCCAGCTGGGAATGGTAAGAACCAGTGTCCTGTCTAATTCAGTCTGCAAAATAACAAATGCGCTAATTAAAAAACGAAACTACCCCTGTCTCCAGCGAATATTTTGCCGCAGCAAGTCCTACCCTTCCTTCCTCAACCGCTTTTGATATAACTGTGTTGGCGGCTATTTTTGATAATGTATACAATATGTTTTTATTTTCAATTTCTTCCTGATCACAGTTGCAAATATCATTGGGAGAACATTTGCATATTTCATCAATAACAGCCCTCATGCAGGGACTGAACGAGCCGCCGTGAATTGCCGCTTTAACCGCGCCGCATTGCTGATGACCCATTACGACGATAAGCGGCGTTTTAAGCGCTTCGACTGCATATTCCAAAGAACCCAATCCTATACTGCTGATTACATTTCCGGC
>JAIRQF010000017.1 GCA_031256635.1 Treponema sp. | reverse complement strand
CATCAAGAACATTTTTCTGAAGATAGATTGGCAGGCACGACGCAACATCATCGCGGCTGAATGCAAAAGTCATCTGTGTAAGATCATTTGTACCAAAACTGAAGAAGTCCGCATACATTGCGATATGTGCCGCGCGAATTGCCGCGCGCGGCACTTCGATCATGGTTCCTATTGTAACAGGAACTTTCACGCCTGCTTCGCTAAATATCTTCTCCAGAACTTTTTCAGCATTGGGCCGCAATAGCTTTAATTCTCTTGCCGTAATAACAATAGGGATCATGATTTCCGGGCGGACAGGAATTTTCTGTTTGGCGCATTCAACCGCGGCGCGCGCTATCGCTTCCACCTGCATATCGTAAATTTCAGGATATGTTACCGCCAAACGGCATCCGCGGTGTCCGAGCATCGGATTGCTTTCTATAAGAGTTTCAATCTTTGATGTTAATTTCGCGATGTCCATATTCAAATGACCGGCAAGCTCTGCAATATCTTCTTTTGTGTGGGGGACAAATTCATGCAAAGGAGGATCAAGAAGCCTGATTGTAACAGGACGTCCGTCCATTGCCTTGAAAATACCGAAGAAATCTTTTTGCTGAAGAGGGAGAATCTTTTTTAACTCTTCCTTTCTTTCTTTCTCAGTATCGGAAACAATCATTGCGCGGAAATGAATAAGTTTTTCTTTATCAAAAAACATATGCTCTGTGCGGCAAAGGCCGATACCCTGAGCACCGAAGGCAAACGCGCGCTTCGCGTCATCCGGCTGATCTGCGTTTGTTCTTACATCAAAACCTTTTATTTTGCCCCGGACGCTTTTTGCGCGCACATCATCGCACCATTTAAGGAATGTATTCATATCTTTTGAAATAGCGGGCGCTACAAGCGGAAGTTTTCCTTCATATACTTCGCCTGATGAACCGTCAATTGTGATCCAGTCGCCTTCTTTAAACATTTTCCCGCCGATTTCAACAGTGCTATCGTTCTGCACCAGAACGCTCTTCGCTCCGGCGACACAGGGAGTGCCCATTCCGCGCGCGACAACAGCCGCGTGACTCGTCATGCCACCCGTTGATGTAAGAATACCCTGCGATACTACCATTCCGCCGATATCTTCAGGGCTTGTTTCCTTGCGGACAAGCAGAGCCTTTTCGCCTCTTCCGTGCCAGGCTTCAGCGTCCTTTGCATTAAAAACGATTCTGCCTGTAGCGGCGCCCGGAGACGCGTTCAATCCTCTTGTCAGCGCTTTAATCTGTTTTTGCGCGCTTGTGTCAATCATCGGGTGAAGAAGCTGATCAAGATGCCCCGGTGTTACGCGCAAGATCGCGGTATCTTTATCAATTAAGCCTTCTGCTACCATGTCTACGGCGCATTTTACCGCCGCGGTTCCCGCGCGCTTGCCGTTACGTGTCTGCAGAATGAAAAGTTCGCCCTGCTGAACGGTAAATTCCATATCCTGCATATCCGTAAAATATTTTTCCAGCCTGTTTTTAATATCAACAAGCTGTTTATAAATGACAGGATTCTTTTTTTCCAGCGTAGAAATTCTTTCGGGCGTTCTGATACCCGCGACAACATCTTCGCCCTGCGCGTTCATAAGATATTCACCGTAAAATTCATTAATACCGGTTGAAGGATCGCGGCTGAAGCATACGCCTGTTCCGGAATCATCGCCGAAATTGCCGAAAACCATTGATTGAATATTAACGGCGGTTCCTTTAAGGCCTTTTATTTCATTAATCTGCCTGTATTTAATCGCTCTTTCATTCATCCATGAACCGAAAACCGCGTTAATCGCACCCCAAAGCTGATCAAGCGGACTTTGAGGGAAATCTTTACCAGTATTTTTTTTAACGATTTGCTTATATTGACCGACAAGTTTTTCAAGATCGGCCGCGTCAAGCTGCGTATCAAGTTCAACTTTTTTATTTTTCTTTATTTCACCGATGGCTTCTTCAAAATATTCATGTTTAACGCCCATTACAACATCGCCGTACATTTGAATTAAACGCCTGTACGCGTCCCACGCGAAACGCGGGTTTCCTGTTTTATCAGAGAGGCCTTTAACCGCTTTGTCGCTCATTCCAAGATTAAGAATTGTATCCATCATACCGGGCATGGAAACAGCGGCGCCTGAACGAACGGAAACCAAAAGCGGATCATCGGGATCGCCGAGTTTCTTTTTCATTACCGCTTCAAGTTTTTTTAGTCCCGCTTCAACTTCCTCTTTTATTCCTTTCGGATAGTTATTTTTATTTTCATAATACGCCGCGCATACATCAGTTGAAATTGTAAAACCGGGCGGCACCGGTATTCCAAGATTAGTCATCTCGGCAAGATTCGCGCCCTTGCCTCCTAAAACCAATTTCATTTTTGAATCTCCGTCGGCTTTACCTTTACCGAAGAAGTAAACATTTTTTTTATTAGCCATTAACATCCTCCATAATAATTATAATATATCATCTTTTATTTTTTCATGCAAGCAATTATATTATTATTATGAACCATATTGAACTTCCTGTCTATAAAAACAAGGAAAAAATTTTATCTGCAATAAAAAAAAATCAGGCGCTTGTTGTAGAGAGTCCGACAGGATCAGGCAAGACAACGCAGCTGCCTTTGATACTTTATGAAGCAGGATTCGCATCTGATATGTACAGCGGAATCATTGGAATAACTCAGCCCAGACGAATAGCGGCGGTATCTGTAAGTGAATTTATAGCGCGGCAATCAGAGACAACAATACCAGGGCTCATTGGTTATAAAATGCGGTTTGCCGATCAGACAAATCATGAAACGAAAATAAAAATTATGACCGACGGAATCCTGCTGCAGGAAATGAAACTTGATCCATGGCTTTCAAAATACAGTCTAATCGTTATTGATGAAGCTCATGAAAGAAGTCTTAATATAGATTTCATACTCGGTTTAATCAAACGCGTAATGGAAAGCAGGCGTGATTTTAAAGTAATTATATCTTCGGCGACAATAAACGCGGAAGTATTCTCCGAATATTTTAATAATTGCCCCATTATAAAGATAGAAGCGCAAAGATTTCCTGTAACATTGATCTATGATCCGGTCAGCGGAATTGGGAACGAACAGAATAAAGATATAAAAGCAGGGAGCAATGAATACAGAACAGCAAACAGAGAAAAGCGGGAAGAAAGAAGAGAGCGATTTTCATCAAATATCAGCGCAGAAGAGGCTATTTTAGTAAAAATTGAAGCAATTACAACGCGTTTTATAAGTGAAAGACGCGAAGGAGATATTTTAATTTTTCTGTCAGGCGAAAAAATGATTAAAGAATGCATGAATCGTCTTTTATCATGTTCAGCGGGAAAATATTTGCATCTTGTGCCGTTATACGGAAGACTCGGCAAGGAAGAACAGGAAAAAGTCTTTGAAGACGCTCCTGGCGGCAAAACAAAAGTGGTTGTTTCAACAAATATCGCGGAAACATCGGTAACAATAGACGGAATAACCGCAGTGATCGATTCCGGACTTGCGAAACTTAACTGGTATAATCCGCGCACGTTTACTTCCAGCCTGATTGAATCGCCGATATCAATCGCTTCAGCGAATCAACGCAAGGGAAGAGCGGGAAGAACGCGCGAAGGAACATGTTACAGGCTTTATACGCGCAAAGATTTTGAAACCAGATCGCTTTATACAACAGAAGAAATTTTCCGTACGGATTTATCCGAAGTAATTTTACGAATGGCTGATCTCGGCATAAAAGATTTTGAAGATTTTGATTTCATCGCGTCTCCAGAAAAAGAAGCGCTTGTCAGCGGAATTGAAACATTAAAATTGCTAAATGCCCTGGAAGACGATCGAAGTTTATCAAATATCGGAAAATTAATGACCGAATTTCCTCTTGCGCCGCGCCAGTCGCGCATAATTGTTGAAGCGATACTGCATTATCCGGATGTAATACGCGAAACAATCATCGCCGCAGCGTTTTTATCAACGCAAAGCCCGTATGTTCTGCCGCCGGGAGAAGAAACAGACGCGCGTCAGGCACATCACAGGTTCCGTGATGACAACGGAGATTTTATTTCATATCTGAAATTATTCAAATCATATAATGATTCAACGAACAAGGCAAAATTCTGCGAAAAAAATTATTTGGATGATCGGGCGATGGCGGAAATAGTAAATGTGACCGCGCAATTGCAGGAAATTCTCACCGCAATGAAGATTCCGGTTCATTACAGAGCGGAACAGCTTTCTGTAAATGACGTTGACGATTATTTATGCTGCATCGGACATGGAATGATTCAATTTGTATGCGTCCGCGAAGGGCGCGAAAAATCGTATAATGCGCGCGGAAAAAACTGCTCTTACCGGAGCCTGACAGAAAATAGAATTATTATTCATCCCGGATCGGTAATGTTCCGCACAGATCCGCCCTTCATTGTGGCAGGTGAAATTGTACGGACATCCAGAATGTACGCAATGTCAGTTTCTCCGATATCAAAAGCGGTGCTGCAGCGTTTATCGAAAGATATTCAAACCAAATGGGAAGGAATTCATCCTGATATTTTTGATGATTATGAAAATTACGCGGAACATAAACATGAAAAGACAAGGAAGACAAGAGATTTTACAAACAATATAAAAATTCACAGTGAAATATTTGAGATCGTCACAATTAAAGGAAAGAAAACCGTACTGCTTCCATGGGAAAAGCTTGAATGTATAAGAAACAAGATTCCTTCTGATGTCGTATATAAAAATATCAGGGGAAAAATAATAATAAATAATCAATACAGCCTGCTGGCCGGAGAAAAACTCGATCTTATTCTGTCTCTTGCGCCGGTTCTTGATATGGAAAATATTTTCTCCCGCACATGGCTGCGTAAAAAGAATTTTAACTCGAATGATAATCTTTGCGCTCTGTTAAAAGAGCTCGACAATCTTGTAAAGCCGGTTGTCTGGAAGAAAAACTCAAAAGAGCTGGGATTTTTCGGGCTTTTTACAGATGGAGAAGGAAATTACTGGTTCAGGGCGTCACGCGGCTTTCATACAAGCCTTAATGAGAGCCTGTCCAGTCTTGAAAATCTGATTGATGAACTGGGAGAAGATGTCGACATTGAACAGAAACATACAGTAAATCAATGTTACAGAAGACTGTCGGATTATTTGTTATAACAAAAGAACTGTCTTATTGTAATGTTTTAAATATTTTTTTATACTTTTTCCATGTCATTTACATTTTATAACACTCTCGGCCGCGAAAAGCAGCTGTTTAAACCATTACACGAAAACAAGACCGGTTTTTACGGATGCGGACCTACTGTTTACAATTACGCGCATATCGGAAATTTACGCGCGTATGTTCATCACGATATACTTGTCCGTTCTCTGCGGCGCGCAGGCTATGACGTCAATCACGTTATGAATATCACCGACGTAGGCCAGCTGTCGTATGATGCTGATGACGGCGATCATAAAATGGTAATATCCTCGGAAGAAAGAAAAAAAAGCGTACTTGAGATCGCGGATTTTTATACAAAGGCGTTTTTTAATGACACTGACAGAATGAATATAACGCGCCCGAATGTGATTTGCAAAGCGACAGAGCACATCAGCGAAATGATCGATCTTATAAAAAAAATAGAAGAAAACGGTTTTACTTATTTTACAGGCGGAAATCTTTACTTT